>JALFRV010000312.1 GCA_022778905.1 Prevotella sp. | reverse complement strand
GCCATGAGGATCTCCTTTCGTGTTTTTGATTTTAGGCAAACCAATTATACACGATGGGAGATCCTTCTCACATACCGTTCCCGTCGCCCTCAAGTCAGATCAGGTGACGTCAGCAAAAATCAAACATGGGATGGTAGTGATCTCACGCAAAACCGGAACGAGAAAGGAATACACGTATGAACCAAACAGAAGCTAAGAATCTGATCGCAAAGCATTTTCAATCTAAGGGGTTCGCTCGTGCTTATGATGATGGCCATGTTGTGAAAATTGAGCAGTTCATAGGCAAGTTGGATCTCCAGGTGTCGGTTCTTTTGAAAAAGAACCTTGCGATTGATGTTTACGTTCCTTCTCGTGAATATGATCAGAAAATGCTTAAGTCATTGCTTGGGGAGGAGTGGTCTTTAGTGGGATGGACGAGCGAGAAGACGGAACGGGATCATGGCGTTATCATCCGATTCTATTCTTCTTTCGACTGGCGAGACGTGAAGGCATATGATTGGGATGGATTGATGAAGGCTTATTGGGGACTTCGGGATCGAATCACGCCATGCCTTGCGCAAGATGGTTCAGTGGAGGATGCATTTATTGCTTGGATAGAGGAGGAGAAATCCAAGTCTGATTCTGATTGGAATCGTACTGAAGCAGCATTTTGCGAACGCTTGTCTTTTCGTGGGAAATTTAAGTTAAATCCCTTTGATTGTCTGAAGCTGCTTCATGGCAGGAATGTTCTTGTGGATGCTAAACCCACGGATGCATTTGACGCGATTGCAGATTTCAAAAAGTTGTCCTTGAAAAAGGATTCTTCTAAGCAGGGCAATCTTGAAGAAGCGGATATCAACGGGACATATCTTGCTTTGTTCAAGGAATTTTGCCGCGAATATATCGAAGGTGGGATGACGCGCGAGCAGTGGGCGGGATTGCGGGAGAAGTATGCCGCAGAAATTGCACGGATGCGCAATAGCCAGTATATCATTCGAGCGTTTGAGCACACGGAGAACAAGGACTTCGAGAATTATGTTGTGCTAGGGGTTTGGCATCGGATTCGCACACTCCTAAAGGGGAATGTGCCTCGGCCGGTGACTCAGCAGTACGTTAGGCATGCAGACGGGCATTCGTTCATGGATCTTTACTTCCCCTGTGTGAACATTCAGGTGGAATGTGATGAGGGACATCACAAGTCGAATATTGTCGGGGATCAGAAGCGTGGGAAGAACATTGATGAAACCCTTGCTGCAATTGCGGAGTTCGAGCAATGTGTCTTGGGGGTTGACCATAACCTGAATGTCACGGAGCTGGGAGTGGATGCGACGCTTCCTTTGGATGATATTGATCGGAGACTTGATGAAATCGTCAGAACAATTGCTGAAAAGTACGGGAAGTTGTCCAAAGACGAGAAGGAAAACGATTGGAAGAAGCTTTCGCCAGTTGAGTGTGTACGTTCGACAGGAATTTTGAACGTGGCGGATCGGCTTGTATTTTCAGGTCGAGATGACGTTCTCGCGGCTTTGCAGATCTTGCGGACGAGTACGAGCAAAAAAGATGGCGTGAAAGCGGCGGATGGATATTCCATCGATTGGCAGGCGGCCCCGGCGTTGAGCGCAGAGGAGGGGGTGTGCCGTAAGGGCGTTGTCTTTGTTAAGATTGATTGTCTACAGAAGTTTCAAAGACCTGAAATAAAAGATATTGTTGTACATGTGCCGTTTGAATATTGTCTGGTGTTTGTGCGTTATCGTGACGCGTTGGGTGTCGACGGCTATCGGTTCGCAGGTGCATTTTCTCGCGGAAAGCGAGTTTCTGATCGAGTTGAGATCTGATTGTAACTTGATTGAACGAGCGCCGTAAGGTCTATGACTTTACGGCGCTCTTTGTATAGTGGGAGGATAAATTATGAAACAAACGTCTAATGTGAAATCACTTCGCAAACAGAGGGGAAAGCGGCCGGTCGTCGGCAATAAGAGATAGGGCTTTGTACTTTGAGCGTCAAGATCCTGAAACTCGGCAGTTTGTTGCGCCGGAGGAATGCGCGCAGGACATCAAAGAGCTGGGGGCCTCGCTGATCTTTGCGATGTCCCATGGATCGCATGAGCTGTTCCATTCAAACATCTGGGCGTGGCTCATAAACAAGGATCAGGCCTTTGTTAAGGTGTTTTTCCCCGATGTGAAAGGCCGCTTCTTGCGGGTTAAGCGGGAAGAGGGCAACAGGGATCTGACCATTTGGATGGAGAATGCGGACGGGAAGGAAAAAGCTTATGTCATTGAGAATAAGTTCAAGTCCTTCCCGCGCAAAGGGCAGCTTCTTGATTATCGGGAAGGTTTGAATGATAAGTTCGCCGAAGGGCTTTTGGTTGCGCTAAATGTTCCTGATGGATTTGATTCTGCTGCTTGGCGTGTTTGCACGCAAGTCGAGATCTGCAAGCGGATCGAAGATGTACTTAAGAAGTCGGCGCTCGCGGATCAGGAGCGAGTGACGATTGCTGATTATATCGCGATGACGAGGAAGATGTCTAAGGTCCTTTCTGCTTATCTGGAGAAGTTGGGAGACCGATGGTCTCTGGCGTTATGCAGGGATCGCGGAGAGGCAGAGCCGGACGGAGATCTGGAAAGCATAAAGCTTGGCGATGTGTTCAAGAAGATAAATGCATCCCGATTGGTTGCTTATCTTGAAGGTCAGAACGAGATTCAGGCTCTACGACAGAAGATTAGGAATTTCAAGCCGGAGCTTGAGTTGGAAATTTCGCATGATTTCCTGCATAAGCTTCCGGTTTTAAATTGCGAAATTGTGAGGCGTTATGATCCTGGTGATCTCAAGAAGAAAATTGCGATAGGTGTGATGCTTCAAGGGCATTCGTTCGCACGTTGTGCGTGCTCGTTTGATAAGGCGAAATTCCGTAGCGCGGAGACACTCTACAGGGCTCTTAAGTTAGAGGGAAAGTGGTTTGATGATAAGTCGTTTCTCTTGCCCGGGCTTCGCCTGATGTCTCAGCGGAAGGAGTACAAGCAGTATGTCACAAATGACTACACGGTGACGTATCAGGACATTGGACTTGTCTGCGATACATTCGCGTGGATCGCTCAAGAGGTCCTTGAACAATTGAATCGTATTGTGGACTTGCTGAATGATGGTAACTTGAATGCATTCTTTATGCCGCCTGGGGTGACTGAGAATGAGGGTGCCGTGACCTGACTATGTGTCGATATGTCGAAGGACATCCAAGGGTGCCGTAAGATCTGTGATCTTGCGGCGCTTTCGCATATTGGGAGGATAGATCATGAAAAGAATGTCAAATGTGAAGTCGCTTCGCGAGCTCGGGGTCGAGTTCGGGATGCCGAATGCCAGCAAGCGTGAGATCGCGATGGAGGTGATCCGCCGCGCCCGACGCCTGGGCGTTATGACGAGTGAATTGATGAAAAGAAAATAAGAGGAGGAACAACTAAGATGTCTGAAATGAAGTCGTTGTGCGGGTCGGAGGTGAGGGAGAACGCAGGGAGCTGCTACGCGGAGCTGCTGGCGCTCAAATTCTTCGATAATGTCCCAAAGTTGGGGATGGGATCCGTGGTTCAAGTGCGCTTCAGCTCGCCAGACAGGCCCGATTTACTTGCGTGTTGCATAGCCTGAGAAGCGAGCTTTCATCCGATCAGCCGATCAACCGACCATCCGACCAAG
>JALFRV010000278.1 GCA_022778905.1 Prevotella sp. | reverse complement strand
CATGGGCTCAGCAGACTCCCGCCCATGGGCTTTTTATCGCACGTGTCGCCACGCCGGGTGGGTCTCTCGGGGTAAGGCACTGACCTGATGAAGCCACAACCTCTTGGTTTACTGCTTTGGGGAGTACGTTTACCATTCGGGCTTCGACTTGTCCGGCAGTCTCACCCATTCCGATTTAGCCTTGTAGCAAGTTTCTGTCCATAGGCTCGGCAGTCCCGTTACGTGACTTCCTTCATCCCTGCCATTACTGACTACGACTTGTCTTTCGCTTCGCCTGGCGGTAAATACCCGCGACTGGAGTTGAACCAGTCAGGTTAGTGTCATGCCCGACACACCCCAAAAAAGGGACACCGGCTTCTCCGACCGATGTCCCCTCGTCCCGTGCGTCATAGCGACGCTGCCGGCTATTCTTCTTCCGGCGTGATCAGCTTGTAGCCTTTGCCGTGAATGTTGATGATCTCTATCTGCTCGTCATCCTTCAGATGCTTGCGCAACTTGGTGATATAAACGTCCATCGAACGTGCGTTGAAGTAGTTGTCATCGATCCATATGGTCTTCAGGGCGAAGTCACGTTGGAGGATCTCATTGCGATGCGAGCACAGCAAGGCCAGCAGTTCGTTCTCCTTGGTGGTCAGCTTCGTCTGTTTCTCTCCGATCACGAGCAACTGCTTCTGGGTGTCGAAAGTGAAGCGGCCGATGCGATAGACCGTCGACTCCTTGTTTTTCTTGCCGCGCACGCGACGCAGGATGGCCTCTACGCGGAACACGAGTTCCTCCATCGAAAACGGCTTGGTGATGTAGTCATCGGCACCTAACTTGAAGCCTTCGAGGATGTCATCCTTCAGCGTCTTTGCCGTCAGGAAGATGATCGGCATCTCTGCGTTGGCCTGACGGATTTCCTGCGCCAGGGTGAATCCATCCTTCTTGGGCATCATGACGTCAAGCACGCAGATGTCATATTTGCTCTTCAGAAATTCCTTATAACCTGCCTCGCCGTCGGGGCACAATGTTGCCTGATAGCCTTTGGCCTGCAGATACTCACGCAAAAGCATTCCGAGGTTTTCGTCATCCTCGCAAAGCAAGATCTTTAATTTTTCATCCATAATCTATACACGTTAGTTAATAATTATTCATTCTTGGTCTCTCAATCCTTGATCACGGGCAGCTTGATGGTGAACTTCGTGCCTTTGCCGAACTCACTGTCCACCCGGATCTCTCCGTTATGCAGGTCCACGATCTTCTTCACGTAAGCCAATCCGAGTCCGAATCCCTTTGCATCATGGACGTTACCGGTATGCACGCGGAAGAACTTGTCGAATATCTTCTTCAGATTTTCCTTCTTGATGCCGAGCCCGGTATCGCGCACCGACAGGTAGAGATTGTCATCGTCGTTCCAGGTCTTCAGATACACGTTGAGCGGTTGGTCCTGCTTGCGGTACTTGACGGCGTTGTCCAGCAGATTGAAGATCATGTTCTGGAAGTGCATCTCATCCACATAGATGGCCGAGTCGACGGCTTCGATATCCGTATAGATCTTCCCGCCGGTGTGCTCCACACGCAGATTGAACGAATTGGCGATATTCTCCACCATTTCGTTGAGGTCAAGATTCTTCTTCTTGAACACGGCTTTCTTACGGTCGAACATCGACATCTGAAGCACCTTCTCCACCAAGAAGCGGAGCCGTTTGGACTCGTCGTTGATCACGCCACTGAGGTGTGCCATCATCGAATCACTCTTCGTGACCGACGGGTCCTTCAACATCTGGGCAGCCAATGATATGCTTGCGATAGGCGTTTTCAGCTCATGGGTCATGTTGTTGATGAAATCATTCTTGATCTCCGAATATCTCTTCTGGCGGAACACCACGACGATCGTGAAGATAAACGTAAGAATCAGGACAATGGTAAAGATCACCGACGGGATCATAAACCGCACGGATGAGAAGATGTAGGTGCCCATGTCCGGGAAGTGGAGCTTCACAACGCCCATCTTGGAGGTAGGGTCATTGCGGAAGAGCACTTGCGAATAGGTGTACTCCCCACCGTCATCCGTGTAGTCGGGACAGCGGTATACCTCCCGTCCGTCTTGCGTCGAGACCGTGAAGTGATAGGGAATGTCGATGCCGTTGTTCATCAGCTCAGCTTTCAGATCCTGGTCCAGCAACTTGAAGTTGATGCGTTCCTTGAGCGGTTTGTTGGATGCCGAATAGAGGATCGTATACACCACCTCGTCCAACAGGGCCTTCTGATAGACGTAACGGTTCTTCACAATCTCCTGCATAGACTTCGAAGCCTCCGACAATGTGTTCTTGTCGTTGTGCAGAATCATCGCCTTCGGCATCTGAGAAGGTTTCATCGCAATCGTCTTCAGCTCGAAAGACGAATAGACGGTTCCGTCATCCGCCACGACAGAATACTGGTGCGACTGCTGCAGCGTGCCGTCAGAAGGTTGGCCGGAACGTGTTCCCGTCGAGTCCTGCTTATAGGCACGGCGCTCGGTGGCGTTGATATCCTGCTCCAAATATTTCAGCGTTTCATTGAACTCAAGATTGTGCGCGGCCTGATAGAGTGCCCGGTTGACAGACTCGTCAAACTGTTCTTTCTTCATGTTGGCCATCTCCTTGATGTACTGCAACTGAAGAAAAAGCAAGGCTAAGAACGAAAGCCCCATGATGACGGACACTGTCCAGATTGTCTTCTTTTTCATACACAATGATTCTGAGGACAAATATAGACAAAATTGCTAATGCTTTAACATTTAACCGTTAACAAATTTGGACGCGTTTAACATGTTTAACTATTTATCCTCCGATTACTTTCCTATATTCAACTATACAAAAATCCCTGTCGGAAATTTATCCGACAGGGATTCCATGTATTGATGCCGTATGCCTTATTCGTCTTCTTCTTTCTGTTCAGCTTCATGCTCCGTGATGAGCTTAGTCTGAATTTCGTTCGGCACGAGCTCATAACTGGCAAACTTGGTCGTGAAACTTGCACGTCCTCCAGTCAGCGAACTCAACGAGATCGAGTAGTTGCTCAGCTCCTTCAACGGGATCTTCGCCTGCAGCTTCTGATAGCCGGCCTCCGAGTCCATGCCCATGATCAGGGCGCGACGGCCTTGCAGATCGCTCATCACATCACCCATATAGTCGGCCGGAACGAACACTTCCAAGTCATAAATAGGCTCCAGAATCTTCGGCCCTGCATTCTTGAAGGCGTCCGAGAAAGCGTGGCGGGCCGCCAAGGTGAATGATATTTCGTTTGAATCAACCGGGTGCATCTTGCCGTCATACACGATGACGCGCACGTCACGTGCATAACTGCCGGTCAGAGGTCCCTGCTCCATGCAGTCCATGATACCCTTCAGGATCGCCGGCATGAAGCGTGTGTCGATGGCACCGCCTACAACCGAATTGAGGAAAACGAGCTTGCCGCCCCACTCCAATTCAACTTCCTGCCGGCTCTTGATATTCATCTTGAACTCCTGACCATTGAAGGTGTAAGACGTGGGATCAGGCATGCCGTCTGCATAAGGCTCAACAATCAGATGCACTTCACCGAACTGGCCGGCGCCGCCGCTCTGTTTCTTATGGCGATATTCGGCCTTTGCCTTCTTCGTGATCGTCTCCCGGTAAGGGATCTTCGGTTCTCCGAACTGTACGGCGATCTTCTCATTGTTCTCCATACGCCACTTCAGCGTGCGCAGGTGGAATTCCCCCTGACCGTGGACGATGGTCTGCCGAAGCTCCTTAGACTGCTCGACGACCCACGTCGGGTCTTCCTGGCGCATCTTGACCAATGCAGCCATCATCTTCTCCGTATCTCCGGCGCTGGCAGCCTTGATAGCTCTGCTGTACTTGGAGTTAGGATATTTGATGAAGTCGAAGCGCCACTCGCAGTCCTTCCCGTTCAGCGTGTTGCCTGTCTTGACATCCTTCAGTTTCACCGTACAGCCGATATCGCCTGCATTGAGCACATCTACCGGTATGCGGTTTGCACCGGCACAGGCATAGATCTGCCCCATACGCTCCTTTGATCCGCGGTCTGCGTTAGTCAGATCATCACCCGGTTTGACGCTTCCGCTCATCACTTTGAAGTAGGAAACTTCACCGATATGCGGTTCCATACCAGTCTTGAAGAAGTAGAGACTGGCCGGTCCGTCGGTCGCCGGCGTGATGTCTTCGCCTCGCGTATTGTGGACCTTGGGCATCTCGGAGACGAAAGGAACGACGTTGCCAAGGAACTCCATCAGGCGTCGGACACCCTTGTCCTCGCCTGCGCAGACGCAGAATACGGGGAAGATAGACCGTGTCACCAATCCCTTGCGTATTCCTTCGCGCAGCTCATCCTCTGTCAACGACTCCTCTTCAAAGAACTTTTCCATGAGCCCCTCATCGTTTTCGGCGGCTGCTTCCACCAATGCGCGATGCAGTTCCATGGCCTTATCCATCTCTGAAGCGGGTATTTCCTCGATGATGGGCATGCCTCCTTCCGGCTTCCAGCTGTATTTTTTCATCAGCAGCACGTCAATGATCTCATTGAAGTCGGGACCTGTCTTGACGGGATATTGTATCTGAATACACTTCGCACCATAGATATCGTTCATGGTGTTCATGATGTTGTCGAAGTCGCACTTGTCAGAATCGAGCTGGTTGACAAGGAAGATGACCGGCTTCTTCAGCTTTTCGGTGTAACGGAAAACGTTCTGTGTGCCAACCTCGGGACCGTACTGGCCGTTGATGAGGATCACCGCCTCGTCGGTAACGTTCAATGCAGTGATCGCCCCACCTACGAAATCGTCGGCTCCCGGACAGTCTATGATATTCAGCTTTTTGTTGTTCCATTCCACATGAAATACGGTCGGGAAGACCGAGTAGCCGTATTCCTGCTCCACCGGAAAATAATCACTCACCGTATTGTGTGCCTCGACGGTACCGCGACGTTTGATTATTCCACTACCAAAAAGCATGGCCTCGGCAAGAGTGGTCTTGCCGGAACCCGCACTGCCAACCAATGCAATGTTCTTAATTTCGTTTGTTTGATAAACTCTCATATCAAAAGATTTAAAGTGTTAGTAATTTTCCGTTGCATGGATATTGGAGCTGAAGCCCTGAAATATCGACGCTAAAGATAGGAATTTTTGTATGAATCGCCAAAAGAAATGATGAAAAATCTCATTTTGTTTAAACTTATTAGTAATTTTGCAGCATTGAAATTGTTGTGACTCTTCATTCGTTCACACCCTCGATAAGCATGACCGGACTCTATCTCCATATTCCTTTCTGTGCCTCCCGATGCACCTATTGTGCATTCTATTCCACCGTGCGGCTTTCACAGCGTGACCGCTACGTCGACGCATTGTGCCGGGAGATGGAGCTCAGAAGGGCCATGCCGGAAGGGCAGACCGCCATCGGCACGGTCTATTTGGGTGGCGGAACGCCTTCCCGACTGTCCCTGTCCGGCCTGCGGAAGATCTTCGGACGGATCCGGGAGCTGTGGGGCGGAAGCCCGGAAGAGATCACGGTCGAGTGCAATCCGGACGACGTCACGCCGGCATTGGCCTCCACCTTGGCCGACGAAGGGGTCAACCGGATCTCGATGGGGGCACAGACGTTCTCGGATGAGCGGCTGCGTTTCCTCCGCAGACGGCACTCGGCGGCCGAGGTGGAACAGGCTGTCAGGCTGCTGCGTGATGCCGGATTCGGCAACATCAGCATCGACCTCATGTTCGGTTTTCCTGACGAGACGCTCGCAGCGTGGCAGGCTGACATCCGCAGAGCGGTCAACCTCGGGGTCGAGCATATCTCTGCCTACTCGCTGATGTATGAAGAAGGGACGGCGCTCTACCGCATGCGCGAGGAGGGAAAGATCCGGGAGACGGACGAAGAGCTGTCACTATCCATGTATGCCACACTCATTGACGAGCTTGCAGAGGCCGGCTTCGAGCATTATGAAATCAGCAACTTCGCCCGTCCGGGCTATCGCTCCCGACACAACGCATCCTACTGGCAGCAGATCCCCTACATCGGCATCGGGGCGGCAGCTCATTCCTATGACCTGCACGCCCGCAGCTGGAACGTCTCCGACATTGACCGTTACATGGCGGCCATCGGGCGGGATGAGATCCCTGCCACGCACGAATACTTAGACGACGACACCCGTTACGACGACCTGATCACCACGGCTCTCCGCACCCGGGAGGGCATCCGGCTCGACGACCTCGGGCCTCCCTACCGCGAATACCTGCTGGCGCAGGCCGGCAAACAGATCGAACGGGGCACGCTGATCATCGATGACGGGCGGCTCCATCTGACCCGGAGCGGCCTGTTCGTCAGTGATCTGGTCATGAGTGAACTGATGAAAGTATGATCTGAAGATGAATGCCAATAACTTTACACCTATCCTCCTCGAATGGTTCGGGCGCCACGGGCGCGACCTGCCTTGGCGTCACACGCGCGACGCATACGCCATCTGGCTGAGCGAGGTGATCCTTCAGCAGACCCGAATCGAGCAGGGACGGGCCTACTGGCTGCGTTTCATGGAGCGCTTCCCGCATGTGGAAGACCTCGCCCGTGCCTCAGAGGACGAGGTGCTGCGCCTCTGGCAGGGGCTCGGATACTATTCCCGCGCCCGCAACCTGCACCATGCGGCCCGGCAGATCGTGGCCGCCGGCCGCTTCCCCGACACGATGAGCGGGATCCTGAAGCTGAAAGGCGTGGGCGAGTATACGGCTGCCGCCATCGCCTCCATTGCCTTCGGACTGCCCGAGGCGAGCGTCGACGGCAACGTGTATCGCGTGCTTGCCCGCCACTTCGGCATCCGCACGCCGATCAACACCACCGCGGGGAAGAAGCTGTTCAAGGCCTTGGCGCAGGACCTGCTGCCCGTCTCCGAAGCCTCGGCCTTCAACCAGGCGCTCATGGACTTCGGTGCCCTGCAGTGCACACCGTCATCCCCGCACTGCGCGAACTGCCCGCTCGGCGAGACATGCGAGGCCTGGCGCACCGGCAGCGTGGCCGAATTGCCGGTCAAGAACAAGACTTTGAAGATAAGGGAACGCCACCTTACCTATATTTATATAAGGTGTAACGGCATGACGGCCATCCGCCGCCGGGAGGGGAAAGACATCTGGCAGGGCCTGTGGGAGCCGCTGCTCATTGAGCGGGAGCCGATGCCCGCACTGCCCGGAAAGCTCATCCCGCTGCGCCGGCAGGTGAAACACGTGCTCACACATCAGGTGATCTTCGCCGACTTCTACCTGCTCGAGACGGCGCAGCGGCCCGCACTGCCCGAGGGATATGTCTGGATCAGCGAGCCCGAAATAGTGCACTACGCCCTCCCCCGGCTTGTGGAGCTCCTAACCGAAGCGCTTTAAGGAAACCTTGCGGGCACACGTCGCGCAGATTCCCTTGACCATATAGTTGACCGACTCGCGCAGAAAGCCGTGAGGCAGACGGACCTCCGGCACCGGCGTGTCATAGAGGCAGAACGTGCGCCGGCAGCTTTCGCAATAGAAATGCACGTGCAGATCGTCGTCCTCGCCGTGCGTGTCATGGCTCCGGCACAGTTCATAGCGGGTGTCGCCCTCACCGTCTTCGATCACGTGCACGAGGTGACGCGCCCGGAAGAGGGCCAGCGTCCGCGAGATGTTCGACTTGTCTATGGGATAGGTAGCATGCACCAAGTCGCCCATTGACATCGGATTCGCCTCGGCGGCCAATGCCTTCACGATGAGAATACGGTTTGCCGTCGGCCTGATGTCATGCTCGCTGAGCAGTTCGCAGCATAGAGATTCATCCATGATGAAATGTTTTTTATGATGCAAAGATACAGATTATTTTCCTTTTCTGAAAATATTTGCCTATCTTTGCAGATGATAATGGAAAGCAAAAAGGCAAGACGCGCCGGAGGCTCATGACAAGGCCGGCCGACGCGCAGCAGACCCCTCCGCAAGCCATTGATTATCAACGCCTCCCGCAAAGCTATCCTTTGGACCGCCCAAAGCATAGCTTTCGGCCGCCAAGAGATATCATTTCGACGGCCGAAAGGATAGCTCTGCGCAGGCCACATGATAGCTATGCTCCGGGGACAGGTCTGCAGCGCACGTCCCGGCTGTGGCAGACGTCCCTCCGGAAGGGTGTCTGACGGCATCGCGGAGCGGATCCCGGGCTTCCAAAGGACAGGCGTCTTTCAATCTAATTTTCGATCAATCAATGCACATTGCAATAGCTGGAAACATCGGAAGCGGCAAGACCACACTCACCACGCTGCTCGCCCGTCACTACGGTTGGGAACCTCGGTTCGAAGCGGTCGCATACAATCCGTATCTCGAAGACTACTACAAGGACATCCACCGATGGGCCTTCAACCTCGAAGTCTACTTCCTCAAGCAGCGCTTCAAGGATCTCCTCGACATCGCCAAGGCTGACCGGACGGTCATCCAGGACCGTTCCATCTTCGAGGGCGTCTACGTCTTCACGGCCAACAACAAGGCCATGGGCTATCTCTCTGACCGCGATTTCCAGAACTACATGGAGCTCTTCGAGTCGATGATGCTCATCGTCAGGGAGCCGGATCTGATGATCTATCTCCGCGCCACGGTGCCCCACTTGGTCCAGAACATCCAGCAGCGGGGACGGGACTACGAGCAGACCATGCCGCTCGAGTATCTCTCCAACCTCAACACGCGCTACGAGGACTTCATCTTCAGCAAGTACAAGGGTCACAAGCTCGTCATCGACGTGGACGACATCGACTTTCTCCGCAACCCGAAGGATCTCGGCGGCATCATCGACCGCATCGACGGAGAGCTCTTCGGTCTCTTTTCGGATCCCTCCCCCGCCGCCTCAGGCGAAGGGTTGGCGGATCCCTCAACCATCAATGCCAATCATTAATCTCAATCACAATGCATATAGCAATAGCAGGAAACATCGGTAGCGGAAAGACTACGCTCACGAAGATGCTCGCCAAAAGATACGGCTGGACTCCCCATTTCGAACCGGTGGACGACAATCCCTACCTCAATGACTTCTACGCCGACATGCAGCGCTGGTCGTTCAATCTGCAGATCTACTTCCTCAACAAGCGCTTCAAGGATGTCGTAGCCATCTCGCAGAGCAGCGACACGATCATTCAGGACCGCACGATCTTCGAGGATGCGCGCATCTTCGCGCCCAACCTGCACGACATGGGCATGATGAGCGACCGCGACTTCGACAACTATTCGGATCTCTTCGACCTGATGATGTCGCTCGTCAAGCTGCCCGACCTCATGATCTACATCCGCTCCACGGTCCCCAACTTAGTCTCCCACATTGCCCGCCGCGGACGCGACTTCGAGAAATCCATACGCATCGACTATCTCGAAGGGCTCAACAAGCGCTACGAGGACTGGATCAAGACCTACCAAGGCCATCTCATGATCGTCGAGGGAGACAACATCCACTTCGAACAGAGCGTGAAGGACTTCCAGACAGTCACCGACATGATCGACGAGAGACTCTACGGATTCTTCCCCCTCGACGACCAGAAGCGCTAACTGCCCTTATATCCCATCGGTGTCATCCCGGTCAGCCGCTTGAAGTATTTGCAGAAGAAGCTGGCCGTGGGAAACATCATCCGGTCAGCCACTTCCGTGACCGACAGCCCGCGCTGATGCAGCATCACCTTGATGTTGGTGATCGCCGAGCGGTCGATCCACTCCTTGGCCGACACGCCGCTTACATGCTTCACCACCGTCCCGACATAGCGCTGTGTCAGGCAGAGCTTGTCCGCATAATAGGCAAGCTGCCGCTGCGTCCCCTTCGTCTCGTTGACCAAAGAGATGAAGCGGTCAAAGATCTCCTGCTCGCGTGTATGCCCCGACTGTGACGCCTCATGCGCGTCGGCCTCGTAGAGATACTGATAGAAATGCAGGATCGAGGCCACCTGATCCTTCAGAAGATCGTGCGCCTGCGCCAAAGACGTCGAACAGGAAGTCAGCAGGCGGATCAGGCCGATGAAGACAGCCATCTCCGTCTCATCCAAAGCCTTCACCCACACCTGCACGTGCGGGTCAAAGGCACGCGCACCGGTATCGTGCACGAGCTGCCGGAAGAGCGTGTCGTGCACCATCACGCCCGTCAGGTTGCAGTCGGGCGACAGCTTCTGGAACTGGACTATCGTGTTGCGGTTGGCGAAAACCATGGTGCCCCGGGTGACATGGTAGGGTTTCAGCCCGATCATGACATGCGCTTCGCCCTCCGTGATGACTCCCACCCGCATGTCTTCCAACACGAAGGGATCGCCGTTGGCAATGAATTTGCGTGCCGAATCGATCGCCTGCCGGGTCACGCCATATCCTTCGCCGACATAAAAGTTGCGGGTTGTCAGTCCTTTCTCATCCTCAAATATCTTCTTGAAACGCCCCAACGTGAGCCGTTCCGGTTCGTTTGGCTTCATCATATATATCATTAATCATACGCAAAGATAACAAATCGGCTGGAAAAGGCCGGTATTCAGCCGACGATTTTGTACAAAAAGCACATTATTCCCGTACTAAGGATAACGGCAACGGACATTTTTCGCCGTATCTTTGCACTTGAAATGAAACGAAAGGAAAAATGAACAGGAAAATGACAGGCGCATGTCTCGGACTGCTGACCATGATCAGCGCCAGCGCCCAGACGACCCTCGACCAGTGCCAGCGCGATGCTGCCGACAACTATCCGTTGATCCGCAAGTACGACTTAGTCAGCAAGTCGGCCGACCTGACCGTCGCCAACATCGGCAAGGAGTGGCTCCCCTATGTCTCGGCATCAGCGCAGGCCACGCTGCAGAACAAGGTGGCCGCCCTGCCGGACGAGTTGGGCAACGTGCTCGCGCAGATGGGACGCACCGCCAAAGGACTGAAGAAAGATCAGTACAGAATAGGTGTAGACATCAGCCAGACGGTCTTCGACGGCGGCAGGATCAGAGACCGGAAGGAGATCGCACGCCTGCAGGGAACGATGGAGCGCGCGCAGAACGAGGTCGACCTCTATCAGGTCCGCCAGCGCATCAATGAACTCTACTTCGGAGCATTGCTGATCGACGAGCGGCTGATGCTGAACAGCGACCTGCAGCAGTTGCTCGCCGCCAACGAGAAGAAACTCGCCGCCATGGTCAAAAACGGTGTCGCCTCCGACGGCGACCTCTATTCGGTGCAGGCGGAGCGCCTCTCCGCCGTCCAGCAGGCGACCGAGCTGAAAGCCCGGAAAGCAAGCCTGCTCCGCATGCTCACGGCCTTCTGCGGACACGAAATAGACTCCCTGACCAGACCCGTCATGCCTGCCGTCGACCCGCAACAGCCCAACGGACGTCCCGAGCTCCGCCTCATCGACAGCCGGATCCGGCTCGCCGATGCGCAGGAGAAGATGCTCGACGCCAACCTGAGACCGCGCCTGAGCCTCTTCGCGCAAGGTTACTACGGCTATCCGGGCTACGATATGTTCCGCGACATGATGGACCGTTCGTTCTCCCTCAATGGAATGATCGGCGCAAAACTGACCTGGAACATCGGCGCACTCTACACCCGCAGGAACGACAAGGCCAAGCTCCGCCTCCAACGCGACCAGGCCGAAAACCAGCGGGACGTCTTCCTCTTCAACAACAATCTTGATCAGATCCGGCAAAAGGAGGACATCAGCCGATACAGACAGCTGATGAGCGAAGACGAGAAGATCATGGCACTCCGCTCGAAGGTGCGCCTCGCCGCCGAGTCAAGGCTCACCCACGGCATCATCGACGTCAATGACTTGGTCAAGGAGATCAACAGCGAGAACAGCGCAAAGATCCAATACGCCACCCATGAGATCGAAATGCTCAAGCAAATGTACGACTACAAATACACCGTAAACCAATAAATGACACGCTATATGAAAAAAATCATGATGTTAGTGGCCGCAGGTGCCGTGCTCATCAGCTGCGGGAGCAAGGAGAAGGAATATGATGCGACCGGAACATTCGAAGCGACCGAGACCATCGTATACGCCGAGCAGAGCGGCCGGCTGCTGGCTTTCGACGTGACGGAAGGCAGCTCCCTGCAGGCCGGACAGGAGGTCGGGCTTGTCGATACGGCCCAGCTCTATCTGCGGATCCTGCAGTTGGAAGCGACCAAACATGTCTTCTCGTCCCAGAAACCGGATACGCAGACACAGATTGCCGCTACCCGCGAGCAGCTTGCAAAGGCCCTGCTCGAGCAGCGACGCTACGGTGAGTTGGTCAAGGATGGCGCCGCTCCGCGCAAGACTTACGACGATGCCGCCAATCAGGTGAATGTGCTCCGCAGGCAACTGGCGGCCCAAACCTCCTCGCTGAACACGCAGACGGCCTCCCTCGACGCACAGCAGCGGACCACGGACACGCAGATCAGCCAGCTCCGGGACCAGCTCCGGAAATGCCATGTCAAATCTCCGATCCGCGGAAACGTCCTCGAGAAATATGTCGAACCGGGTGAATTCGTCACCATGGGGAAACCGCTGTTCAAGGTAGCCGATACGGGCAACATGTTCATCCGGGCCTATGTGACCTCCCTCCAGCTGCAAAAGATCAGGACAGGACAGCAGGTTACCGTCGCCAGCGACTACGGGGACAAGCAGGGAAAGACCTATCCGGGCACGATAACCTGGATCAGCGACAAGTCTGAATTTACCCCCAAGACGATCCTCACCGATGATGAGCGCGCCGATCTGGTCTACGCCGTGAAGATCAGCGTCAAGAATGACGGCTGCCTGAAGATCGGCATGTACGGTAAAGTCAAGTTCTGAGCCATGTCCGAAGTTGCCATCCACGTAGACCACATATCGAAATCCTATGGCCCTGTGAAGGCTTTGGACGACGTCTCCTTCACGGTCGGCAAAGGTGAAGTGTTCGGTCTGATCGGGCCGGACGGCGCCGGAAAGACCTCGCTTTTCCGCATCATGGCCACCCTCCTGCTGCCCGACGCAGGCTCGGTGACGGTTGACGGCTATGACACGATGCGCCAGATGAAGGCCATCCGCAGGCGTACGGGCTACATGCCCGGCAGATTTTCGCTCTACCAAGACCTCACGGTCGAGGAAAACCTGCATTTTTTCGCGACCCTGTTCGGCACGTCCGTCGACGAGGGATATGACTCCATCAAGGCCATCTATTCACAGATCGAGCGCTTCAAAGACCGCAAGGCGGGCGCCCTCTCGGGTGGTATGAAGCAGAAATTGGCATTGAGTTGCGCGCTCATCCATCAGCCCAGCGTGCTCTTCTTGGATGAACCGACGACGGGCGTGGACCCGGTTTCGCGCAAGGAACTGTGGGAATTGATCGGCTCCCTCAAAGATATGGACATCACGATCGTGGCCGCCACGCCCTACCTGGACGAGGTGAGGCGCTGCGAGCGCGTCGCTTTCCTCGACCGGGGAACCGTCGCCGGCATCGGCACGGCTGACGAAGTGCTCGAACGTTTCAAGGATGTGTTCAATCCGCCGGGACTCTCTCACCCCGCCAAAGAGGCCGAACCTCAGGACGTGATCGTCGTGGAGCACTTAGTGAAGGCCTTCGGCAGTTTCCGCGCAGTGGACGACATCTCCTTCTCCGTGCATCAAGGGGAGATCTTCGGATTTCTCGGAGCGAACGGCGCAGGCAAGACCACAGCCATGCACATGCTGACGGGACTGAACCAACCGACCGGCGGAAGCGGTCGCGTAGCAGGTTTCGACATCGCGACCGAATATGAGCAGATCAAGCGGCACATAGGCTATATGAGCCAGAAATTCTCACTCTACGAAGACCTGACGGTCAAAGAGAACCTCCGGCTTTTCGGCGGAATCTACGGCATGAGCGACCAACGGATCGCGGAGAAAACAGATGAGCTCCTGCGACAGATGCAGTTTGAAGCTCACAAAAACACGATCGTGAAAAGCCTCCCCCTGGGTTGGAAGCAGAAATTGGCCTTCTCCGTGAGCATCTTCCATGATCCGGGCGTGGTCTTCCTCGATGAGCCGACGGGCGGGGTGGACCCTGCCACGAGGCGCCAGTTCTGGGAATTGATCTATGAGGCGGCCGCCAAGGGGATCACGGTCTTCGTCACGACGCACTATATGGATGAAGCGGAATATTGCGACAGGATATCCATCATGGTCGATGGAAAGATCAGTGCCATAGGCACACCGGCGCAGCTGAAGCAGCAGTTCAACCAGAAGGACATGGATGGTGTATTCACTTATTTAGCCAGAAAAACGACAAGAAATGACTGAAAACGAACTCCATAACCGCCATGCACGGCATCTTTACGGGAAAGCCTTTTTGTCTTTCGTCGTCAAGGAGACCAAACACATTGTCCGGGACAAGCGTACGATGCTCATACTCTTCGGCATGCCGGTCGTAATGATGCTCCTCTTCGGCTTCGCCATACGCACGGACGTCAAGGATGTCAAGACAATTGTCGTGACATCTTCGGTAGATCACCTCACCCAAAGCATCATCGACCGCCTCGATGCGTCTGAATACTTCATCATGACCGGCACGGCCGCAACTCCCGCAGCAGCCGAGCGGATGATCCGGAACCAGCAGGCGGACATGGCGGTGATATTCTCCCGCGAATTCGCCAACCATCGGTTTGACGGCGACATGGGTGTTCAGTTCATCACGGACGCCGCAGATCCCAACATGGCCCAGCAGTATGTCAACTATGCGCAGAGCATCATTTCGGCGGCGATAGCCAACGCCCGGCAGGGACAGAGCCGGCAACCGGTGAACACGAAGATGCTCTACAATCCGCGCATGGAGAGCGCCTACAACTTCGTGCCGGGCATCATGGGCATGCTGTTGCTGCTGATCTGCGCCATGATGACCAGTATCAGCATCGTGCGGGAGAAAGAAAAAGGCACGATGGAGGTGCTGCTCGTCAGTCCCGTCAAGCCGATCATGATCATCCTCGCTAAAGCGATCCCCTATCTGCTGCTGGCTTTAGCCATCCTTGTCACGATCCTCCTCATGTCGTTCTATGTGCTCGGCGTGCCGCTGCAGGGATCCATATGCTGGATCATGGCCGTCTCCCTGCTCTACATCCTGCTTGCGCTCTCATTGGGACTTCTCATCAGCAACCTCACTTCCTCGCAGTTGGCGGCCCTGCTCATGTCGGCCATGGTGATGCTGCTGCCTACGGTCATGCTGAGCGGCATGCTCTTCCCGGTGGACAGCATGCCGGCTATCCTGCGCTGGATCTCATGCATCGTCCCTGCCCGATGGTACATCTCGGCCATGCGCAAGCTGATGATCATGGGAGTGGGCATCGGCAGCGTGATGCAGGAAGTGGCTGTCCTCACGCTGATGACGACCGTTCTGCTCACCGTATCCCTGCACAGATTCAAAACCAGATTAGAATAGCATGACACTGAAATATCTCATCCAAAAGGAATTCATACAGATTCGGCGCAACGCATTTCTGCCGAAACTGATCTTCATCTTTCCCATCGTGATCATGTGCGTGATGCCTTGGGTGATGGATATGGAGATAAGAAACATCGTCGTAGACGTGGTCGACAATGACCGCTCCACCACTTCGCGGCGCCTGGTGCACCGCATCGAAGCCTCCGACTACTTCATCTTCAACGGCCAGAAAGCCACTTACGCCGAGGCCATGCAGGATATCGGGAAGAGCGAGGCCGACATCGTGCTCGAGATCCCGCACGACTATGAGCGCGATCTCATCAACGGAAGGCAGCCGCAGGTGCTCATCGCGGCCAACGCAGTGAACGGCACGCAGGGCGCCATGGGCAATGCCTATCTCTCACAGATCGTCTCTGAGAGCGTCGCACCGTCGGCCGCGGCTGCCGGGAAAAAGGTCTCGGCGCTCTATCTCTACAACAAGCATCTGAACTATAAGGTGTTCATGATCCCCGCACTGATGGGCATCCTGATGATGATGCTGTGCGGCTTCCTGCCGGCACTCAACATCGTGGGCGAGAAAGAAGCCGGCACGATCGAACAGATCAACGTGACGCCGGTCAGCAAGTGGAACTTCATCCTCGCCAAACTGATCCCTTACTGGATCATCGGCATCGTCGTGCTGACCTTTTGCCTCATTCTCGCCTGGGCATTGTATGGCATCACGTGTCAGGGAAACCTGCTGCTGGTCTACCTCATGGCCATTCTGATGGCGCTGACGTTCAGCGGAATCGGGCTCATCATATCCAACTACAGTGACACCATGCAGCAAGCGATGTTCGTGATGTGGTTCATCGTCGTCATCCTCATGCTGATGAGCGGACTCTTCACACCTGTCCGGTCGATGCCGGACTGGGCACAGAAGACGACGGCCATCAATCCCATGCACTACTTCATCGATGCCGTGAGGACCGTGTTCGTGCGCGGCGGCGACATCACGAGCATCCGGTTCCAGCTCGTCATGCTGACACTCTTTGCCGCAGGTATGGACACCTGGGCCGTCAGAAGCTACCGGAAGAACAGCAAGCAATGATATTCCCGTAAAGCGGAGCACAGGGCATGATCAAGGGGAACAGGGATTTTCACCAAGCAAAAATCGGATCCTGACAAAGGATAAGAGGAATCCCGACCACGGAAAGAAAGGATCTTGACAAAGGGGAAAAATGGGACGGTCTATACACATCAGCCAAATGGCCCTGAAGGCATATTGATCCTTCAGGGCCATTTGCCACAAGTCGCCCGGTAGCAGACCGCCTGCGCTGCCGGATCATTAGCCGGCAAAGGTTTCCGCAGGGCACGTTCCTCCCCTGTCTGCACGTCATCGCCACGCAGAACCCTTATCCTGCCGGTGACGGAGAAGATGGCTTCGCCCCCGCGGGCAACTATACCGGATCTTCGTTGGGATCGTTGCTGAAGAGCTCGTCCGCACCCCTCAGCTCGTCCGCGTCAAACCACTGGCTGAGCTTCGCATGCGCTTTGGCCTTCACATCTTCCGACACTTCGCCCCACACCTTGTGCAGCACGTAGACCAACACGGCCAGGTCATCACCCAAACCCGCAATGGGAATGGCATCCGGAATGGCGTCGAGCGGACTGATCAGATAGCCCAACGCCCCGATGATGATAGCCTTATCCTTGAGCGAAACCTTGTCGCTCTCAAGCGTATAGTACAACAAGAGCGAGGCATAGACCAACTTTGCGCCTGCGCGCTTGGCGATGCGCGAGATCTTCTCGACAAATCCACTCTTGGTGAACTTGTCCTTATACTTCATGAAATCAGGCAGCTGAGAGAGTTCCATATCTTATTCGTTATAGTGAGTCACTTTGTTCAGAAACGCCTCCATGCGCTCGTCGCTCATCCTGCGCAGCCGCATGCGGATGACACCCATGAGGATCAGCTTGTAGGCAAAGCCTGCCAGAAGCCCGATAGCGATGCCCACGAAGAACGAAAGGCTTCCCCATGGCAGACTGTCTTCGGGAAACATGGAGAGAATCAGTATCGGAATGACAAACAGGATGCCCCCGACGGTCAGCTGGGTACGCAAGGATCCGCCGCTGTCAAGGATGGCCTGCTTGTCGAAGAGGTAGTCGTTGAGGTCATCACGCGTCAGCCCAAAGTCATCAAGACGGGGAAAGTCAGGACGGTCGCCGTAGCGTTCGATCTTGCGCTTCACCTGATGTTCGTAGTCGTCAAGGATCACATGGGGGGTCTCTAATTCTTTCATCGTTTCCAAAGATTGAAGCCGCGCGCTGACCGGACGGCTGACCCGCCGGCTCGATCGGCTGTTGACAGAAAAAAAGAAACAGTGCCCTGATAAGCCGGGTTCTGTATCCTCCCGGGGGAGGAGCTCCGTCATTTATCTACGCTGCAGGTCACCCCGCAGCTCCAGCATTCTACCCTCCATCGTACGTACGTTCGGACGAGCAGCCCTCAGACGATGGTATACATGAACTTGCAGCCTCCAGCGGCACAGCCTGATGATCACCCATCAGCCGGTAGTCTCTTACACTGCCTTCTCACCCTTACCCTTACGGGCGGTTCTTTTCTTCTGCCTGACCCTACCGTCACCGGTAGCTTCTATTTTCGGAAGTGGAGTGCTCTGCGCTGCCCGGACTTTCCTCTCGCACCTTCATGGTGCCAGCGACAGAGCCGGGGCACTGTCATCTTTGCTGCAAAGATAACAAAAAAAATGAAAAGAAGACGTTTTTGA
>JALFRV010000218.1 GCA_022778905.1 Prevotella sp. | reverse complement strand
GCTGTCTGTACTTCTCCACGTAGTCGTCGCCGCAGAAGTCTACGAACGGCACATCCTTGCCCTTGGCATATTCAAGCAAGTCCTTGTTCACGCCATCTCCAGCCTCTATTATCGCGTCGCTGTAGTCGAGAGCGAGCTTGCACAGCTCGAAGAAGTCGAAGTTCTCCTTATATGGCTTCAGCACTTCCTCGTCGATGTTGCGGAACTCAAGGCAGTGTTTAAAGTTGTCGCCGACAGAGTGCTTCAGGTCTTTCGAGAAGAGCGATGTCACAATCTTGGTGTTGGCGAATGTCGGGTCGGCATTGTAGGCGAGCTTCACATACAGAGGGACGATAGCTCCCATCCATCCCTGACAGTGTATGATGTCCGGCACCCATCTGAGCTTCTTAATCGTCTCAAGCACACCACGGGCAAAGAATATGGCCCTC
This sequence comes from Prevotella sp., assembly GCA_022778905.1. Classification (GTDB taxonomy): domain Bacteria; phylum Bacteroidota; class Bacteroidia; order Bacteroidales; family Bacteroidaceae; genus Prevotella. The sequence continues at coordinate 8,273 of JALFRV010000218.1, read as the reverse complement.
TCACCATTGTCGTCATACTCGTTTCCGTCAAGGTCCTCCGCCATCTGGCGTTTCATGAAGTAGTCATCGTTGTCAATGAAGTAAACCTGAAGGCGGGAAGTGGGGATGGAGGCTACCTTAATAATCAGCGGATGGTCGGTATCATCAATGATGAGATTCATGCCAGAGAGCCGAATCACTTCGTGCAGTTGTCCGCGGCGCTCGTTGATGTTGCCCCATTTAGGCATGAATGTGCGGATCTCAAATCCGTCTTCCTGTGCCTTCTGTGGCAAGTCTCGTCCCATCAGAGACATTGCAGATTCAGGAACGTAGGGCGTGATCTCTTGATTGATGAATAAAATTTTCTCTGCCATTGCTTAAAAGTTTAGGAGCGTATCTGCCTTTTGAACGCGTCCGGCATGTCATGTGCCATTGGAGGAAAGCGCTGTAGACAGGATGCTTTTGTGCAAAATTACTAAAAATAATTGATAAAACGCCCGCTTTTGCTTGTTTTAAGACAAAAGCAGACGTTTATTATTATTTTTTAGTAGAACTCGGGCAGTTACTCGATGACTGCGAGCGGTGTGTCTTCCAGCACGCTCTCGCCTGTCTTGACCAGCACGGCTGTAACGGTACCGTCGTGCTCTGCCTCGATATTGTTGGCCATTTTCATGGCTTCGAGCACGACAATGGTGTCTCCGGCTTTCACTTGATCGCCCACGGCCACCCTGACATCGGTGATTACGCCTGGCAGCGGGGCTTTCAATGCGTTATTCGTATTGACATTGGCGCTACCTGCCGACTGCTCTTCGGCTTCGGCGGAAGATGCTTCCGGTTTGCCGAGTACCACTTTTTTCTTCTCCGGCTCTGCTTCTTTCTCAAGTCCGACCTCATAGGCTTCGCCATTGACTTTGATGCTGGCTACTAAGCTCTCGGGGTTGATGTCGCCGATCTCCACCTGATATTCCTTGCCGTCAATTGTATATTTAAACTGTTTCATCTCAACTGTGGTTTTAATGTAAATGATAGGAACTTCGCATTCCACATGGTCTGCTTGGCCTCAATGGCGATCATTCCCGGTTCTTTATCATGAATATTGTTGCCCTGGTACTCATAGAGGGCCATGGCAATGGCTGCATATACATTCTTGTCCATGATGCGATCTCCTTACATAGGTATACATCCGTGCTTCTTGGCCGGAAGGCTCTGGCGCTTGGTTGCAAGCTGGGCCAAGCCCCGGCAGATGCGGAAGCGGGTGTTGCGCGGTTCGATCACGTCGTCGATATAGCCGAACTGAGCTGCCTGATAGGGTGTGGCGAAGGTGTCATTGTACTCCTCCTCCTTGGCTGCTAAGAATGCGCCTACATCCTCGCCGGCATCTTTCTTTTCCTTGGCTTCCTTTGCACAGAGCACTGCTACGGCTCCGGAGGCACCCATAACGGCAATTTCGGCTGTCGGCCATGCGAAGTTCAGATCCGAGCGAAGCTGCTTGCAGCCCATCACAATGTGGCTTCCGCCGTAGCTCTTGCGCAGGGTAATGGTGATCTTGGGCACCGTAGCCTCGCCGTAGGCGTAGAGTAACTGTGCACCATGAAGGATGACAGCGTTGTACTCCTGGCCTGTTCCGGGAAGGAATCCTGGGACGTCCACGAGACTGACAATCGGAATGTTGAAGGCGTCGCAGAAGCGGACGAAACGGGCGCCCTTGCGTGATGCGTTCACATCCAATACGCCGGCGTAGGCCGACGGCTGGTTGGCGACGATACCGACGCTCTGGCCATTGAAGCGTGCAAAACCGATGATGATGTTCTTGGCGAACTTGGGCTGGACCTCAAAGAAATCTCCATTGTCCGTGATAGCCGTGATCACCTTGTACATGTCGTAGGCCTTGTTAGGATCATCCGGCAGGATTTCGTTGAGCAGATCCTCCTTGCGGTCGATCGGGTCCGTGCATTCCGTGCGCGGAGCTTCCTCCATATTGTTCGACGGGAGGTAGCTCAGCAGCTGCTTGATCATGGCCATGGCTTCCTCTTCCGTCTTGGCCGTGAAGCTGGTCACACCGCTCTTGCTGGCATGGACGCTTGCTCCGCCGAGATGTTCGGAATCGATATCTTCACCCGTAACGGTCTTTACGACCTTCGGTCCTGTAAGGAACATATAACTGGTGCCCTCGGTCATGAGGATGAAGTCTGTCAAGGCCGGCGAATAGACGGCCCCACCGGCACACGGGCCCATGATGGCCGAAATCTGCGGAACTACGCCGCTTGCCAATATGTTGCGCTCAAAGATCTCGCCATAGCCTGCGAGTGCAGAGATGCCTTCCTGAATGCGGGCGCCGCCAGAGTCGTTCATGCAGATGACCGGTGCTCCGTTCTGCATGGCCATGTCCATGATCTTGCAGATCTTCTGAGCCATGGTCTCCGAGAGAGAGCCGCCATTGACGGTGAAGTCTTGTGCGTAGACATAGACCAGACGGCCGTCAATGGTTCCGGATCCGGCAACGACACCGTCACCGAGATACTGCTTCTTTTCCATCCCGAAGTTGTGGCAACGGTGGAGTTTGAACATATCATATTCCTCGAAACTTCCGGCGTCAACCAGCATGTCGATGCGTTCACGGGCTGTGTATTTACCACGTGCATGCTGCTTTTCAATGGCCTTCTCGCCACCCCCGAGACGAGCCTGCTCGCGTTTTGCGATCAGCTCTTTGATTTTCTCTACTTGCTTGCTCATACTATTATTAAATGCTTGATTTCTTTAAATCTTTGCAAAGATACGAAAAAAGGACAAAAGTAAGAAAGTTTTTATCCAAATTTCTTTCTTTGCGTCCTCCTCCGGCAATCCGATGATATTCAGCCGCGACCTCCACAGATACTACCTGTAAAGCCGTTTTCCGGTCTCCCTTTTACACGCAGAAAAGTGACGGCGAAAGGATAGCTATGGAGTGGCCTGCGCGGAGGATAGCTTTCGGCGGCCGAAAGGATAGCTCTTGGCCGCCCGGATGATAGCTTTGGCCGCCCGAAAGCATAGCTCTTGGCCGGACAAGGGAACAGTGTTGGTAATGTATTGCATATCAGTGCTTTAAGAAAATACAGAAAGCGGCCTTGCAGCATGGGTGCCATTGGGGGCAGAGATGATGCGAAACCGGTCGGTGTCGGAGGGGATTACCGGCCCTTGATATGTCGTGCGTGGCTCAGCGGATGATCTGTAGGAGTTCTGAAAGATCATCGATGATGAAGTTGGGATGAGCTTCTTTCAATTGCGCTCTTGTCGCGTTGCCGTAAGTGACGGCACATGTCCTTGCTCCGGCACCGGCACCCATGTGTATGTCGACCGGCATGTCGCCTACGACGAGTGTGTGTGCGGCCGTGATTCCCATGTGTTTAAGGGTCTTCAGGACAGGTTCCGGATCCGGCTTGGCATGTGTGACATCTTCCACGCCGAGCACGAATGAGATATATTCGGACAGGTTGAGCTGGTTGACAAAGTCTTGTAGCGAAGCGTTGGAGCGCGACGATGCGATGGTGAGGGCTATGCCCTGACGATGCAGTGAGTCGAGGGTCTCTATTGCACGGGGGAAAGGTTGGGGTGACAGGGCTTCCTTTGTCTGATTGAAGATCTTCCGATAGGATTCGACACACCGGTCGAGGGTTTCGGTCGGGAGGGCAGGGTAGAGTTTCTCAAAGCCCGTACGCAGCGGCAAACCGATCGTTGCGGCGCAGGCGGATTCGTCCTTTACTTCCAGATGGAGCTGCTCCATCATGGTCTGCATGGTCTGTATGATGGTGGCACGCGTGTCCGCTAAAGTGCCGTCAAAATCAAAGATGATCAGTTGGGTGTCCATTGTGTCTGTTGATGGTTATTCTTTTGTTTTTTCTTTTTAGTCTTTTTCTTCGTTGCCTTGCCGCCAGTTTGCCTGTCGGGAGCCATCGCCTTGCCCGTCGGGGCAGCCTTCTTCGGCTTCAAACTGAAGAGGTCGCGCAGGCCGTTGAAATCTTTCTTGATGATCAGTCCCAATCCCTGAGTCGTCAGACTGTTACGGGTGAAGTAGCGGTCATTGGTCTGGTTGTAGACCTTGATCGCGAAGTTTCCGTTCGGCGTGAGCAGATAACGGATGTCGAAATCGCCGATGAAGCTTGTCGTTGCGTTTGGATTGTCACGGTAACCGAACTGACCGTTGATCAGGAGGCGGTTGTTGAGGAGCCGGCCGTTGAGCAGTCCCTCGTATTCGGCATTGTTCCATCCCTCATCGCCGGTAGAGATGTTGGCCCCGATGTTCCATGCCGGGTTCTTGGTGATGGAGCTCAGTACGCTGTTGAGCTGCTGACTGACCGTTCCGCTCAGCAGGCTCTGCATGGCGAGCGACGTGTTGTTCTGTGATGATTCAAAGCCGGCATTGTTGCTCCTCTGCGAGTAGAAGCGGCCGATGGCCAACAGATAAAGCACCTGCTGATTCATCTCCTCCTCCGAGTTGATCAGACTGTAGATCATCTGCTTGGCATCAGTTCCCAGGGTCGGAAGATCAAGGTTGAAATCCACTTTCGGCGCATTGGGCGATCCCGAGATATTCATCAGGCAGTTGACCGGAATGTTGCTGTTGCCGAAAGAGTGTCCCAAGTGCAGATCGGAGAGGCTGACGCCATTGACCATATATTGGGCCTTGAGATTGAGCGTGGCGTCATAGGGATTGCCTCCGAATGATATCGTGCCCCCCTGTGCAAACTGGAAGTCCTTCTTGATGGCGTTCTGAATGGAGAGTTTGTAGATGCCATGATCCACGACATAATTGCCGAACATGTCAAAGCCGCCTTTATTGAAATAGGCAGCGCGGATCACCCCATCGCCGTTCAGCGAGATATAGTCGCCGCTCTGCTCGTCCATGATCAGGTCTACCGTCAGGTCTTGCGTGCAGTGAAGCAGGAAATTGAGCCGGATGTCCGTCGGTATGTCGGCCCCGGGCAATTTCCGCGGGGGCGGCAGCGTGCCTGCTGCAAGCCACGGACGATTCGTGTCCGCTTTGATCGAGTCACGGTCGCGCCAGTTGATGAACAGGTTATTGGTGATGGCATCAGGGCTTGAGGCATTATAAACGAACCGGGTGTTGCGCTCCGGACGTGCATCCACGTCAATCGTAACTTCTCCGCTTCGTCCCTTGATGTCACATTTTCCGGTCGCGAAGACGGTTCCATAAAAGGTGTTGTCACCAAAGTCCTTAAAGTTGTAGGACAACAAGTTACGGGCATTGATGCCAATGTCGAAGCTGAGGTTCTTGAGATTCTGATGATGGATGGCGCCTTGAAGGATTCCGATATTGTTGTATGCGTCGTAGACCGTATCCCGGTTGAAGACGATCTCGTTTGGAACGAAGCGGACGGTGTCATTGCGCAGGGCGTACACGGTGTTGATACTGCTGATCTCCAAAGTGCCGTTAGCCACGATCTGGCCTGTCAGGTTCATGCTCTTCAGGGGGCCGGAAAGACGCAGTTCGCCGTCTCCCCGCACATTGACATTGCGCATGAAGCTGCTGCAAAAGCCTTCGACCAGTTCAAGGCGGGATTGGCGTGCACTGAACACAAGATCGATGTTGCCATGCTGGGGGGACACATACCCGTTGATCAGTGTCTCTCCCGGTTCATCTTTGGCAACGGCATCGATGTCGATGCGGCTCTCTTCGTTGTTCAGATTCACATTGGCAAAGAGCGTCCCCATGCGCCCATTCTCAAACTTGAACTGATTGACGGTCAGCGCGGCCTTGGCCTCCGGTTTTCGGAAAGCGCCGGCGACGAACGCCTTGCCTGAGATTGCGCCGTCGAAATCCACCGGGTGGAAGTTGAGCAGATTCTGCAGGTAGGCCACGTCAATGTCGTTCAGGTCAACGAAAAGCGAATCCGACAGATTGGCCGAGGCCAAGCCGTTGACCATGATGTGCTGGTTGTTGTGGACGATAGCCAGATGATTGACGGCCAGATGATTCTTGGTATAGCTGATGTGCGAAGGATTAACTGTCCAGATGGTGTCGCCAACCGTGATGTGCGAAGGCAAGATCCCGGAGTGGATCGCGGCATTCCCGTCCTCGTCTTTCAGGAATCTTGTGTCGACTAAAAGCTGCCCGCTGATCTTCTGATTGGCGTTGAAGTTGTTGAATGTGAGGTCTGTATTGAGCACATCCCGGAACGCCGAGGCCTTCAGATTGAAGATGGTGCCCCCGCCGTTGCCCGTAATCGTCTTGGCATGTGCGATCATCCGGAGCGAGTCATTGGGTGATGTGATCATGATGGTGGCATCCTTGAAGCGCCTGCCGTTATAGGCAAAGTCGGGCATCTGCAAAGTCAGGTTGAGCTCCTGCTTGTTTTCGTCCATGCCGCCTTCTACATGAAAAGGCCCGTTCAGTTCCACAGGAAGATTCAGCAACTGCTGAAGCCAGTCCGAACGGTATATGGTCCCGTTGAGCGAAAAGTTGTTTTTCTGGGGCAACGGATGATAGCGAAGGCCTATGGAGGGAAACTTATAGCGGACCATATTGGTGATGCTATAGACGATGGTGCGGTAATCGAACTTGCCGCGGATCTGCATATCGCCGAAGTCACTTGCCATCGTCATGACCCGTTCGGCACCTTGCTGGCTCGCATTCAGCTGTAAGGAGCTTAACTGATAATCATTTTCGGCCGATTTCATCGAGAAATCTGTGACGTTTATGCTGCCTTCGGCGGTGCTGAGCTGGCTTCCCTGGAAGTCGGCAGAGGCATTCAGGGAGAACGAAGCGCCTGGCCATTGGCTCGAGATTTGCAGGGCTGAAGGATTCAGATGCTCAATGGCGGCGGTGATCCTTGCCGACAGGTTTCGGCGGTCGGTGGTGAATGTTCCCTTGATATCAATCTTCCCGTTCGGGTCGTCCATACCAATGATTCCGTCGAAAGTCTCATTCAGGTAAGTCCCATTGACGTAGAGGTTCTTATAGGAGTAGTCATTGTAGTCGAATTGTGTTACGACTCCGTTGGCCTGAAGGTCCGGTACGGGGCGCCCCGTGAATCTTCCTTTGACATCAAGATGGGTGGCAATGATGCCGAAATGATTGTCATCTAAGATCCGTTGCAGGTTTATTCCGGACGTTTCGATCTTCCCCCTGAATGTCTGATGCCTTTTCTCGAAGACTATTTCGGCATTTCCGGCTTCCGTGCGGAGGGTCCCGGCTGCATTGATGACGGTGCCCGTCCCGCCCAATTTGCCGCGGTAGTTGATGTCGCCCAATCGGGTTACTTCGGCCGGAATATCAAATTTCTTGCCTAAGTTGTCAGCGATGAACTTGATGCCCGATCCTTTCAGCGTGAGATGATTGATGGTGGCAGACCAGCGGGGGGCAGACTGCCAGTTGCTGACGGATCCGAAAGCATTCATGTTGATGCTCCTTTTGTCGGACGTGACCTCAAGTTCTTTGATCAGCAAGGCTGTACTCGTGCCGGAGAAAGCGGTTCTGATCTGGATGCTGTTCGTGAAGTTTTTCAGTCCGGATTCCACACATGCCAGATCCCCAGGTGTGATCTGCGAAGGCAGGATGCTTCCTTCATATTGTAAGGAGGGCCATTCCACGCCTTTCGCTCCGATGCGGTAGGTCATCCGGATGTCTCCCAACTGCAGATCAGTCCTTGGCAATTGAAGCCTGAAATTGGTAATGTCTGTTTCGGTCTTGCCGGCAATCAGGCGGAATGAAAGGGAACGTATGTCAAGGCCTTTTGATTCTTTCAGAGCCAGCTTCTTAACGTTCAGATTGAGCGAATCATTGGTTAAGGCGTTGACGATGAAATGTGCGCTGATCTCCCGCAGGTCAAGATGCCGGGGCGAGACTTGTGATGTGGAGGAAGGACTGTCTATCTGATCGTAACGGACTCGGCCGTTCCGGATGATGAGTGAGTTGATGGCGAGATCAAGCGTTGAAGACTTTGTCGTGTCCTTGGAAGCCAACGAATCGAGGATGAACTGAAAGTTTGTTTTTGAAGAAGCGGTTTCTTTATAAAAAACGGCATTCATTCCGAAAAGCTGGGCACTCGATATGGCGATGCGTCCGCGAGCCAATTCAGGATAGTCAAACTTCGCGGAGACACGTGTGGCCAGGAACATGTGCTTTCCCTTCTGATCTTCTATGGACACGTCATCAATGATGATGCGATTGAGGAAACCGAGGTCGACACGCCCGACTCTTACCTTCGTGCCCAACTTCTGCGACAGGCTCTCACTCACCTGTATGCCGATCTGACGCTGTACTGACGGTATATGGGTCAGTATGATGATGCCGAAAT
>JALFRV010000207.1 GCA_022778905.1 Prevotella sp. | reverse complement strand
CGGAGTCCTTCCGGACCTTTCATCAGCTTGCCAAGCGACAGTTATTGACAGTATTTCAATGAACTTTTATATAGCGGAACCGGTCACCCGGCTTCCATTGTTTAACTTTTTAGTACGGTATATTTTTACCGAAGTATTGTAGGAAAGATAGACGATCCTCTTGCAGAAGATCGCAAACATTACCGCCAACAGAGTGTTGAGGATTATGTCAGGTTCTGCAAGGCTGCTGTCGGCCTTTTACCTAAAGGATGGTTTTCGGCTTTCTTCAAAGATACTAACCTTCTTCTTGAAGCCAAACGCGATGCTGAGGCTGGAAATGTAATAGTCGGAGCGGCCCATGATTTGAAACTCCTGAATATTCATTTGCTTCCTGTTTTGTATAAAGCTATTTCCGAGCATGCTGTAGTCAAATTCAACTACAAACCGTACGGTAGAAAATCGGTTAGCGTTGTATTGCACCCACAGTACTTAAAAGAGTATAACGGAAGATGGTTTATTCTTGGTCAAATCGCAGACGAATCTCTTGATGTTAGAATCTATCCTATTGATAGAATTACTTCCGAGATAACGAATGTCGATAATATCGAATACCTGCAAGCCCCAGCAGGATATTATCGTGAATATTTTAATAATATTATAGGAATTACGCACACGAAGGGTCGCAAAGCTTTTGACATCATCGTAAGAACACACTCGGCATATTATCATGGACTGGTAACAACAAAACCATTTCATCATAGCCAAGAAGAGCTGGTCCCCTATGGCATTCATGAGGATGGCGAATATGGCGAGATCAAACTTCATGTTGAGCCGACCGTGGAATTCGTGAGCAGGATCATATCTCTCGGTGCCAATATAGAGGTCGTGTCCCCGCATGGTGTGCGAGTACAAGTGGCCAAGACTGTAGCCAAATTGTCCTCTATGTATGCCAAACAGGAATAACAGATTGGTTCTTTGCCTCATGAACCAATGTTGCGGTAAGATCCTATTGCTGAATTGAAATTTAGTTCTACCTTTGCATCGCTGTTTCGGAGATTAGTCCTCGTTTCAGCGAAGTAAATTATGTTAAACTTTAAAACTAAACAATCTATGAAAACATCAAACAATACAAACAGAACAACAACATCAAACTCCAACCTCGTAACTCTTGGGGATGTGACCTACTGTGAACGCCAAAACAAGGCCAAGACCATCTTCCACACCAAAGAAGAAGCTGAGTCAAAGGCTCGTTTTGAAAACTCCACACGCTCGCAGGACAGACAACTTGCGCCATACTACTGCAAGTCCTGTGGTGGTTGGCATCTCGGAGCGCGCAGACACTACAACGACAGTGGCCTGCTGGGAACAAGCGCGATCCTCTCAAGTAAGGCAACAGAATCCACACAGTGGAGACAGTACAACTGCGGAGAACGTCAGACTGGGCATGGATATGCCGCCGAAGACGCCAACGCACTCGCTGATCGCTATCATGGTCATAAAGTGGTGAAAACCGGTTATGACAACACTTCTGACGGACCTGACCGCATCGTGGACGGTGTGAAAGTGCAAACCAAGTACTGTCAGAGCGCAAGGGCAACTGTCAACAGTGCATTTGACAAGGCTACAGGCAAATACCGTTATCCCGATCAGCAGCTGGAAGTGCCTAAAGACCAGTATGACGAAGCTGTCAAGATGATGGAAGAAAAGATCCGCGATGGCAAGGTGGAAGGTGTCTCCGATCCGTCACAGGCGAAAAACCTCGTCCGCAAGGGACATTATACATACGACCAGGCTGTCAAGATCGCCAAGGCCGGAAACTGGGAATCGATTAAGTTCGACATTCGCAATCAGGCTGGCGCGTCTGTAACAGCCGGTGCCATCTCAGCAGTAACTACTTTCGTTTCGGCTAAAAGCCAAGGAGCCACCAATGGTGAGGCTCTTAAGGCTTCCGGCATCCAAGCCGGAAAGACTGCAACCAAGACCATGATCGCTGGTGTCGCTACACAGCAATTCCTGAGGACGAGCGCGGGGCGAGCCACTACAGCTGTCCTACAGAAAAGCGCTAACAAGGTCATAGACGCAGCCATGCGTTCGGGAGTTGGGCGGAAGGTGATAGAGAAGACAGCGGAAGGTGTTGGCAAACGTGCACTGACAGGAGCTGCTGCCCGTAACCTCCTCTCTCGTACTGCCTCAACAAATGTTATCACCGCAACAGCAGCCTTCACAGTCAGCGTCATTCCCGACACAGTCAGACTCTGCTCTGGCAAAATATCCGGAAAGGAATTCGGCAAGCGGACAGCCTGCAACGGTGCCGGTGCGGTAGGTGGCACTGGTGGAGCCTGGGCTGGAGCTGCAATAGGCTCATGCATTTGTCCTGGTATCGGCACAGCCATAGGTGGTTTTATCGGTGGCGTCGTTGGTGGTGTCAGTGCCTCTGCCGGAGTCAGCAAACTCTTCGTCCGTAAGAAGAGCTAGGACGAAGAACCTGTTGCAGAGCTACCCTATATAGGGTAGCCTCGCCATGGAATGGCAGAATCACTTACGAAATTAGACATTATGACAAATCACATATTAAAAACATTAATAAATATGAATAACAACACATTAGCATTTATCAACACCGCATCCAACGAGGATCTTAGGACGCTTTGTGACATCATTACGCTTGACAAGGACGGGAGTCCGAGGCTCACTGAGGAGCTGACGGGGACGGTTGGCTATCGGATGAATTATCCGGGCAACATGAGGGCTCTCGCGCCGGTTATGGTGGATGAGTTCCGGAGGTTTGGAGGCAACACTTTCGCCAACATTGTCCGGGGAGAGGGGCCGGAATATTCAGAGATTCTTCGGGATGTGGCTAAAAGGCAGAAGGTTAAAATCAAGTCTGGAGATTCCGACGAGGTTATCGAGCGGCATCTGCTTGAGAAGATGTTTGACAACATCTCGAAGACGATGACTGATGAGCAGCTTAAGGAGATGATGGATCAGATGGGCATTCATCTCAAGTACTACTCACGCGAGGCTGCGGTCGCGGCGCTTCAATTGGCTATTCGGGAAGGAGGGTTCGCTTGTTACAAGTGGCTTGTTGTGGTCGCGAATGCGTTAGCGAAGTTCCTGACTGGCAGAGGTTTGACAATTGCGGCCAATGCGGCTTTGACCAAGTGGTTGTCTGTGTTTGCCGGGCCGATCGGGTGGGCGGTTACTGCGCTTTGGACTGTCATCGACATCGCCGGACCGGCTTATCGTGTGACGATTCCGGCGGTGATTCAGATTGCTTACATGCGACAGAAGCCGCGATATGCGGGGCTGCTGACGGCATAATTGTGACCTTTACGTAAAGGAGCGGCGCTTCGACAGGCTCAGCGACCGTTCTTTTTTGATTACGACAAGAAGTCTCGGCGACATTTTGGAATATATTCGTTGCCGGAGAGGGACTTGTAGAGTTGCAACGGGAGCATTATCGGGCGATAATGCTCCCGTCGTGGCACAAATGGACGCCGACAGGAGCACTTTCGGAGATCTTTGCCGCCGTCGTGGTTCAAATGGACGGTGACGGGAGCGTTTGCGGGAAATTTCGCGAACGACGAAGACGACTACTCGGAGGAAGGCTTGAAGAGGAGGGCGGCGAGGTCGTCGGGGGTGGCGCCACGGAAATAGGAGGCGACGGGCTGGGACGCAAGGAAGGCCTTTATGTCAGCGGGATCGTAGCGGAGGCCGATCATCTTGACGGACAACTCTTCGGCGGGGGTGTCGAAAAGGAAATCGCCGGTGAAATCGAGGCGGTCGATGAGGCCGTGGTCTATGCGAAGATTGGCTTCGACGTTGCCGCAGGCCAGCTTGGCCTTGCAGCGGAAATCGGCTTCGTGGGAGTGACCATAGATGAAATCCCAGGTGGAGAACTTCTCGTCGGCCTGTCTGCGGACCTCGGCGATCTGCTCGGCGGAAAGGGGCATCTGGCCGTCACCTGCTGAAAGAATCTCCTGAAGCTTGGCCTGGAGCTCATCCAAGGAACTGAACTGAGGAAGATATTCCTTCAGGTTGGCCACACGGCTCTTGACCGAGGATATTCCCTTGGCCTGCATCTTCGAGGTCGGAGTGTCGAGCACCTTGATAAGAGTGTCAAGATCAACGTCATACATCAGCGTGCCATGGATGATCTCCTGATTGTGGGAGACACGGCGGGCATAGCCGGAGACCTTTCTTCCTTCTACGAATATGTCGTTGCGGCCTGTCAGCTCGGCTGGTACGCCAAGGCTGCGCAGAGCGTCCACCATCGGCTGAGGGGACGGATTCTTGCCGATGATCGTGTAGTTCATATTCTGGAGATCGTGATAGACGGCTCCGCCTCCGGTCACACGGCGGGCCAGCGTGATGCCGTGCGAATTGAGATAGTCCAGATTCACCTCGCTGTAGGCATTCTGGTTCAGGCCTATGATCACTGCCGGGCGGTTCCTCCAGAGGAAGAAGTACGGTTCCTCGGACGGAATGTTCTCAAGACAGTACTCGTCGAACGCGAGATTGAAGTACGGATCAGTGGAGTTGTTAATCAGGTATTTCATGATGAATTACTGGTATGATGTATTGTTTTATTTCAGGATAGTTGGGTAGATGGGTTCCCGGGTAGGAGTGCGAGCGCCCCGGGTAGAAGCGGTCGAACTCGTCCTTGCAGTTGACCATCTCGTCACGGTCGGCGAACATGCCGGTTGTCAGGGCAATCTCCTCAGGAGAAAGCCCGTCAAACTCAGTGGCTTCCAAACGAGCATATTCATCGCATAGAGCATCGGTGACGGTGAACGTCAAGGCTCCGTCGCGGCGCGGGGAGAGATATTCACGCACCCCTGTCATCGTGCGCAGGAGCCGGGAGATGTGGAAGTCGGGATTGACCAGGATCTTGCGGTGGCCGCGGAGTTTCTGCGCCCAGAATCCGCCGAGGGACAGGCCGATGATAAGGTCAGGGCGCTCGTCCCGGCATATTCCTTCAAGAAAGGTCAAAGCCTCGCCGGGTTCGATGGGCACGTCTGGAGCGATGACCTCGCTCCCCTTCAGGAGAATCCGCAGGGAGGAGGCCATCTTGTAGGCTCCGGAGGACGCAAGTCCGTGAATGAAAAGGACTTTCATCGGGATTGTCAGTCCTTGTGGCTCTCGAGGATCAGGTCGCCAAGCTCCTTGAGGTCGCGGACGATGAAGTCAGCCGGATAATGCTCCGGATGAGGATTCACGCGGGCGTCCTCGGCCACTTTCAGGGCAGTCTCAAGCGTGGTCTCGCCGGAAAGCACGAGCACGCTGACGGCTCCGGCGTTGTGTCCCATCGCGATGTCCGTGTAGATCCGGTCACCGACCATGGCGATCTCGTCGGCCTGCAGACCGTTACGGTCACGGATGCCGTCAAGCATCGTAGGATCCGGTTTGCCCATCACCTTGTCCGGTCTTCTGCCTGAAGCCGCCTCGATGCACTTCTGAAGCGAGCCACAGTCCACAAGGATGGTTCTGGCATCTGTCGGGCAGACCCAATCCGGGTTCGTCGCCATATACGGAATGCCTTGCTTGGCCCACCAGGTG
>JALFRV010000116.1 GCA_022778905.1 Prevotella sp. | reverse complement strand
AAGGGCGAAAGTGTAACTTTGTCATAACTTTAATAGGATGCCTAAAGTTACAAAAACTTTGGGAAATAACAAAGCCCTGGCTTGAGAAAGTCGGGGCTTTGTGCAAAAAAAAGGTGTGCCTATTTTGACACACCCTCTTTTCGTCTGCGGGCGTCAGCCGAGGCGCGGACGGCTCTCCGGACGCCCCTTCCGCCTCCTGTCAGCGGGAGGCTGCATGCGGGTCGGCGGCCCGTTCGGAAAGTGCGCTTTCGGCATCACAATCTTATGGCTCGCGCAGAGCTATGCTTTCGACCGTCGAGAGCTATGCTTTTGGCGGCCCGGAGCTATGCTTTTGACGGCCCGGAGCATAGCTCTTGTCCGGCCGTTTTTTTGCAGTGCCGCCGCTTGCGTTTGCTTCCGTCGCCGGCAGGGCTGTGGAGCGGGCTTTCCGCAGATGCCGGTTCGGAATCGGCTTTGTTAGCTTTCCAATCTGCTGGAAACAGAAACAAAAGACCGACAAAAGATAAGTGAGAAAACGAAAGAAAATAAACATGCTTTCAAAAAACGTTCATTTTCTTTTGGATATTATCTTTTTTTTATTAATTTTGTCACCGTTCAGATATAGTTGACGATTTACCTTAATAACGCAATCATCATTTAATGTTTAATGTTTCTTAATGTTTATAGTATGGAAAATAGCAAAAGACAAGTCTTATTTGCAGGTTTTTCATTGGCTGCAGCGCTGCTGATCCCTGTCGGGGGATACGCGATGCGAGGCGCCGGTGCGGCCTTTGTGAAAACGTCAGCGGCCACCCAGCAGGTCGGGTCGACTGTCAAGGGAGTGGTAAAGGATCAGAAAGGCGATCCCCTGATCGGTGTCAGCGTGGTGGTCAAGGGCCAGCGGCAGGGCACGGTGACTGATATGGACGGCAATTATGTGATCAAGGCAGATCCCGGACAGACGCTTGTGTTCAGCTATGTGGGCTTTACCCAGAAAGAACTGAAGGTCGGCACCGGCGGCGTATTGGACGTCAGCATGAGCGAGAATGCCGAAAACCTGGACGAACTGGTAGTCATCGGCTATGGTTCGGTGAAGAAGCGCGACCTGACCGGATCGGTTGCGCAGCTTGGAAATGACAAACTGAAAGACCGCCCTTACGGCAATGCGCTCTCGAGCATGGCAGGTCAGTTGGGTGGCGTAAATGTCACGACGACCCAGGGCGCGCCCGGTATGGCGCCGACGGTCAAGGTCCGCGGCATGTCCTCCATCAACTCGGGCACCACGCCGCTCTATGTCATCGACGGCATTCCGTTGGAAGACAACACCGACTCGGGTGACGGGGCCAACGGCGGCAATGTGCAGATTGCCAACCGAAACCCGATGAACAACATCAACCCTAACGATATCGAGAGCATCGAGGTGCTCAAGGACGCATCGTCGGCAGCCATCTACGGTTCGCGCGGAGCAAACGGCGTCGTCATCATCACGACCAAGACCGGTAAGGCCGGGCGCACGAAGATCGACGTCAGCTATGAGCTGGGCGTATCGAAGGTCAACCGTAAGATCGACATGATGAACGCTCCTCAGTGGATCGAATTTGAGACCGACGCCCGCAACAACGCCTACGCGACGGCCCTGTTGAGCAATCCCAATCTCTCCAGATCATCCAACATGAGCTCCTATTACATCCCTGACGAGTTCTCGGATCAGACATGGCTCGACCGCATCGGCAACGGCACCGACTGGCAGGACGTGCTGCTGCGCACGGCAACCTCACACAACATACAGGTCAGTGCATCGGGCGGCAATGAGCGCACACAGTTCATGGTTTCCGGAAACTATCTGACCCAGGAGGGCGTAGTGGACCGCACCTACTATGATCGCTATAGCATCCGAAGCAACATCAACCACAAGTTCAACGACCACTTCTCATTGGCAGCCAAGCTGTCCGTCACCCGTTCCAAGGACTTCCCCAACGGATTGAGCGGCAAGTCGGATGCAGTCTCGCTGTCATGTCAGTCGGATCCCATCTTCCCCTTGCGCGTCGAGACCGGGAGTTTGGGCTTCAAGGATCCCACGTCTATATGGCATACGTTCGTGAAGTATGGTTTCCAGCTTTGGCATCCCTATTCGCTGACCCGCGAGATGACCAAGAAACGCATCACCAACACACAGCTCCTCAACACCTACCTGGACTGGAAGATCATCGGCGGGCTGACCTTCCGCACCGCCTTGAATGCCGACAACGAGGACATGCACTTCAGTTCGTACTGGAATGAGGGGCAGGATTGGGGCTATTCGGGATGGGTTGCCGCTACAGGCAGCTATCAGACGCTCCATCAGTTCAACTGGGCTTGGGAGAACACGCTCAACTTCAACCGCGACTTCGGCGATCACAACGTGACCGCACTCTTAGGCTACACCATGCAGAAACAGACCCTCGAGTTAGGCAACATGTCGGCCAATGGCTATCCCAATGACATGGTCCACACGCTCAATGCGGGTGTCGTCAACTCCGGAGCCACGTCAATGACGCAGTGGAGCCTGATCTCCTACCTGGCCCGTGCCACCTATTCATATAAAGGAAAGTATCTGGCCAGCGCCGCCATCCGTGCCGACGGGTGCTCCCGGTTTGGTGCAAACAGCCGTTGGGGATACTTCCCCTCTGCCTCGCTGGCATGGCGTGCAAGCGAGGAATCCTTCATCAAGCAGGCTTCTTGGCTTGACAACTTGAAGTTCCGTCTGTCGTATGGTATGACGGGAAACAACCAGATTGACAACTACGGTGCGATCGGCTTGCTCGACTATTCGTCCTATGTCATCAACGGATCTCAGGCACAAGGCCTGTTCACCAGCACCAGCCCCTCGCCCGATCTGAAGTGGGAGAAGACCTGGCAGGTCAACTTCGGTGTTGACGTAGCTATGTTCAACAGCCGTCTGAATGCCACCTTGGACCTCTATTATTCCAAGACCAACGACCTGCTGCTGAATGTTCCGGTCCCGGTATTGACCGGCTTCCAGACTTCCTTGTCCAACGTAGGCTCGCTGCGCAATCAGGGTGTCGAATTCAATCTGACCTCACACAACCTCGTCGGCGCATTCACTTGGACCACCGACTTCAACATTTCGGCCAACCGTAACAAGGTGCTGAGCCTCGGCGAAAACGATGATCCAATCTTGATCAACACCAATTCGGCCCTCTCGAAGACAGAAGTTGGCCAGCCCATCGGCAACTACTTCGGCTACAAGATCGTCGGTGTGCTCAGCACGCAGGAAGCTGCGGCAGGCAAGGGTGAAGGCTGGGCCGCTCCCTCCGGATCAGAAGGCGGCGACCCGAAGGTGTTCGACGCTGACAAAGACGGTAAGATCACCGCCGACGACCGTGTCATCTTAGGCAACTATCAGCCTGACTTCACATGGGGTCTGACCAACACCTTCACCTACAAAGGTTTCGACTTCAGCTTCATGTTTACCGGTACGCAGGGCAATGAGATCATGAACCAGAACGCCAGATTCCTCGGCGAGTTCAACGGAAACCGTGGTGTCTATGCCTCAACCTGTAACTATTGGCGCTCGGATGACAATCCCGGCGACGGCTGGACACCCAAGCCACGCTCGGTGAACACCGGCGTACGCGGCCAGAGCACAAGCTACTGGGTAGAGGACGGATCGTTTGTCCGCCTGAAGAATGTGCGCCTCGGCTATACCTTCCCGGCCAAGTTGGTCAAGAACTTAGGCATCTCCAACCTCCGGCTCTATGTCAATTTGGAGAATGTGCACGTATGGTCCGACTATCGCAACTATGACCCGGAGAACAGTACGTTCCAGAGCGGCTACCGCGTAGGCTACGACTATGGCGCCTATCCGACTCCCTTCACGGCTTCGTTCGGTCTGAACATGAGCTTCTAACGACAAATGCTAACCTTTAAAATGATCAATCAAATGAAGAAAATCAATTATATTATCGTCTCCGGACTGATCGTGTTGCTTTCGGGTTGCAGCGACTTCCTCGAACTGTCGCCTAAATCCAAGGCCAATGAAAACGCGTTCTACAAGACAGAGAGCGATTTCGTGACCGCCATGAACTCGGTCTATGCCACGCTCTATACGATCTACGGGCCGCAGTCGTTGCCGTCTTACTTCGGCGAATGTGCATCGGACAACGCATGGTGTAACGAGACTGCGGGCGACTATACCGACAAATACCAGCTGACGAAGCATCAGAACCTCACGGCCGCAAACGCCATCGTGCTCGAGTTCTGGAATGATTACTACGAGTCAATGTTCAAGATCAACAACGTGATCAGCAAGCTCCAGTCGGCCGGCGAATTTGCCAAGAAGGTGCAGATTGAAGGCGAATGCCGCTTCCTTCGTGCCCTCTATTATTTTGATATGGTACGCGCGTGGGGCGATGTGCCATTGATCCTGACTCCCGTCACAGTCTCCGAGTCGTACGCCGTTCCCCGTTCGCCGGCGTCTGTTGTATATGAAGCCATCATCACCGACCTCAAGTTCGCAGCCTCCAATCTGCCTGCCAAGTCGTCAGAACGCTTCAAGGGAGCCGCCACAAGCGATGCCGCCAATGTGCTCTTGGGCAAGGTCTATCTGACGATGGGCAACAAGACGGCTGCCGCGCAGGTCCTGCAGCAGGAGTATGGCAAGTTCAAGCTCGAGACGGATTATGCCAATCTGTGGAGCCTGAAGAACAAGAACGGCGTCGAGTCGATCTTTGAGGTGCAGTATCTTGGTGGAAAAGCCAACCCCTACAGCAAGTACTGGGCCATCTTCACGCCGCTTGACAACCGCATTGTGACCAAGTGGGGAATGGGCGGAAACCAGGTGACCGACGACCTCTACAATGCTTACGAGGCACAAGACCCACGTCGCGACGCCTCCATACAGGCTGGTTATAAAGACGCAAGCGGTACGACCATCCCCGCGAAGTTCTTTATCAAATGGCGTGACACAGCTGCCGAGATCAACGGACTGACCGAAGCGGCCGACAACAACTTCATCATCCTGCGCTATGCAGACGTGTTGCTGATGCTCACCGAGGCCACAGGCGATGCCAAATACATGAATGAGGTACGCACGCGTGCGGGACTTCCCGCCTACGGACAGGCAGGCTACCCCGCCAAGTACACCACACTGGCAGCTGCACTGCAGCATGAGGAGCAGGTAGAGTTTGCAGGTGAGTTCCACAGAATGTTCGACCTGCTGCGCCACGGCACAGCCATGGAGGTCATCAACAACTGCACCAAGGAGCACGGCACCATCACCAACGCCAACCAGCTCGTGTTGCCGATCCCGCAGTATGTCGTAGACCAGAATCCGACAGTGATCGTTCAGAACGAGGCCTACAAGTAAGTTCCACTTTCACACCACCTATGAGATCCGGACAGGCAGCCCTGTCCGGATCTTTTCGTTGATGCCCTTCCGCAGGCGGAGCCATGCTGCGTTTTGCGCTGGCCAATCCTGCCCATTCCCCGTGGCTCGCCGCTGTTTCCCTCCGCCCGGTCTCCATTATTCTTCAGTTTGATTCCCCGTTTTCCCGGTCGATCCCCTTCATTTCTCGCAGCCCTTCCCTTTATCCCTTTGAAAAAAACGTCCTGCATCTTGCTGACCTTCCCTTTGTCACATGAAGCCCTCTTCTTTGTTCCTTGGATATTTCCCCTCCGGCTTATCCCTCAGATCCCTCTGTTTATGCCGGATTACTCCTCTTTTTTTCTTGGATGAAACCCCTGTCTGCCCGACTTCAATTCTCCGCCCGACACAGAGCTATCCTCTTGGCCGCCGAGAGCTATGCTTTGGACGGCCCGGAGCTATGCTTTGGACAGCCCGGAGCTATGCTTTGCCGAAAGCGGAAAAATACTCCGCCATTCTGGGTCTTTTCGTTTCGTCATCCGGCAGTTTTTTTGAGGTAAACCGGAAGAATTAACTTTGAATTTTGATATTATTCCCCACTTTTTGATATTTTTTGCATCTTTTTGATATATGTTTAGATTATTTTCTCTATATTTGCAGAATCACTAATGAACTAAAATAACCAAAACCGCTTTTTAGCATACTTTAAGATCTGCCGATTCGATGTCGGGAACGCGCGCGTTGATGTGCACTGTCTTTCCGACTGGCTCTTGATGGATATCTATATACACGAATAAGCATTAATCAACTGATAAACATGAATCAAAATGAGTTTATGAAAGGGAAGTTACTTTCGGTAGCTGTGATCACGGCTGCCCTGACGCTTTGTCCACGCGTCGGAGTGAAAGCTGCTTACGCTGAGCCTCATGTGGTGCAACAGCAGCAGACGATTACCGGAACCGTAGTCGATGACAAGGGAGAGCCCATCATTGGTGCGACGGTATTGATTGTGGGTGGCAGCGCTACCCAAGGAGCGGTTACCGATTTCGACGGTAACTTTAAACTGAACGTAAAACCCGGTACACGGATCAAGATCTCGTACATCGGATTTGAAGAAACAACCGTGACAGCCTCCAACAATATGCGTGTGCAGCTCAAACCGAGTAGTGCCGTCGAACTGGGAGGTGTCGAAGTGGTCGCCTATGGCGTGCAGAAGAAAGTGACAGTGACCGGCGCACTCTCGTCCGTAAAGTCGGAAGACTTGGTCCGGACGCCTGTCAGCTCGGTCAATAACATTCTGGCCGGTCAACTCTCGGGCGTCACCACCGTGCAGTATTCCGGTGAGCCGGGATCGGATGCGGCCCGTGTCTATGTCCGCGGACAAGGCACCTGGACCAATTCCGAGCCGCTGATACAGGTCGATGGTGTAGAGCGGACGATGGGCGACATTGATCCTGAGGACATTGAGAGCATCACGGTGCTCAAGGATGCTTCGGCAACTGCCGTCTTCGGAGTGCGTGGAGCCAACGGCGTCGTGCTGATCACGACCAAGCGAGGAAGCGAGGGAAAGGCGAAGATAGACATCACCACGTCATTCTCTGCGCTCACTCCGACCAAGATGGTCGAGCAGGCCAGCAGCTATCAGTATGCCACCTTCTACACCCAGATGGAGCTTAACGACTTCGATATTTCGTCGGGTCAGACCTTCACCCCGAAGTTCTCAGAGGCCATCATCGAGAAGTTCAAGGACGGAAGTGATCCTATCCGGTTCCCCAGTACGAAGTGGGCGGACTACACGATGAAGGATGTCACGCTCCAGACGAAACACAATGTCAACATCAGCGGTGGTACGAAGAACGTGAGATACTTTGTCTCCGCAGGCTACATGAGCCAGGGCGGACTGTTCAAGGAGTTTGAAAAACCCTACAGTTTCGGCTATCAGTTCAGGCGCTTCAACTATCGTGCGAACCTCGATTTGGATGTGACCAAGACCACGGTCGTATCTTTCAACGTGGCCGGCAACGTGAGCGATGCGGACCGACCGCTGACAAGTGGCGGATCGTCAGGACTGATGCTCGGCATATTCCAGGCCACGCCCTTCTCCAGTCCGGGCCTTGTCGACGGCAAGCCGGTATTCACCACGCCCGACTATCTTGACGGATTGCGCCTGCCCTACATCGGTGGCAGCGGTCTGCAATACTATTCCGGCAATCCCGGATACATCAAGACCAATCTCAACAAGCTTCAGATGGACCTCCAATTGGTTCAGAAATTGGACATGATTACAAAAGGCTTGTCGTTCAAGATCAAGGGTTCCTACAACAGTCAGTTTGAAGTCATCAAGACAGGTGATGCTTCCAACGCCGTCTATTACCCCATGTTGCAGGACGACGGGACCATGCGCTACCGCAAGGATGGCCTTGACGCGCCTCCTACGATATCGGAAGATACAAATAAAGGGCGTGACTGGTATTTCGAGACATCGTTCAACTATAACCGAACCTTCGGTGATCACACGGTGACAGGATTGCTCCTCTACAACCAGAGCAAGACTTATTATCCAAAAGAGTATTCGGATATTCCGAGCGGATATGTGGGATTGGTAGGCCGCCTGACCTATGACTATAGGAATAAATATATGGCCGAGTTCAACATCGGATACAACGGGTCGGAGAACTTCCATCCTGACCGCCGCTTCGGTACGTTCCCAGCAGGGTCCGTGGGATGGGTAGTCAGCGACGAAGGGTTCTTCAAGCCCATCAAGAAGATTGTTTCGTTCCTCAAACTCCGTGCTTCCTGGGGACTCGTCGGCAATGACAAGATCGGCGGGACACGATTCATGTACCGCTCAGACCCTTACGCCGTAGGTAACGCCAGTTACGCCACCCGAAACGGTTATGCCTATAACTTCGGTATAGAGAACTCAACCATGTTCTACGGAGCATACGAAAAGTCGAAGAACAATCCGAATGTGAGCTGGGAAAAAGCCTTCAAACAGGACTACGGCATTGACGTCAACTTCCTCCAGGATCGTCTTCGCCTGACGGCAGACTATTACAAGGAGCATCGCACCGGCATCCTCCTGAGCGACGGCACAGCACCTTCCGTTATCGGATTCAGCGTGCCTTTCGCCAACTTAGGTATCGTAGACAGCTGGGGATATGAGCTCTCTTTCAAGTGGAATGACCAGATCAACCGCGACTTCCGCTATTGGCTCGGCGTCAATCTCTCCTACAATCAGAATGAGATCAAAGAGATGAAAGAACCTCCCCAAGCCAACGAGTTCCAGTATCAGAAGGGACATCGCATCGACGCTCGCTACATGTACAAGTTCTTCCGCTTCTATGATGCCGACACGCCTCGGCTCTACGAAGAGGCCTTCGGTCAGCCGTTCCCGACCCAGTTAGTGGAACTGAAGGACGGAGATGCCGTCTTCGTCGATCTGGATAGTGACGGGAAGATCACCCCCAACGACCGTACACGAGATTTAGGGCGTACGGATGACCCCACCTATATGTTCGGATTAAACATGGGTTGCTCGTGGAAAAACTGGGAATTCAATGCCCAGTGGACAGGCGCATGGGGCGTGAGCCGAATGCTGAGCGACGTGTTCCGCTATCCGTTCCTCAGCCGCACCGCCAAGGATGACGGTGGATTGCTCGAGTATCACGTGCTCCACACCTGGGACCCCAATAATCCCGGACAGAACTATGAATATCCGCGCGCAACCTGGGAACATGGAGACGCCAACAATTATCAGGATTGCGCACTCTACGAAAAGGATGCCAAGTACCTGCGTCTGAAGACTTTGATGATCGGATACAACATGAAATTCGGTTTCTTCCGCAGCTTGGGCCTTGACCGGGCGCAGCTTGCGTTCAGCGGATACAATCTCCTGACATTCACGCCTTACCTCTGGGGAGATCCCGAGACACGTGCCAGCAGCTCGCCTTCGTATCCTTTACAAAGAACGTTCACCGTGAGTCTAAAACTTAATTTCTAAATAAAATGAAGCTGAATATTAAATATACAATAGGAGCAACATTGATCAGTGCCCTGGTATTGGGATCCTGTACCGATTCGATCAAGTTCGGCAGCGCTTTCCTTGAGAAAGCTCCGGGCGGAATGGTGACGGCTGATACCGTCTTCGGGAATCCAGAATACACGCGCCAGTTCCTCGCAGCGATCTACAGTACACAATATTATAACTTGCCGACAAACTCCACCAACTCTGCGCCTCAGTGCCAGAACTATTGGAAAGGTATGCCGGATGCGCTTGACGATTGCTATCACCTCTTTTTCACCAATACAATAGTCTTTACCAAATATTATAATAGTACGTTGACCTCGAGTATTGACAAGTATGGCAACGGCAACATTTATCCGTTCACGAATGAATACATTTGGGAGAATGTACGCCATTGCTGGCTGATCATCGAGAATGTTGACAAGGTGCCGGGCATGCAGGATGCAGAGAAGGAACGCCTCAAGGACGAGGCCCGTTGCTTGATGGCGGCAGCCTATTTCTGGGCCTTCAGGTTCTACGGAGGACTTCCTCTCGTCCGCGGAGCATACGTGGGCAGCGAGAGCAGCTATGAATTGCCGCGGACAAGCGTGGAGAGTACGGTCAACTTCATGGTCGGATTGCTTGACGAAGTGATCAAAGGCAATCATCTGCCCTGGGGATATACCGGTGCTGAAGCGCAGTCTGAGACAGGCCACTGGACCAAAGCCGGCGCGATGGCGCTGAAGTGTAAGATCCTTCAATTTGCCGCTTCGCCGCTCTTCAATGCTGAAAAACCGTATTGGGAAGGTAAATATACGGTCGAGAAAGATTCTTGCGCATGGTATGGAGGATACAAACCGGCATTATGGAAACAATGTAAGGATGCTTGTGCTGAATTCTTCCAGCAACTCACATCAAACGGAATCTATCACCTCGTGGTACCTGCCGGTACGACGCAGGCCGACTATCGTTACGCCTATCGTTCATCCTACCTTCTGCAGGGTAGTCCTGAGATTCTGCATAGTGTGCGCCGTCATACCAACGCAAGCGGCAACGACTACGGCTGGATGAATCTTGCGTGGGGTAGTAGTGCCGATGGAACCAAGGGCAACACACGTTTCTCTTACTGCCCGACACAAGAGTTTGTAGAGATGTTCCCATGGTCTGACGGAACCCCATTTGACTGGGACAAGGCCGAAAAGGAAGGTAAGCTCGACCAGATGTTTGTCAAAGGCGATACCGTGAAGGGCAAGCAGCAGCTTCAAAATCGCGTCTATACACGTGATCCAAGACTGTATGAGAATGTCATCGTGAATGGTGCGCTTCAGATTATCAATTGGAGTGACGGTCTGACAAGCGGCGACAACTGGGAGACCTGGGTAGGTGGATCGATTGCTGCGAATGATCCCAAGACCAACTCAGGATTGTATGCAACGGGCTATCGTAACCTTAAGTATATTGCAGGTAGTGCATTCTGGAGGAAGTTCCCACAGTGGAACACGTTGATGTTGAGCGATATATATCTCACATATGCCGAAGCACTGATTCAGGCTGACAACAACCTGACCGAAGCCATCAAGTATATTGATGCCGTACGTGCAAGGGTCGGTTTGAAAGGACTTGTCGCCTGCAATCCGGATAAGAATCTTACGGCCAACAAAGACAATCTCATGGCCGAGCTCATGAGGGAGCGGGCCTGCGACCTTTCATTGCAGGTGTCACGCTATTTTGACCTGATTCGCTACAAGCGAGCTGACATCTTCGAAAAGCCGCTGCACGGTCTCCGCATCTATCGACTGATGAAAGACGCCAACGGAAACTGGAAGCGGAGCGAGACGCAGTGGTATAAGAAATACGGAAGCGGCAAGGCCAAGGAAGGCGATCCCAATTTCTATGAACCTTCTCACTTTGATTACGAGAAGTTCCAGATCACTACCGGATCCCGCATATGGTGGAAGGACGGATTCGATCCGAAGTATTATCTCCAGCCGTTCCCCGACACAGAGGTGAACAAAGGCTATGGATTGTCACAGAATGCCGGTTGGTAACAACGTGAGGCATATACATGTACGATTGATAAAAAACAAAGCTTTGATTTATGAAACACAAGATAATATTCGTGCTGTCAATGCTGATTGGTTTTACGAACACAGCAATGGCGCAAGCAGAGAAAGATTCTGAGCACCCCGACCGATTCATTGGCCAGAAGATGGACGTCGGGGCGGACAAGGTACTGACGCGAGACGAGTCTGCCGCTTCTGTCTCCGTGATCACCTCCAAGGACACTGACCGGCGCAGTGCCAAGAACATCGGCAACAGCATTCTCGGTCAGGGGAACGGCCTGATCTCTCTTCAGAACGGAGGCCTCTATGCCACTCAGAATCCGACATTCTATGTCCGCGGACTGCAGACGCTGAATGGGAACAACAGTCCGCTGATCCTTGTCGACGGCATTGAGCGTGACATTACGAGCGTAACGCCTGAAGAGGTGGAGCGTGTCACCATTCTCAAGGATGCCGCAGCGGTCGCGCTCTTCGGCTACAAGGGTGTCAACGGAGCCGTTCAGATCGTCACCAAACGTGGTTTAAGGGATTCGCGCTCGATCAAGGTGACCTATGACCATCTGTTTAGTGCATTGGCTGAGAAACCCAAATTTGTGGATGCCTACACCTATGCGAATGCGATGAACGAAGCGCGTGCCAATGACGGACTGACGCCACGATACAACACACAGGAGCTGAATGCTTTCCGCGACGGCACATTTCCCTATCTTTATCCGAACGTAAACTGGGTCGATGAGACGTTCCGTGATCATGGGATGACGAATAAGTATAACTTGGAATTCCGCGGAGGAAGCGGCAAGTTCCGTTACTATTCGATGCTCGACCTCATATCCGATAAGGGTTTCATCAAGAATCCTAATGAGAACGAGGGCTATTCCACACAGGACAAATATGTGAAAGGCAACATGCGCATGAACTTGGACATTGATCTGACACCGACAACCGATGTCCGCATCAACCTCCTCGGCGTGCTGATGGAGTCTTCGCGTCCGGGTTCTCAGGCCGACTTATGGAACATGATCTACACCGTGCCGTCTGCTGCATTCCCCATCCGGAATGAGAATGGCGTCTGGGCAGGCAGCGACATCTGGGCCGGAACGAGCAACCCCGTTGCCCAATCCATCGGTGCTGCCTATTACAAGAACCATATCCGCAGCCTCTTTTCCGATGTCACGTTGAAGCAGAACCTGTCTTCCTGGCTGCCGGGATTAAGTGCCGAGATCCGCGTGGGATATGACAACACGGCCAACATCTATGAGGATCACAGCCGCACTTATGTGTATAGCGTGTCTACTCCGACATGGGGCGAGGGTGACTCTTCTCCGTCTTTCAACACCGGTACCTATGGCAGCGACAGTGAGATGGGGGCAGCTGCGGACGTGACAGCCTATAGCCGGCGTTTCCATTTCGATGGTGGGTTCAGCTATCAGCGCAGCTTTGGCAATCACGCCGTCTGCACCCAGTTGAAATACGACTATGAATACGAGGACCCGGAAGGGCTCAGCAACACTGTCTACCGGCAGGATATCAGCTGGTGGACACATTATTCCTATGCCGGACGCTATTTAGCCGAGCTCGCATTGGTCGAGAGCGGCAGCAGCAGATTGGCTCCCGGGAGCAAGTGGGCACTGTCTCCGACACTCTCCGCGGCATGGGTCGTCTCCAAGGAACGTTTCATGGAGCATGTCAGCTGGGTTGACTTCCTGAAGCTGCGTGCCAGTGCCGGCATCATCAATGCCGACTACTTGCCGGGCGATAACCTGTGGACGTACTACGCTCAGCAGTATGGTACTTCCGGCGGTGTCTATCCGTTCAACAGCAGTTTCGGGTCTGACTTCGGCCGAACCTATCTCGGTCAGCTCGCCACAATGAACCCCGGCCATGAGAAGGCCTACAAGTATAACTTCGGACTTGATGCGAAACTCTTCGGCGGACTTGATGTCACGTTTGACCTCTACAAGCAGCACCGCACCGATATCTGGGTTTCTTCAGCCGGAAAATATTCGGTCATCCTGGCCTACGACGCGCCATACGAGAATGCGGGCATCGTGGACAGCTGGGGAACAGAGGTGGGGCTCAACTATGAGAAGACCATCCGCGACTTCACGTTCAACATCGGCGGCAACTTCGCCTACAACAAGAGCAAGATCAAGGAACAGCTCGAAGAGCCGCGTCCCTATGACAATCTCGTCCAGACGGGCAATCCCGTGGGCCAGATCTACGGTCTGGAGGCCATCGGATTCTTCAAGGATGAGACCGACATAGCAGACAGCCCCGTGCAGACGTTCTCCACGGTACGCCCCGGTGACATCAAGTACCGCGATCTCAACGGCGACAAAAAGATCGACGCCAACGATACGAAAGCCATCGGATACAGCGTCACTTGTCCAGAGATTTACTACAACCTGCACATCGGGGCCGAGTGGAAAGGACTCGGATTTTATGCCATGCTGCAGGGCACAGGCAACTATAGCGCCGTGCTCAACACCAAGAGCATGTACTGGCCATTGGTGGCTAACACCACGATCTCACAGTATGCCTACGACAACCGCTGGACGCCGGCCAATCAGGATGCGCTCTTCCCGCGTTTGAGCTCGCAGAGCAATGCCAACAACTATCGCACTTCGACGCTCTGGCTTGCCGACCGTTCGTTCCTGAAGCTGCGTGACTTGGAGGTCTACTGCCATCTGCCGAAGTCGCTTCTTGCCAAGACCGGATTCATCCATGCAGCCAAGTTGTATGTCCGCGGCATTGATCTGCTCTGCTTTGATCATATCGATGAGAGCGATCCGGAGGCTTACGGCGTCAACCCGCTCACCAAGAGTATAGCGCTCGGTTTAAGTGTTACATTCTAATTGCATATAAACAACGACAAGCATATGAAAGCAAATAAGATATTCATCAGTGCTCTGGCTGCTGCAACCTTGGTGGCTTGTAGTGACCAAATGAACTACAAGGAATACAACATATATGACAAGGAATATATCATCCAGGACTTCGGCACCGTCGGAGGATTCATGACAGACATCTACAACACCGTCGACTACGACTTTGGCAACTACAGTTCAGGCGCCATGCTGGCCTCGGCCTCGGATGAGAGTGAGTATAGCAAGCGCGGAAACGCCATCGAAGACTTCTATGACGGAGCCTGGAGCCCGACCAATGCAAAGAGTTCGCTGTGGACGAACATGTTCACCGGCATCGCTACCTGCAATCATGTGATCAATCACATGCAGGGGCTCAAGTTCGAAGAGCTCGAACTCAACAATGACTATTCCAAGCAGATGCACCGCTATAAGAACTATCAGTATGAAGCGCGGTTCATGCGAGCCTACTTCTATTTCAATCTCGTCAGGCAGTATGGCGGTGTGCCGCTGCTCAAGGAGGAAGCCACGGTGGCCAACGTAAACACGCTCTCGCGCAACAGCGCGGATGAGATCTTCGACTTTATCATCAGCGAATGCAACGACATACAGACCAAGATCATCGCCGACTACAGCAAACTCGGCGACTATGCCATCGGGGTTTCCGAGACCGGACGTGCCGACAGTCTGTCCGTCCTGGCGCTCAAGGCGCGCGCGGCACTCTATTGGGCCAGCCCGCTTTTCAATCCCGGCGGCGACAAGGAACGCTATCACAAGGCCGCTACCTATGCAAAGGACTTGCTCGATGCGTGTGACAAGACGGGCAAGGGGCTCACTGCGAATTACGAAGACCTGTGGGCAACGGGTAACTATAACTTGACTGCCATCACGAAAGAGATCATCTACGGGCGTCGCTACTATAGCAGTGCGAGCGGAGACCACTTGGTGGAAGGCTACAATTATCCCGTGGGAATCGAAGGCGGAACGGGCGGAAACTGCCCCACCCAGAACCTTGTCGATGCCTATGACATGAAGAACGGAGCCAGCATAGATGATCCCAACTCGGGCTATGATGCGAAGAATCCCTATGCCAACCGTGATCCCCGGCTGGCCGCCACGGTGGCTGTCAACGGTGATCAGTGGCCTACTTACTCCGGCATCGGCAAGCTCCAGACCTACCAGGGGGGCGCCAACGGAGAGCCGCTCACAGGTGCCACGACGACCGGCTACTATCTCAAGAAACTCTGCAACGGTGCCATATCCTTGGCTGCCAATGGCCGTGTGAAGAACTCCTTCCACACCTATCTCATCTTCCGCGTAGGAGAGTTCTACTTGGATTATGCAGAAGCCGTCTTCCGTTACCTCGGAAGTGCCGACGCAACGACGGCCGAGTTCCCCATGTCTGCCCGCGAAGCAGCCGGCAAGACGCGCGTCCGCGCAGGCCTTCCCGCCTTCCCGGCCGGTATGGACAATGCCACCTTCTGGACCCGCTATCAGAAAGAGCGCATGGTCGAACTGGCTTTTGAGAACCATCGGTTCTGGGATGTGCGCCGCTGGAAGGAAGGCAGCAAGTTCTTCAAGAGCATCACGCAGATGAAACTCACGCTCAATGACGATGGCTCCGTGACCTACACGCGCCAGAACGTCAGCCGTCAGTGGGACGATAAGATGTATCTTTTCCCGATCCCGCAGTCGGAGCGGTTGAAGAACCCGAATCTGACGCAGAATCCAGGCTGGGAATAATCCTTCCCACTTTCACCCATACAGCTGCTCCCGATCGTTGCATCGGGAGCAGTTTTTTTTGTGTTTTCCGGTCGGCACAGACCGTTTCCGGCATGGCGGGAACCGTGGGTCTGCCGGACGGAGCCAACCTGTCGGTAGCCCATGTGCCGCGGCGCCGGCGCATGAGGAACGAAGATGGCCTGCCACGGCGGGCGTTTCGTCATTGGGGCGTTTGAGGTATTGCGTGTTGAAGGATGAGCTTTTTTTTCATCAAACAAACACAATGGAATGCAGGGGCGGGCCTTGTGTCCGTCCGCAAGGTACGAAATGCCCGGCCGGTAATCACCCTGCCTCCGTCGGGGCGGATCTGCGTATCTGCCCGCGATGCGTCCGAAGCTCACCCGCGATGCGTCCGCCCCCCGTCCGCAATGACCGATTTCCGCATCCCGACTCTGTTCTCCTTCTCTCGGATAGGGTGGGGGAGGCTCCTCTTGCGGGTATGCTGATCCCCTCAACCCTCATCTTTTCTCCCCCCTCTTTCCCCCTTTTTCCACCCCCTCTCCATCCCTGTCTTCAAGGGTGTTTTATGGGCTCCCATTCACACACATATCATATGGCCCGCGCAAAGCATAGCTTTTGGCCGCCGAGAGCTATCCTTTTGGCGCCCTAAAGCTATGCTTTGGACGGCCCGGAGCTATGCTTTGTGTAAGGCGTTGATTAACAATGGGTTGCAGAGGCCATAATTCCGGATTTCGGAAAACGATTCTGCGACGCTCCGGCAGGGCGTTTCAGGTGCACCCGCAGATGGGGCTACGACCGTGCGCCGACATGCTGCGCACTGTGCAGGAACCTCTTCCGAACCTCTGCTGACAACTGATTTGATGTACAAACTTGCGTTTGTCTTGTCATTATCGGAACTCTTTTTGGCGCTCTCGGCTTTTTTTCATTACTTTGCAGTCTGTCAAATGTAACGAGCAGACGATATGCAGACCATCCTCACCATCACGGGCTCCGACAGCGGGAGCGGTTCAGGCATTCAGGCGGACATCAAGACCATCTCGGCCTTGGGTGGCTACGCCCTGTCGGCCATCACGTCGATCACTGTCCAGAACACGCTCGGCATCCAGGACATCTATGATCTCCCGGCCGACGTGGTCAAGGCGCAGATCGAGGCGATCGTCAACGACGTGCAGCCCGCGATCGTCAAGATCGGCATGATCCGCACAGAGGAGACGCTCGCGGTCATCGTGGGCGCGCTCGCCAAGTACCGTCCCCGCCATACCGTCTATGACCCCGTGGTGCTCTCAACCAACGGGGACCGGCTGCTGCCTGACCGTGTTGCCGCGCTCATACGGCAACAGTTGCTGCCGCTCTGTTCGCTTGTCATTGTCAGGCGGAGTGAAGCCGGCATGATCCTGGGCGACGATCGGCCTGACAACATCTTTTATATCGACGAGCAGTTGCCCCACGGTTTAGGCAACAGTTTTGCCTCGGCCTTGGCGGTCTATCTGAGTCAGGACCGTCCGATGGACGAAGCCGTCGACGGGGCCAAGGCTTTCCTGCAGGCGCAGATTGCCCACCGCCGCGGTCTGCAGGGGCGCAGCAGCCAGCTCTACAACGAGTTTCTCGACATCGTCGAGCAACATTTCCGGGCCAATCGTGATGTCAACTATTACGCCGACTGCCTCAATGTCAGCAGCCGCTATCTGTCCCAGGTCGCCCGGCGCGTGTCGGGCCAGTCTCCCAAGGTGATCATCGACGATGTCCTCACCCGCTCGCTGCGGCGGGAGCTCAGCGTCTCCGGCCAGACCATCCAGCAGATCGCCTATGCCTACGGATTCTCTTCGCAGGCCCATTTCACCAAGTTTTTCAAGAAGCAGACAGGCTTCACGCCAAGTGATTATCGTCAAATGAAATAAACAAAATGAGTAAAGAAAGACAAGACTTGAACCGTAATTTAGCGCAGATGCTAAAGGGTGGCGTGATCATGGACGTCACCACCCCCGAACAGGCACGCATTGCCGAGCAGGCAGGGGCGTGCGCAGTGATGGCCCTCGAACGCATCCCGGCCGACATCCGTGCGGCCGGAGGCGTGTCGCGCATGAGTGATCCCAAGATGATCCGGGGCATACAGGAGGCCGTGAGCATTCCCGTGATGGCCAAATGCCGCATCGGGCACATCGCCGAGGCACAGATCCTGCAGGCCATCGAGATTGATTATATCGACGAGAGTGAGGTGCTTTCGCCGGCCGATGATGTCTACCACATCGACAAGACGCAGTTTGACGTGCCCTTTGTCTGTGGTGCCCGCAACCTCAGTGAGGCCCTCCGCCGCATTGCCGAGGGTGCTACGATGATCAGGACCAAGGGCGAACCCGGGACGGGCGACGTCGTTCAGGCCGTCAGCCACATGCGTCTCATGCAGAGCCAGATCCGCAGTCTCGTGGCCATGCGTGAGGATGAGCTCTTCGAGGCGGCCAAGCAGCTGCAGGCTCCCTGTGATCTCGTGAAGTACGTACACGACAACGGCCGTCTCCCCGTGGTCAATTTCGCTGCCGGAGGAGTGGCAACCCCGGCCGACGCCGCATTGATGATGCAGCTTGGCGCGGAAGGTGTGTTCGTCGGAAGCGGCATCTTCAAGAGCGGCAATCCTGCCAAGCGGGCAGCCGCCATCGTGCAGGCCGTGACCAATTATAATGATCCGAAGCTGCTGGCTGCCATCTCCGAGGATCTCGGCGAAGCCATGGTGGGCATCAACGAACAGGAGATTCAGCTGCTGATGGCTGAACGCGGCAAATGAGGATCGCTGTTCTGGCTCTGCAGGGAGCCTTTGCCGAGCATCGCGCCGTGCTCTCCCGCTTGGGCGTCGACAGCTTTGAGGTGCGGCAGCAGGCCGACTGGGATCAGCCGAAAGACGGACTGATCATCCCCGGAGGGGAGAGCACGGTCCAGGCGAAGCTGCTGGCCGACCTCGCCTTGCTGGACCCCATCCGTGCCGACATCATCCATGGGCTGCCCGTCTTCGGCACTTGTGCCGGTCTCATTCTGCTGGCCCGCCAGGTGGAAGGAGGGCAGGAGCGAGGCATAGCGACCATGGACATCACAGCCTGCCGCAATGCCTACGGCCGCCAGTTGGGCAGCTTCCGCACCGAAGGGATCATGCAAGGTGTGGGCACCATACCGATGACCTTCATCCGCGCACCTTATATCGGGGCGGCAGGGGAGGATGCCGAAGCGCTCGCATGTGTCGACGGCCGCATCGTGGCTGCCCGTCAGGGGCGCCAGTTGGTCACCGCTTTCCATCCCGAACTGACCGGGTCGGCCGCCGTCCACCGTTATTTCCTGGAGCTGATCGGCCGTTGAACCGGCCGTTCTCGAGGCTGCCGGAAGGCCGTCCGACAGTGTGCGCCGTTCGGAGAAGTGCAAACAATAAGGGGAATTGTCCTGATGAGACAATTCCCCTTGTGTGTCTTGCGCAGGCTGCGGCCGCTTTCGGTCGTAGCTGCCGCGATGACGTGCCTGATCCGCAGGGCCTTAGTTGGCCGGAGTGGCAGGTGCTTTCGGAGCGGCAGGAGCCTTCTGGGCAGCGCCCTGAGGAGCGGTCTGCTGGCCCTTGGGCGCAGCTTGCTGGCCGGCGCCGAAGCCGGGCACGTTGGCCGGATTGGTCGTTTCGGTCTGCGTGGCGCTCTTTTCGAGCACGCTCTGATCGGCAGATGATATGGGTGCAACATAGGTGCAGAGGACGCTGAGCACGACCATGCAGGCTGCTAATCCCCACGTTGCTTTCTCGATAAAGTCAGTGGTCTTGCGCACTCCCATAATGGAGTTGGACGAAGAGAAGTTGGACGCGAGGCCCCCACCTTTGGACTCCTGGATCAATACGATCAGAATCATCATGATGGAGACCAGGACAATCAGTACGACGAATAATGTGTAAACCATTTCTATTTATTGTTTTTTTTATTGTTAATTATCAACTTCTTCAAGAATCTGATTTGATCTGCAAAGTAAGCATTTTTTTTTGGATAATTCAAATTTAATTGCTGGATAATTGCCAAAGCACGTTCATATCGCCCTTGTTTGATGTATATTCGGGCCAAAGTCTCGGTATAATAGCCCCCTTCACCCTCATTGGGCTCGCCTTGAGGTTCGTCTTCGAGCTGCGGCACAAACTCCGGTTCGTCCTTGAGCTCAATCTTCCCGTTGTCATGGTTGATGAAATTGTCGATCAGTGCTTGCCCCTTCATGGCCGGCAACTGGCTTTCGTCCCCCTCACTGTCGGCGTCATCCGATGTCTGAAGCAGGTATGCGACATAGTCGACAGAGGCGTCTGCGGGCGTCGGCTTGCGCTTGCGGTCCTTCTCCTCGCTGTCTTCGGGCGGTATGGAATCCAAGAAATTGTCGATCAGCGTGGCGGTTCTGTCACCCTCGGAGGATTGCTCCGTGCCGGTCTTCTGGTTTCTCTCGCCTTTCAGCTGATAGTGTGCGGCTTCGACAAAGTTGAAAATCACCCTGCGGTCCGTGATGTAGATGGCCGCCCGGCGAAGCTCCTCGTCGAAGGTCGGATCATGCAACAGGTAGAGGTTCTGCAGCAGCAGCAGGCGGGCAGACTGATAGTACGGATAGAGCGCAAGCAGGCTTCGGAGATCGTAGAGCGTCTCCTTGTCCATCTGTTCCGGATGTTTGATCAGTTCTGCTATGTTCATCTTGCTCAGTTTCTGCTGTTGTTGCGTGGCGCCGTCCCTTACCAGTTGGCCACCGTGGCGTTGAATATCTGGTCCACTAAGTCTTTCACCATCTGCGTCACGAGTTCCTCCTGGACTGAGTTCAGGGTGCGTGTCGTCTCGTAACTGGATTGCGCCGTGAACTGCTTTTCAAAGTCCTCCTTGTGGTTGACATTATTTGTGAATCGGACGTTGACCGTGATCGCAAGCTCCGTCTGGGCCGAATGCCCTTCGTTGGAGACCGATTTGTTGCGCTGGGAGTATTGCGTGATCTCCCCTTCAATCTTCAGGTCGCCGTTCCGCTTCACCTGTTGGAGACGCGTATGGTTGGCAAATTGATCTTTCAGCTGATTGTTGAAGAGCGGCCCCATGGGTCCCCAGACATAGCTGGAGCGGATCGGAAAGTCGGCGATCTGTATCGTCTTCGTCTTGGTGTAGTCGATGCTGGCGCCGTTGAACTTGTAGCTGATGCTGCACGAAACGATCAACGACAGCAGGAAGAGGGCACATAGAATGCCCCTGAACTGATGCTTTGCGACACGCGTCGGCTGTCTTTTTTCCTTCTTCATGCTGATTCCTGACGTTCCGGATTTATTTTTCCAAACCGTATTGTTTGATTCTTCGATAGAGCGTACGATCCGAGATGCCGAGCTCCTGGGCTGCTTTCTTGCGGTTTCCGCCATTCCTTTCCAGCGCCTTCTCCACCATCTGCCGCCCCAAGTCGTTCAGGTTGAGGCTCTCAGGTTCGATGGATATCTCTTCCGCTTCAGCCTCCTCGACATTGCCGGGGGTGGCCGGAGTGATCGCGGTCGGGTGATGGACGATGGCCGGATGGGTTGCGGCGATGGCATGGATGCCCTCATTCAGCTGACGGTTGTCATCCAATTGCTTGCGGAGCGAATTCATCTCCCGCCGCAAGTCGCTTACATTGCCGCGCAGTTCGTATAGGATTTTGTAGAGTATTTCACGCTCGCTCTCATACGAGTGCGCACCAGACTGGCTGATGGGGGCCAGCTGCGTGCTTTCCGGATCGTGCGGGATAAACTGCTGGAGGGCCAGCGAGTCGATCTCACGGCTCTCGCTCAGAATCGACATCTGCTCCGTGATGTTCTTCAACTGACGCACGTTGCCCGGCCATTTGTATTTCAGCATGAGCTGCTTGGCATCCTCGGTGAGGGTGATCTTGGGCAGTCTGTACTTCTCGGCCATCTGCATGGCGAACAGCCGAAACAGCAGGAGGATGTCATTGCCGCGGTCTCTGAGAGGCGGAATCTGTATCGGAATGGTGTTCAGACGATAGTAGAGGTCTTCGCGGAAGCGGCCTTCGGTGATGGCCTTGTGCAGGTTCACGTTGGTTGCAGCGACGATCCGGACGTCGGTCTTCTTGATTTCCTGGCCTCCGACACGGATATATTCGCCGGTCTCCAGCACGCGCAGCAGCCGGGCCTGCGTGGCGATGGGCAGCTCGCCGACCTCGTCTAAGAAGATCGTACCCTTGTTGGCGATGCCGAAGTAGCCTTCACTCTCGCCTATAGCACCCGTGAATGACCCTTTCTCATGTCCGAACAGCTCGCTGTCAATGGTTCCTTCGGGGATCGAACCGCAGTTGATCGCAAAGTAGCGTTCGCGTCTCCGGGGCGAGTTGTCATGGATTATGCGGGGCACGATCTCCTTTCCGACACCGCTCTCACCGACGATCAGGACCGACAGATCGGTTGGTGCGACTTGCAGAGCCACATCAAATGCATGGTTCAGATCATCGTCGTTGCCGACAATGTTATATCGTTGCTTGATCTTTTGCAGTTCGTTCGTATTCATCAGGTGACAAAATTACACAATTTATTCGACATAACTGCAATTCTGGCAGACTTTTTTTCGTCGGCGTGCATCCATCTTCCTGCCGGGACGGAACAGGCCGGTTGAGAATCGGAAATCGGCTGCTTCATCAGCCGTTCGGCAGGCATGGATCAGCCGTAAGACAGCAGTCGTAGAAACATCCTCCTCATCCTCCTTCATCATTATCATCCTCCTTCCTCCTCATAATCCTCATCCTCCTTCATCATTATCATCATCCTTCCTCATCAGAAGCGTGCTCGCTTTCTCCCATTTGATCAACAGCAGTCCGATACCAGTCCACACCAACTCCCTGATACGGACGATCAGGGCCACGAATATGCCCGCACTGGCTGTCAGTCCAAGCCCCGTCACGGACATCAGGAAGCCACCTTCGCGCCCTCCGAGTTGCAGGGGCATGAAGAAAAGAAGATTGGCGAAGAGCGTCGTGAAGGCAATGATGAGGATGCAATGCAGGTAGTTCACGGATGGCATGAGTACCAGCAGGATGAAGAAGACCTCCAAGGCGGAGCAGACGCGGCATGCCAATTCGAGTCCGACAACTGACCAGAAGGTCTTCGGATTCTGTGCATGCAGGGACGCAATCTGTCTGTCTATCGTGTCCAACTGTTGGCGATGGCTGTCGATAAACGGCTGTGCCCAGCGCTTGACAAGCGGCAGATGGCGCAGCAGGTTCATGGCTCTGACGGCGAGACCTTTGCGGTAGCCGGACATGAAAAACCAGATGCCGAGGATGCAGAAGGCTGTCGCTGCCGACAGCAACATGCCCATCAGCACGTTCAGACGCTGTGTGAAGAGGTAGAGAAAGATGGATAAGAACCAGAAACAGAAGTGACTGAAGATGTGCGTCATCACGTAGAGGATCACCGACGACGATGCCCTCTCGGTGCCGATCTTAGGCGACAGCTCCATGATGCGAT
>JALFRV010000097.1 GCA_022778905.1 Prevotella sp. | reverse complement strand
ATCAACCGTAAGGTTCTCGCCGACCTCGCTGTCAATAACCCCGAGGCATTCAAGGCCATCGTTGACAAAGTAAAGTAAATAGGAGACCGGTACAGCAGCCGAATAGCGCTGCATATACATCGGTATAAAGATAAAAGAGTTGCTGGATTCCAGCAACTCTTTTTGGTTTTTGAGCGACTTGACGAATCATTTCCGTCATATGGAAAGTTCGTTTGGACCGGGCGGAGGGATCGTTTGGACCGGGCGGAGGAGGATTAAAGCTTCATGGAGAGGCTGATGCGTTTGCGCCGCTCGTCCACTTCGATCACTTTGACGCGCACATGTTGATGGAGTCTCACGACCTCGTTCGGGTCGCGGACGTATCGGTCAGCCATCTGAGAGATATGGACCAGTCCGTCCTGATGTACGCCAATGTCGACGAAGGCACCGAATTTGGTGATGTTGGTCACGATTCCCGGCAGTTCCATACCGACTTCCAAGTCTTCGAAAGACTTGACCTGCTCGTCGAATTCGAATGCTTCGATTTCGGCTCTCGGGTCCCGTCCCGGTTTTTCTAATTCCTTCAGGATGTCCTGAAGGGTCGGTAGTCCGGTCGCGTCCGTGACATATCGCTGAATGTCAATCTGCTTCTGCAATTCCTTATTCTTGATCAAGTCGGCTACGGAGCATCCGTTATCGGCAGCCATTTGCTCCACGATGTGATAGCTCTCGGGGTGTACGGCACTGTTGTCCAATGGGTTTTCGGCATTGGGAATACGCAGGAAGCCGGCGCATTGCTGATAGGCTGCAGGTCCGAGACGAGGCACCTGCTTGAGCTGTGAGCGGCTTCTGAACATGCCGTTCGCCTTCCGGAAAGCAACGATATTGCCTGCCAGGGTGGGGCCGAGGCCGCTGACGTAGGTGAGAAGGTGTTGGCTTGCGGTGTTGAGATTGACGCCGACGAGGTTGACGCAGCTTGCTACGGTCTGGTCGAGCGAGCGCTTCAGCTCTGCCTGATCAACATCGTGCTGATACTGTCCGACGCCGATGTTCTTCGGATCGATCTTGACCAGTTCGGCCAAAGGATCCATCAGCCGGCGTCCGATGGACACGGCGCCGCGCACGGTGACGTCTTCATCGGGGAACTCTTCGCGTGCTGTCTTGGACGCGGAGTAGATGGACGCGCCGTCCTCGCTGACGGTATAGGCTTGCGGGAGAGGCACTCCGGGCTTGGCGTCTTCGGCATACAGGTCAATGGCTT
Organism: Prevotella sp.; assembly: GCA_022778905.1. Classification (GTDB taxonomy): domain Bacteria; phylum Bacteroidota; class Bacteroidia; order Bacteroidales; family Bacteroidaceae; genus Prevotella. Next base: position 1,307 of record JALFRV010000097.1, on the reverse strand, counting down.
CCTTGATGAAGCTCGAGGTCTCGCGTGATGCGGTGCCGTTTCCGATGGCCACTGCTTCCACCTGATAATCCTTCATCATGCCGATGACGGTCATTGTGGCTTGGGCATAGTAGCGTTTCGGCGGATGCGGATAGACGATATCGTGGTGCAAGAGATTGCCTTGGGCATCGAGACAGGCTATCTTGCAGCCGTTGGCAAAGCCGGGATCGACGGCCATCACGCGTTTCTGGCCGAGCGGTGCGGCCAACAGGAGCTGGCGTAAGTTGCCGACAAAGACCTGTATGGCTTCCTGATCGGCCTGCTGCTTGCTTGATGCGGCGAACTCATTCTCTATGGATGGCTGCAGCAGACGCTTGTATGCGTCGGCTGCAGCGTCTGCGACAAGGTCCGACGAAGGGCCTGCGCCCCTGACGAACTGCCGCTGCAGGGTCTCTATGGCTTGCCTTTCGTCCACGGTGATGCTCACTCTGAGGATTCCTTCCCGCTCTCCGCGGCGCATGGCCAATAGCCGATTGCCCGAGCAACGGCGCAACTGCTCGCTGAAGTTGAAGTAATCGGCGTATTTGGCAGCCTCGTCTGTGTCGGCCTTTGCCTTGATGACGCGCGATGAGATGACGGCTTCTCGCCGGAAGATGCGTCGCAGTTGCTGTCGTGCCCGTTCGTTCTCGCTGATCTCTTCGGCGATGATGTCCTTCGCACCGGCGACGGCTTCGTCTTCTGTCATCGGCTCTTCGAGGGTGGGGAGCAGACTGTCGATCTGCTGACGGAGGCCTCCCCGCTGGAGCATGATCCATTTGGCGAGGGGCTCGAGTCCCCGTTCTCGTGCGACTTGTGCACGCGTGCGCCGTTTCGGACGATAGGGGAGGTAGATGTCCTCCAACTCGGTGGCGTCCCAACAGTTGTCGATCCGCTGCTGGAGTTCGGGCGTCATCTTCTCCTGTTCGGTGATTGTGCGGCAGACGGTTTCTTTCCGTTTGAAGAGTTCTTTCAGTCTGTCGTTCCAGTTGCTGATGGCTGCGATCTGCACTTCGTCCAAACCTCCGGTCTTCTCCTTGCGGTAGCGGGCGATGAAGGGGATGGTGCAGCTGTCGTCGAGCAGTGTCAGCGTGTTTTCCACCTGATGCTCGGGCAACTGCAGTTCGGTTGCTATTTTCTTGGTAAATGGATTCATGGTTTGTCTTGTTGGCTTGTTTTGTTGATCCGGGAGCATGTTGCAGCTTCTGCCGGCTTTACCAGCTCCAGTCGGCCGGGTTATAGTTTTGTTCGACTTGCTGCTCAATGTCATCGGGCAGGTTGCAGAAGAAGTC
>JALFRV010000081.1 GCA_022778905.1 Prevotella sp. | reverse complement strand
CGCCTCATAATGGAATGAGCACATCTGAACTTTGTCTTCAGACAGTTTCTTGAACCATCGCTCCGGATGAACCACCATCAAGTGAGCATCCATGGGAGCAACCGCCACTTTATGCAACTGATCTATGACAGAGAACCCGAACGAGATATTCGGCACAAGAGTGCCATCCATTACGTCAAGATGAATGATGTCACCGCATCTGTTCACCAGCTCAATATCTTTTTCGAGATGGAGAAAATCAGCGGCAAGAATGGATGGAGCTATCTTAAACATGGCAAAACTATCTTTCTGCAGGCAAAAGAGCCGCTTCAATATCGGTCACATACTTCCGGAACACCTTATCGGTAGACATCAGATCGGACACGGTCATACAAGCGTGAAGCACCGTAGCATGGTCCTTTCCTCCTATCTCCGCCCCGATGGTAGCCAGCGAACAGTTTGCTATCAGACTACGGCTCAAGTACATAGCTATCTGTCTGGCCTGAACTATCTGGCGTTTGCGCGACTTGGAAAGCAGGTCGTTGCGGGTGATATTGAAATACTCGCACACGGTTTTCTGTACCTTGTCTATCGTCACCTCAGTCTTGGCTTCCCCGACAATCGTCTCCGTAATGCTCTCGGCAAGCTCAAGAAGAGACTTGTTGCGCTCGACGGACGAATAGGCTATAAGAGACACCAACGTCCCCTCAAGCTCACGGAAATTGGTCCTGACCTTGGAAGCAATATATTCAAGCACATTGTCCGGGATGATTATGGCCTCATGCTCCGCCTTCATTTTAAGCATGCGAAGTCTCGTCTGGAAATCAGGCCGTCCCAGCGGCACGGACAATCCCCACTTGAAGCGTGACAGCAGCCTCTCCTCGAAATTCTGCAACTCTACGGGTGCACGGTCAGAGGTAAAAATGAGCTGCTTGCAGTTCTGATGAAGATGATTAAAAATATTGAACATGGCATTCTGACTTCCAGCGCCCATAAGTTCCTGTATATCATCTACGATGAGAACATCCACCTTCATGTAATAGGCAAAGAAATCGGTAACCTTGTTGAGTACCGTAGTCGCCGTGACGTATTGGTTCTTGAATTCGTTGCTCGTAACGTAAAGCACGACAAGATCCGGATATTTCTCCTTGATGGCGATACCAATGGCTTGAGCAAGGTGAGTCTTGCCAAGACCTGATCCTCCGAAAATAAAAAGAGGATTGAAGGCAGTCTTTCCGGGGGCTGCAGTAATATTGATGCCGGCACTTATACCAAGCTTGTTGCACTCCCCTTCCACCAGATTTGCAAAACAATATGACGGATTGAGTCTCGGATCTATCTTTACCTTATGAATTCCGGGATATACAAACGGACTTGGCTTGTCCGATGGTGTGGATGCGACCATGACGGAAGGATTGACCGGAGTCAGAACTTCCTGTCCGGGAACGTTGATGGTCCTGACCTTAACCGGACGGATATTATACACCAACTTGGCACCCGCACCGATGACTCTCTTAAGAGTCATCTTCAGCACATCAAGATATGCCTCTTCAATATACTCACGGAAAAAGTCAGACGGAACTGCAATAGTGAGGACAGAACCTTCCAGGGAAACAGGACGTATCGGCTCGAACCAAGTCGAGAACTGCTGTGGTTCTATCACCTGCTTAATCACTTGCAGACAATCATCCCATACTGCAGCATATGATTCCTGTTTTTCCATTATATCCTTTGTTTTGTGAATTAATTCGAGCGGAAAATGCTCCGTCTGAACTGCTTTGCAAAGTTGGTGATAAATAATTGAAAAAAATTTCGGAATGCTATTGTTTTTTAACTTTATTTATCGTAAATACGTTTGGGTGATCATTAAACGATTCGTTTCTAAATACCTGTATATCAATAAATCACAGAACACTAATATCCCTAAACCATTATCCATTAGTATAATTGCAATTTATAAAGATTCTAATATAATAAATGGTACCGGAATCGTTTAAATGCACATTAATTTTTCACGGCCTGCACGGCCTGGCCGTCAATTTTCACAAGAAAAGCATCACTGAAATACTTGCGCACATCTTTGAGCTGTCCTGAGACCTTGTCAAGGTCATTTGCAGGACACAAAAAATATTTGAACAAATTGCCTACCGGAAGACAAATCACTTCATAACCTTTGAAGACAGGATCACTTGGAGCCAGACGGCGGGAAGACACCAACGCCTGTATTGCATATAAAGAGGTATCAGAAGGCACCACATCCGGATTCTTCGCAGACGTCACTGGAGCCGACAGGCTGTCTTGGGCCGCCTGCTCTGACGGAGCGTCACTTCTGATGCTCTCGTCAAATGACTGTTTATATTCTACGAAGGCATTGAAAAGGCGAAGACCGAGTTCTTCCCTGAAGGAACTGCGACGAAGTATCGACAGGTCTGTCGGATTGGATATGAATCCAAGTTCCACAAGCACCGCCGGCATCGAGGTTTTCCAAAGTACATAATATGGATTCTGCCATATTCCCCTGTCGGCCTTTATGGGGCCGCCCCTAAGACTTCGGCTTATCACTTGTGCGAATTTCATACTTTGCTCAAGATATGAATTCTGCATAAGCGTCATGAATATGAAAGACTCCGGATCGGAAGGATCGAATCCCTGATACTTGGTGGTATAGTCATCTTCAAGGGTTATCACGGAGTTCTCACGTCTGCACACATCCATATTATATGCGAACAAGTCCTTGTTGGTATCGGACGACTGACCCAGAATATGCACCGAATAGCCATTAGGGGAATTCTTTGCGCTCGCGTTGATATGTATCGAGATAAAAAGGTCCGCATCTGCCTTATTGGCTATTTCCGCCCGGTCGTTCAAGGTGACGTATTTGTCTGAAGACCTGGTCATCACGACTTTAACGTCGGGATATGCCTTACGGATGCGTTCCGAAAGATTCTGCGCAATATCTAGAACGATGGACTTCTCGTAGGTCTTTTTATCCGAGCTCACCGCGCCCGGATCCTTTCCGCCGTGACCGGCATCGATTACCACAACATGCAAGCCTATACCGTCAGCAAACAGCGAGATGACGGAAAGAAATATTGCCAGGGCTATACAAATTGTGCGTTTCAAATTTATGTATTACATTTGTAGATTATTGCAAATTTAGTAAAAACTTTCGTTTGAGGAAAGACATTCATATTATTTCTTTTTTTCTGATTCTTTGCCTTCTCTTGGCAGATTTTACGGCGGGAGCTCAG
>JALFRV010000064.1 GCA_022778905.1 Prevotella sp. | reverse complement strand
TCCCTTGGCTGGCGCATCTCCGAGGAGCCGTTTATGAAACCGCTGCAGGATGTGGTCAGCAATCTCAAGTTGCGTCTGAGCTATGGCGTCGTGGGCAATCAGAGCGGCATAGACCGTTATGACGGCACACAGCTTTACAATCTGAAGACCTCGCAGGGAGCGCTGATCGGAACCGGACGCGTGACCTATATCGACACCAACGGCACATTGGCATCGACCAGCAGGACGTGGGAGCGGATCCATAATTACAACATCGGTATCGACTATGGATTCTTCGGCAATCGCCTGAACGGTGTCTTTGAAGTGTTCTATAAGCGCAACAACAACATGTTGGTATCTGTTTCCTATCCCGGGATCCTCGGTGACAATGCCCCGAAGGCCAATCAAGGCAAGTTTGAAGCGAAGGGATGGGAAGGCACCATCAACTGGGAAGACCGTATTGGGCAGGTGAAATACCACATCGGAGGCACCGTGACCTACGCGACCAACAAGGTTATCGACATCGGTGCGACATCGGTTATGTCCGCCGGATTCAAGGGCGTGCAGCAGGATTATCCGCTTAACTCCTTCTTTGGATACAGATATATCGGTAAGATACAGGATGCCGAGACACTGCAGAAGTATACGGATTATTATTATGCCGGCAATTCTGTCGGATGGACAGGCAGTCTCCGGCTCGGCGACAACATGTACGAGGATGTCAATCAGGATGGAAAACTCGACAGCAAAGATGTCGTCTATCTGGGCAGCGACGATCCTAAGTTCTCCTATTCGTTCAACTTAGGCGCCGAGTGGAAGGGCTTCGACCTCAACCTGATGTTCCAAGGCGTCAGCCGGCGGACCATCTTCCGCGACAGCAATGACGGTCTGAACACTTGGCGCGTGCCCATGCAGGCCATCTATCTGAATACCACTACGCAGAGCATCGGTAACATCTGGAGTCCCGAGACGCCGAATGCTTACTATCCGACCTATTCGAATATCCGCTGGATAAACGCCTACAACTACCAGATTTCTACATGGAGTGTGGAGAACGGAGCATATCTCCGGTTGAAGAATCTCACCGTCGGCTATACGCTGCCTCAATCTCTCATCCGGCATATCCGTCCCATCAACCGGCTCCGTATCTATTTCACGGGCAATGATCTATGGGAAACCAGCAAGATCAGAGATGGCTGGGATCCGGAGCAGAAGCGCCAGGCCTACAGTGATGCCGAGGAGAACGTGCTCTACAGATACCCCTTCTGCCGGTCCTATACCGTAGGACTCGATGTGTCATTCTAATTGTTTAATCCTCACACATTCATGTACCTTATTATGAAAATCAAGACTTTAAAATATACATTGATCGCTGCCGTGACTGCGTTGTCCATGCAGTCGTGCCTTGATCTGGATCCCCAGGACCAGCTGGGTGGCGACAAAATGTGGACGACTGCTGCCGAATTCAAGCAGTTTGCCAATAATTTCTACGGCTGGACGAGGGACTTCGGAAGCAACGACAACGGCCCCCACAGCGACAGCCGGTCAGATTTGGTCACCTTTGCCACACCGAACGAGTACAGCAAAGGTACCAATACGATCCCCACCGGCGATGGTAACTACTCGAATAACTATGCGCATATCCGCCGGTGCAACCTGCTCCTCCAGGCCGCCGAGAATTATATGAACAAGGCAGAGATCGCCGAATACATCGGTGATGCATACTTCTTCCGCGCCTACAGCTATTTTGAGCTCTTGCAAATCTTCGGTGATGCGATCATCGTAACAGAACCGATCGACGTCTCTTCAACGCAACTCACTGCCTCACGCAATGATCGTTTGGAGGTCGCACGGTTCATCATCGAGGACTTGGAAAAAGCCATCGAGCTGCTACCCAATTATGCTGATATCCCCGCAAATGAAGACGGCCATGTCAGCAAGGAAGCTGCCCGCGCCTTTCTCTCGCGTGTAGCACTCTACGAAGGAACCTGGCAGAAATTCCATCTCAACAATGCGCAGGCTTCATCTGAGCTGCTTACCAAGGCCGCCAGTGCAGCCAAGGCGGTCATGGACGGCAAACAGTTCTATCTGTTCGGCACCAAAGACCAGAGCGTGGCATTGGGCGACAGCGCGCAGAAGTATATGTTTATTCTCGAAAACGAGAAAAGCAATCCGGCCGGATTGCAGAAATCGGCAAATCACGAATACATCTTCCGCAGGCTGCATGACACGAGCCTGAGCACCGTAGGATTGAACATCACGCACGGATACGTGGATAACGTGATGTGGGTGACACGCAATTTCGTCAATCTTTACCTATGTCAGGACGGTCTGCCCATCGGCCAGTCGAAGGTGTTTGAGGGATATGCCAAGCGTAGCTCAGAATTCCAGAATCGTGATAACCGTATGAAGTACTCGCTGCTTTGTCCCGGTCAATACTTCTGGACGAACGACAACCCGCGCAAGACATGGGATTACGCCACGGATATCAAGCCTGCCGGCGGAAACGGAACAATCTACATGGACGGCCATGGGTCTGGTTACAACAACCAGAAGTGGGGCTCCGAGCGCGAGATGACTGATGCCCTCGAGGGCTATGACTATCCCGTCATCCGCTATGCAGAGGTGTTACTCAACTATGCTGAAGCCATCTATGAGCGCGATGGCAGCATCAGCGATGCCGATCTGGATCTCTCTCTGAACCTTGTTCGACTGCGCGCCAATCCGAATATGCCCAAACTGAGCAACGCATTTGTCAGCAACAACGGGCTGGATATGCGGACGGAGATCCGGCGGGAACGCACGGTCGAACTTTACTTGGAAGGATTCCGGGTGGACGATCTCAAGCGTTGGGCGACAGCGGTTGCCGTCATGAACCAACCCTTATTGGGAGTCAAGTACAGCGGGACGGAGTTCCAGAGCAACTGGGGAAGTGCAACCAGACCCAACCAAGCACTTGACAGTGAAGGCTGTCTCATCATGGACAACAGCCGGAAGTGGACTGACAAGAACTATCTTTACCCCATTCCTTCGGATCAGATGCAGCTCAATCCGAATCTGAAGCAGAATCCAGGATGGGAATAAGCATTCGGGTCAATAATCGATATGTAACAAGAAGAATTATGAAAACAAATAAGATATCAGTCATATTGGCATCCGTAGCCCTGATGCTTGCCACGGCTTGCAGTCAGGATCACGACTTAGGCAACCCGTTGAGCGAAGCTCAGTTGATCAAGAGCGTCAGCCTTAGCACAGGCAATACGGTGAAGCTGGCCGTCGGGATGACCACTCAGGTGGAAACGACCATTACGCCTGCCGATGCCGCAAACCCCAACTTGGTGTGGACTTCCTATAATCCAGAGATCGCCACGGTCGACAATGACGGCATCATACACGGCGTCAGCGAAGGCCAGGCGACACTGACGGTCCGGCAGGAGGGTAACCTTGGTGCGCTCGAAACGGTGATCGTGACCGTCAAGCCGATAGCTACAGCCATCCGTCTCAACACGATCTCGCTCTACGAGGGGACATCTGTCGCTGCTGCAGCCGTATTGGCTCCGGCCAACGCTTACGACGTGCTTTCATGGAAGATTCAGGATGAGGGCGTCGCCAAGATGAACGGTGACAGCATCGTAGGCCTCCAACCGGGCGAGACCACCATCACCGTAGCCACCATGGATGGCAGCAATCTGACGGCCCAGGCCAACCTGATCGTCAAGCGGGTGGTTCCCGTGACCGGAATCGAACTCTCTGCTCCGGGCTACGACTTGAATGTCGGTGAGTCGGCAAGGATAGATTGCAGCCTCATACCTGCCGATGCCACCGCCGACTTGCTGACTTGGAAGAGCAGCGACGAGTCTGTCCTGACGGTCAGCAACCAAGGCTTTGTAACCGCCATCGGATATGGCAAGGCCACCGTGACGGCCATTGCAAACAGTGGTGTGACACGCAGCGTTGAGATCACTGTGGGCGAGGGAACCTTCAATCAGGACTTTACGCAAGGTCCGGGTAAATGGTATCTCGGACAGTCGGGCAGCAAGTACACCTACGATGAGAATGGACTCGTTGTCACGATGCAGAGCGGTTCCAAGTGGCGTGGCGACTTCTGCATCGGAAGCAACAGCAATCCGGCCACCGTCAACGTAGGGACTTACCGCTACTTAGCCTTCAAGATGATCCGTCCAGGCGCCTATGCGCTCAACTGGAACGGCAACGGGACGATCGTCCTCGATACCTCGAAGGGACGCTATCAGCAAAAGTCGGGCAATGGCAACAACCGCTATTCCATCCTCGAATATGAAGGCCACGAGGCCGACGCGCCCATGACCGAGCCACAGGTGATCTACTTTGACCTGCAGGAAGGATTCGGCAACACGCCCTATTATTTCTCTCAGACGGGTCCCGAAGGATCGCTAACCACGTTCAAGCTGCTTGTGGCAGACATCCCTGCCAAGTTCAGTCAGCAGTACACCATGTACTGGGTGCATACGTTTAAGACGCTTGACGAACTGAAAGCCTATTCCGCTAAACACTAAAAAACAATGACCAAGATGAAAAAGATGATTTCCATGATAGCTCTCTCCGCTACGGCCCTGCTTCTGACGGGCTGTAGCAGCGAGATCCCCGAAGGTGATGCGTCCCATTTCAACAGCCTCCCTTCCTTCGACGAACTGATCGTGACGAAAACCTATCTGCCGCTGAAGCACCCCTGCATGCTGCACGCCGCCGATGACATCAACCGCGTGAAGGGCAACCTGACAGCCTCTCCCTGGCAGGAAGCCTGGCAACATCTGCAGCAGAGCGCATACGCCCAAAGCTCCTACAAGGAAAGTACGGCGGCGCTGCTCGACGGCTATCTCAAGCGCATGGACGCCAACAACTGGAGCAAGACCTATCCCGATTATAACAATTACACCGCCTTGATGCGCGACGCAGCGGCCACCTATCAGCTCGCCTTGCGCTATCAGCTCTCCGGAGATGCGCAGTATGCCGATGCCGCAGTGCGTGTCTTCAATGCCTGGAAGACCAACTGCAAAGGCTTCCTGAAAGATGGAAGTTACACGGATTCTATCCCCGATCCGAACGAATATCTCATGGAGATCCAGGCCCATCAGCTTGCGAACGCGGCAGAGCTGCTGCGCGACTATTCCGGATGGCAGCAGAAGGATTTCAAGGAGTTCCAGACGTGGATGAAGCATACATTCTACAGCGTGGCCATCCGCTATCTGAAGAATCATCAGGGAGGGCAGGGGACCCGCCATGCGTGGCTCAACTGGGATCTCGCCTCGATGACCTCGGTGCTTTCCATCGGCATTCTGTGCGACGACGACTATGCCATCAACTTCGCCATCAACTATTTCAAGAACGAGCTGAAGCTGTTCAACGAAAACGGAAACATCCTCAATGCCATTCCCTTCCTGTACAAGGATCCCGACTCGGGCGAGACGCTGGGACAGTGTCAGGAGAGCGGACGCGACCAGGGTCATGCCACGCTGTGTGTCTCCCTCTTAGGTGCGTTCTGCCAGATGGCCTGCAATGTCGGTGAGGATCTGTTCGCCTACGACAACTATCGGGCGCTTGCCATGGCCGAATATGTAGGGAAATACAATCTCTATACGGATGAGAAGTTCCCGCTGATGAGTAATACACAGAACACATCCGATGATTCCTACTTCCAGTATCGGTCCGCCGAGATGCCTTACACGGTCTATTCCAATCCGTCATGGACCAATCCCGCGATCTCCGCTGACGGCCGCGGCACCAAGCGTCCGGCATGGGAGCTGTTCTATGGCTATGCAAAAGCGCATGACGTGTCAGCTGTCTACTGCCAGAAGTGGTCCGAACAGCAGCGCCGGTTCAATGGCTACGGCGATGGCGGTGCAGGCGACTACGGGCCCAACTCGGGCGGTTTCGACCAGTTAGGTTATGGCACTCTGATGTACGCACGATAGACAATCCCGTAAGATAAGTTCCTCCTCCATGATGCGGACGAGGAACTTATCGTTTCCTTCATGCATTGACGAATCGATCAGCATTTATTTACGTTTCATCCAAAACGGCCATTCCTATGAACCGAACCATCCTTTTTCTTTTCCTGTCACTCTGCTTCCGCATCGGCACGAATGCCGTCACGGCCAGCCATCCCTGCATGCTTCATACCCGCGAGGATATCCAGCGGGTCAAGTCGATGCTGGGGGAGTCGCCCTGGCGTGAGGCCTATCAGCATCTCCTTCAGAGCAAGTACGCCCAAAGTTCCTGGCAGGAGTCGACCGCGAACCTGACAGACGGCTATCTCAAGCGGATGGACTATGCCAACTGGGGACCCAACGGGCGCATAGCGCAATATGCGGATTACGCCAACTACACGTCGCTCATGACCGATGCCGCGGCTGCTTACCAGCTTGCTTTGCGCTACTGTCTCTCGGGCGAGTCGCGCTATGCCGATGCCGCCGTGCGCATCCTGAATGCCTGGCGGCGCAACTGTAAGGGCATCCTGCGCATGGAGGGCTATGTCAACAACATTCCTGACCCCAATCTGTATCTGATCAACATTCAGGCCTATCAGATGGCCAATGCGGCCGAACTGCTGCGCGATTACGGCGGATGGGCTGCGTCCGACTTCACCGCATTCTGCAACTGGATGAAGACGACCTTCTGTTCGGTGGCCCGACTCTTCTTGGACAACCATTCGGGAGGACCCGGAACGATGCACTATTGGCTCAACTGGGACTTGGCGAACCTCACGGCCGTGCTCTCCATAGGCATCCTCTGCGATGATCAGGAGATGATCCGTTATGCCGTCGACTATTTCAAGTCGAACACCGCCGAGGCCGGTTCGATCCGCAATGCCGTGCCCTTCCTGCATCAGGATCCGGACTCCGGGGAACTGCTCGGGCAGTGTGAGGAGAGCGGACGCGACCAGGGTCATGCCACGTTGTGTGTCTCGCTGATGGGCGTCTTCTGCCAGATGGCTCTCAACATCGGTGAAGATCTCTTTGCCTATGACGACTACCGGGCGCTCCGGATGGCTGAATATGTGGCCAAATACAATCTGATCAGCGATGCCGCCTACACGCTGTCGACCAACACCTCCACCGCCGGACTGGCTGCGGACGACTTTGCTTATCCGCACGCAACGTTTCCCTACACGGCTTATACGAATCCTTCCTATTCCAATCCAGTCATCTCCGCCGATGGCCGCGGCACCAAACGGCCCTGCTGGGAACTGTTCTACGGCTATGCGCAGCGTCACGGCGTCCCGGCCGTCTATTGCGGGAAGTGGGTGCATCAGATGCGTCAGTTCAACCCGTATGGCTCTGACGGCGGTGCGGGCGACTACGGCGCCAACTCCGGAGGATTCGACCAGCTGGGCTACGGCACGCTGATGTTTGCCCGCTCCGATGCTTCCGAAAAGGCAGTCAGTGCATCCTCGGACACCTATGTCCGTAAGGACAACACACTGGATCACGGCTCCGAACAGACCATGGAGATCTACACCTTTCAGGACGGCAGCGCGGAGGCCGACTTTGTGGGCCTCTTGCAGTTCCCCATTCCGGCTTCAACGCTTCCCGTCAGGCGTGCCGTGCTCCGCTTGGTCACCGAACGTGTCAAGGGCGATGCGGTGATGAATGTCTACCGTTACGGCCATGCGATAAATCCGAAGGCGACTTATGCGCAGGAAGCATCATACATCCTCGAGGCCCGCGGGCATCTGCTCGCCTCGTTCAACGCTGCCGGACAGAGGAATAAGTCAATCGTTTACGACGCCGTTGATGCCGACTTCTCAGACATCAGCAGCTGGACCAACGAGATAGATGTCACCGATGCCGTCAGCACAACCGACGGCAGCGTCTTCGCGATCATGCTTGCCAAACCGGTGAATGAGAAGTCCGCGACCAAGTTTTTCTCCTCTGAGGCAGCCTCGTTTGCCAACAAGGCCGACACCAACCTGACTTTCCCGGCGTCCGATCTCGTGCCCCGGCTCATCCTCTCTTATGGCTCCGAGACCACCGGAATCGGCGTTCTGCCCGCCTATCCTTCCGTTGCGGTCCGGTCAAAGAGAATCTACAATCTGCAGGGGCAGCGTCTACAGGTGATCTCCCGCCCCGGCATCTACATCGTAGACGGGCGGAAAGTCTGGCACCGGTGATCTTTCCGGATGGGCTGTCTGACCGTTTCGGGCCTTTTTGAAGCAGCCGCCCGCCTGTCTTCCCGCATCTTCCGGCGTTCCGTTTACGTAAATCGGGCGTTGCGGTCCGTATGATAAGAAAAACGGAAAAACAATTCATCCAACATGCTTAATATGTATCTATCAATTTTCAAAAAGGCTTCCCTCGTCATTGCCTTGCTTCTCACGGGCACACTGACGGGACTGGCGCAGTCCGCATCGGTGACGCTCCCTACGGCCGACACATGGGTGAGCACCACGGGCACACAGGCATTCGGCGCCAATAACACGTTTGAAATCCGGACTTATGCTGCCGGTTCGACCTGTTATTACGGTCTCCTCTCGTTCAGCTTCGCGAAACCTGCCGCCGGCTGTCGGGTCAGGTCGGCCGTGCTCCGCCTTGTGACGCGCTACAAGAAAGGCGACTCCGCCACCTCGATCTATGCTTTCGGAGGCTCCTTCACCGAGCAGTCGGTCTATGCCGACGTGGCTTCCGATGTCACCGCAGCACTGTCCGCCTCGCCCGTAGCGACCTTCAAGGCTAAGGGTGACGGCGTCTGGGCTCCGACCGACAAAGGTATCTCCGAAGCCTATACCACTGCCGCAGCTTGGCAAAACACCATCGACCTGACGGCCTATGTGCAAAGTCTGTCCTCCAACAGTTTTGCCCTGCTCGTCGCAAAGGACTATGACCAGGCCAGCTCCTCACAGTTTTTCACCAAGGAAGTGACCGATCTGACCAACGCGACCTGGAATGTCACCTTCGCGCAGGCTGACCTTCAGCCGCTGCTGACGGTGGAGTATGAGCCTGATCCCGACCAGACCGTTGCGACGGCTGCCGCTTCCGCCGATACCTATGTCCGTGAGAACAACGCGGACAGTCATGGTGCGGAGGCCACGATGGAGATCTTTACCTCGACGGCAACACCGGCCAACTTCCTCGGGCTGCTGTCTTTCCCGCTCCCGGCCGAGGCGCTTCAGAGCAACTATGCTGTCAAGCGTGCCACGCTCCGCTTAGTGACGGAGCGCATCAAGGGCAACAACGGGATGAACGTCTATGCCTACGGCAACGCCTTCAGCGAATCGACGACCTTTGCCAACGAAAGCGCTTCCGTCACAGCGGCATTGGCCGAGGCGCCCATCGCGTCGTTTGCCGCGGCCGGACAGTGGAACAAAGCCGTCGGCATAGACCAGATCGACCCCGCCTATGCGGGTCTGGCGCAATGGACGAACACCGTCGACGTGACCGGCTATGTGAAGACCTTGTCGGCCAACAGTCTGCATATCCTCCTCAAAAAGCAGGCAGATGAAAACCTGGCAACCAAGTTTTTCACGAAGGAAAGGACCGACCTCGTCGTCAACTTCACCGATGGGACCACCGCAACCCTTGCCGCTGCCGATCTCGTCCCGCAGCTCACGGTCGTCTGCACGCTGCGATCGCATGACCTGGCCGTCACTTCTGCCGGTGCGGCCACGCTCGTTCTGCCCTTCGAAGCGGTCATCCCCGAGGGCGTGACGGCCTATACGCTGGCCTATGCGTCAGGCTCCGCGGCTGCGGCCACACCGGTCACGGGCACGCTGCCAGCCAACACGCCCGTCCTGATCAATGCTCCGGCAGGCACCTATCGTTTCCAAGCCACCACCACTGCCACCACTTCCTCGCCCTCGCCCGTTAAGGACGCACTCACGGGCGTATGGACAGCCACGGCCGCTCCGGTGGGATCCTATGTCCTGCAGGATGGGGCTGAAGGTATGAAGTTTTATCGCGTGGCCACGGCAGATGCCATTCAGGTGGGCGCCAACTGTGCTTACCTCTCCGCGCAGGGAGCCCAGGCCAAGTCGATCGCCATTGATTTCGGCACGGTGACGGCCATCCGCGACCTCCCACAGACAGCTGCCGACGATCAGGCCGTCTACAGCCTGCAAGGCATCCGCATGTCGGGCGACCGCCTGCCGAAGGGTGTCTACGTGCGGAACGGCAGAAAATTCATGGTGAAATAAAATCAGGAAGACCCTAAGATATGAACAATCAGAAAAAGACATACCACTCGCCGGCCGTCAAGGTGCTGGCCTTGTCCGAACCGATCATGCAGGACGGCCTCGGCGTAACGTCTGCGCCTGCCGACCCGACGAAGCCTGCGTTAGGCAAATCCTATGACGGATGGGACGAAACGGAGGGCGCAGAGCAGCCCCATGCCTATTCTGTCTGGGACGAATAGCAGGTTGAAATAATTTGAAACCTTCAGCGCTGAGATTCGCGCAGCGTTCACCAAGCACCGGCTTGATGGCGTTTGCGCGAATCTCAGTGCTTTTTTATATGGCATTGATTATCAATGGCTTGATTCTGAGATACGGTTGTCAGGGCAGGGCGGAAGACCGTTTCGGGCTGTCCGGAGGGCTGTTCCGGGCTGTCCGGAGCATAGCTCTTGACGGTCTGAAGCTATCTTCCGGGCGGCCGAAAGCTATCCTCCGGGCGCTCCGGAGGATACTTCTTGCCTGTCCAAGGCATCCATGCGGCCGTTCCGAAGCAGAGGGGAGGGCTTTCCGCAGATGTTTTCCTGCTGTTTCGGAGGATTCGGACGAGGGTGAAAACAGGGACTTTTTATTGACAAGGCGGACGGTTCTGCCAATGACGGAGTGGGCCGGCCGATGGCTGACGAGGGCGTTGCGGAGGCGGGGAGAAGCGTCGGAGGAAGGTGGAGGCGGACCGTGTGATTTTTAGCCTTCTGAACTACGTAGTGCCGACAGGAGATCCGTATTGTCAATAGATGAATCTGTTAAACCAAAGCTTATGATCACAAATCGACTCCAAGGATTATTCCTTATTGCTGTGGCTGCCGCGTGCAGCCTGTCCGTTTCCGCACAGGAGACTTCCGTCACGACGCCTGCGGCCGACACATGGGTGGGCAGTGGCATCACCGCCCGCGGCACCTCCAACACGGTCGAGATCCGCACGTCGGCTGCCGATGGCAAAAACTTCTATGGCCTGATGACGTTCAGCTTCACCAAGCCTAACAGTGGCTACCGGGTCAAGTCGGCCTCTCTCCGTCTGACGACACGCTACAAGAAGGGCGACTCCGCCACTTCGATCTATCCCTTCAAGGGCTCTTTCACCGAAAACTCGGTCTTCGAGGATGTCTCTGCGGACATCACGACCGCCCTCAGTGCCGCTCCGCTCGCCCAGTTCCGGCTCAACAGCTGCCTGGCATGGGCGCCCACGGACGCCGGCGTGACGGATGACTTCGTGACGGTGGACAAATGGCAGGTCACCGTAGACCTCACCGCCTATGCCCGCAGCGCTGCAGGCGGCACCTTCTCGATCCTCCTTGCCAAGGACATGGACCAGGCCAACTCGAGCCAGATCTATACGCGCGAAGCCACCGACGTGACCAATACGACCAAGGGATTCACCTTCGCCGCCGCCGATCTCGTGCCGCAGCTGACCGTGGAATATGAGGTGGACGCCAATCAGTATACCTCCACGACGACCACCGTTGCCGACACGCATCTCAGTGTCAAAGCTCCCGCGCGCAACTACGGCAGTTCGGGCACGATGGAAGTCTACACCTACACCAACCCCGACGATCCTGCGAAGAACCAGAACTTCATGGGTCTGCTGGCCTTTGATATCCCGGCCGAGGCGCTGACGGCCGACTATACGGTCCAGAGCGCCACGCTCCGGCTCGTCACCGAGCGCCAGAAGGGCAACAACAGCATGGCGCTCTATGCCTATGACAACAATTTCGACGAGTCGACAGCGACCTATGACACAGAGAGCAGCTATATCACAACAGCCCTCGGCACGGCTCCCGTGGCTACGTTCAAGGCGGCTGGCGAGTGGAACAAGTCGATCGTCTATGATGCCGTGAGTGATGCGAGCGCCACTGTCAGTGCATGGACCAACGAGATCGATCTCACCGACTACGTGCGGACCCTCACTGCGCCCCGCTTCAACCTGCTCCTCGCAGCCACCGAAAACGGCAACACGCAGAAGCTCTTCTTCACCAAGGAAGCCCAGACCTTCAGCAATGCCAAGAATCCGGCGATCACCTTCACGGCAGCTGACATCATTCCGCAGCTCACAGTCGTCTACACCAAGAACACGTCTACCGGCATCACCGACCTCCGACAGCCGACGGTGCCGGCACGGGAGGGCATCTACACGCTGCAGGGCGTGCGCGTGAGCACCGTCGACAAGGCCGGTGTCTATATCATCAATGGCCGGAAAGTGGTGGTCAGAAAATAATTCTTGCGGAGCCACTGACCGCCGATGGCGGGCCGGAAAGCTCCGGAAGAAATGCTTTTTTAAGGTAAATTCAAATGAGAACAGCCGCTCCGGGAAGGTGCGGCTGTCTCTTTTTCCATCCGCTCATGATAGGGATGGATCGCGTGTCTGACGGTTGGAGTGGCAGCGGCTATGGCTGCTTCCAGTAGATGACGTAGCGTTCGTGATGGACATCATAGAAAGGCAGCAGTTCGATGCCGCCTTTCGTGCGGAAGCGCAGTGGGCCTGTCTGTCTGACATCCTTCGCTCCCCGGATGACGGTCTGCTGCTCGAGTCCCTTGGGGATCTGATAGTCGAACGTGTAATAGTCATTGTAGCGGCGGGGGTCGCTGAACGGGTGGGGCACGCTTCCGAGGCGTCCCGCGAGCACGATGGGCCCGTAGAGCAGGGCCATCCGCGAAGGATCGTCCTTCGTGGCTTCCGTTCTGAGTGCCATGCCATAGTCCACTTCGACCGTGTCACCGTCCTGCCATTGTCGGCGGATCACCGTCGGGGCGCTGCGGCCGTTCACCCTCACACGCACCGAAGTGGCCCATGCCGGGCGGCGGAGATGTAGCGTGAAGGTCTTGGAGCGGCCCGAAAGGCGGTAGACGACATGTCCCGAGGCGGGGAAATCGGTCGTCTGCGTCAGCTGGGTGCCGTCCCATTCGAGCTGTGAAGGGATCAACAGGTTGATGTAGAGCTGGTCGTCGGCGCGGCCGTAGATGAACGACGCGTAGCGCACATGACTCTCGAAACCGCTTCCCACACAGCACCAGAAGCTGCTGTCACGGGTCGAATAGAGCCGGTAGGCACCCGTCTGGAGCGGCGTGAAATAGCAGACCATCGACGATTGCGGGTCCTGCTGCCCGAGGATGTGATTGTAGAGTGCCCGCTCATAGTAGGCAGTGACGGCCTCGCGCGTCCGTTCGGAGCCGATGTTCCATCCATATACGTGTTCCGCAAGCTTCAGCAGGTTGAACGTGCAGCAGTTTTCGCCATCGTAACCCGTCAGGTGACGGCTCTGCTCCTGCGGATCGAAGAGGTGCTCCTTGTCTGACACCTCGCCCGTGACGAAGGCATGCCCGTAGGCCAGCGTGTTGAAGAGCAGTTCCGAGGCCTGTCGGCTCTCGGGGTCATGGAACAGCTCATAGCGTCGCGCCTCACCCAGCAGCTTGGGGATGAACGTATTGGCATGGTTGGTGCCGAGATCGCTTCGGCCGGCCTTCAGGGGATCTATCTTTTCGTCATGATAGAAGAATCGGGCCACTTTCAGGTAACGCTCGTCGCGCGTGATGGCATAAAGCGTGTACATGGTTTCATTGTATCCGCCGAACTCATTGCGGATCATGCGCCGCCGCGTGGCCTCATCGATCGGACTGACCTTATCGTATGCCCACAGCCCCATGCGCTTGGCGACGGTTAGGGCCGCGTCGCTGTGGCAGAGACGGTATTGGTCCAAAAGGCCCTGCAGGATCTTGTGGAGGGTGTACCAGGGTGCCCAGACGCTCTCACCGCGGATGTTCCGGTCGATGAGACCTTCGGGGAAGGCGCTCAGGTAGCCGTTTCGGTCGAAGGCGTTCTGCACTTCCGCCAATCCGGTCACGATGCTGTCGGCTTTCGCCTTCACCCGTGTCGAACCCGTCTGCGCATAGAGCGTGGCAAGCGCAGAGAGCAGATGACCGGTGGTGTGGCCGCGAAGGTCGCAGTCCAACGACTCCCATCCGCCCAACTGGTGCATGGTCATGTAGCCGCCTTCACGCGCTGAGAAGCAGCCGGAGGCGGTGCGGAAGCTGTGGAGCAGGGAATGCACGGGAATGGACATCATCCATGCCGAGTCGCGCTTGAAATTGTCTTGAAAGCGGGAAGGAAGCAGGCGGACCTGACTGAGCGGTACGACAGCCCCCTCGCGGGCATAGGCGGCCGTGGGCAAAGCAGCCGCGAAGGCTATCCCGAGCAGGCAACGGGGCCATGTGTGTGAATCTTTTGTTTTCATCGTCTTGTAGATATGGATTCTCCTTAAAATAGATACGGATGGGGCGCCGCTGATACTTAACGGCGGCGGAGACCCGATGCCGGCGTTAAAAAATAATATACAAGCCGAATTTTGAGGGCGCAATGGATGACGTATTCAAATTTTATCATTATCTTTGCAGCAACGGCACCACTCGCCGAAAGATAAAATCGGAACGGGAAGATCAGACATTTACGGAACATGAAAACGGCATCATCGGCATCCATGTGATCAACGACATGCGTTCAGACTCCGATTGTGTCGCCCGCCCGGAACCGGTGTGGCTGAAAGACGACGGCATCCTGGCCTCAATGGATCACATGACTCTTGACCATGCTTATGCCGGCATCATCGACAAGCTGCAGGTGATGGCCGGGAAAGAGTCTGCGGATACGCTCCGGAGACTGGATTGGCAGCACGGCCCCGACACTATTGACTGGGCCGAAGAGATCGGATCCGGATCGAAGAAACAGGCCATCGTCAACATCGACAGATAATAACCGGCCGACCTAACGAAGGCCTCAAAAACAAAGATATCATGAATATTGGATTACCGGAGATTCTCCTCGTCGCGTTTGTCGTGCTGCTCTTCTTTGGCGCGAAGCGCATTCCCGAACTGATGAAAGGGCTTGGAAAAGGCGTGAAAAGCTTCAAGGACGGCATGAACAGCGTGGAGGAGGAACTGAAGGACAGGAAGGACGACAAGCACGATGAGCAGGCTTGAGCCGCCGAGACAGGAAGAGACCGGCGATGAGCAGGCGCTTACGTTCTGGGAACATTTAGACATCCTGCGCGGCAGCATCATCAAGATGCTGGCCGTGATCATCGCAGCGGCCATCGCGGCATTCTGCTTCAAGGATCTCTTGTTTGGCATCATCCTCGCCCCGAAGGATCCCGACTTCATCACATACCGGCTGCTCGGCGACACCGCCTTCAGCATTCAGTTGGTCAACATCGGCTTGACGGAGCAGTTTATGATCCATCTGAAGACCGCATTCTGGTTCGGTTGTCTCGCCGCTTCGCCCTATGTGCTCTATCTGCTCTATCGTTTCATCGCGCCGGCGCTCTATGCCGATGAGCGGAGATACTCCCTGCGCGTGGTCGGGGGCGGCTATCTGATGTTCGTGGTGGGGATCTTGGTCAACTACTTCCTGATCTTTCCGCTGACGGTCAGGTTTCTTGGAACCTATTCGGTGAGCGACTCCGTGCGCAACCTGCTGTCACTTCAGAGCTACACGGACACGCTGTTCATGATGAGCTTAGTGTTCGGCATCGTGTTCGAGTTGCCTGTCGTCAGTTGGCTGCTGGCCGTCTTCGGGGTGCTCAGGGCATCATGGATGAAGCGCTACAGGCGTCACGCCTATGTCGCGATCCTCATTGTTGCCGCCGTCATCACACCCACCTCGGATGCCTTCACGATGCTCATCGTCTCCGTTCCGATCTGCCTCCTCTATGAGGCAAGCATCCTCGTCGTCAGACTGACGCGTGCGGAGGCCGGTAAAGAGATCCGGGAACAGGACGGCTGATGCCTCTCATCCCTTTATCCCATCATCCCTCATCCCCCTCTCATCCCATCATCTCCTCATCCCATCATCATAATATCCCTTCATCATAATCTCCCTTCTTCCTCCCTCATCCTCTCATCCCGTCATCCCATCATCATAATATCCCTTCATCATCTATCACAACAAACCATATCAAAACATCAATACCTATGCTGCGAAAAATCAGAATTTCACTGGCGGCCGTCTTCTTCATCGGCATCACCCTGCTCTTCCTCGACTTCTCGGGCACACTCCACGCTTGGTTAGGGTGGATGGCCAAGGTGCAGATATTACCCGCCTTGCTCGCCCTGAACGTAGGAGTGGTGGCCGCATTGGTGATCCTTACCCTCGTCGTCGGGCGCATCTATTGTTCGGTGATCTGCCCTCTGGGTGTCTTGCAGGACGTCATCGGGTGGTTCGGAAAGCGTGGAAAGCGCTTGCCTTACACCTTCTCGAAGGCGAAAAACGGTCTTCGCTATCCCATCTTCGTGCTCTTCGTCATCGCTTTAGTGGCAGGATTCGGCTCGGTGGTGGCACTGCTGGCACCTTGTTCTTCGTACGGACGCATCGCCGCCAATCTCCTCTCGCCGGTCTATCTCTTAGTCAACAACCTGCTGGCTGCAGCTGCAGAGCGCGTCGACAGCTATACTTTCTATCACGTCGATATATGGATGCGCAGTCTGCCGACATTCTTCATCGCCGCCGGAACGCTCGTCCTGCTCTTCGTCCTGGCATGGCGGAACGGCCGGACCTATTGCAATACCGTCTGCCCGGTGGGCACCTTGCTCGGCCTCATGGCGCGTTTCTCGTGGCTGAAGGTTTACTTCGACCCGGACAAATGCCGCAGCTGCTCCAAGTGCACGCACCAATGCAAGGCCGCATGTATCGACTATAAGACCATGAGCGTGGACTATTCGCGCTGTGTCACCTGTGGCGACTGCCTCCCGGTATGCGGATTCGGGGCGCTCCATTACGGTCATCCGTCGCAGGAAAAGCGGCGTGCCCTGCGTGAACAGAAAGTCTCTGGCGAATCCAAAGCGGTTGTCTCGTCAGACCAGCGTCAACCTGCGGCTGAATCAAAGCTGTCTTCCACCCCGGCTGATGAGTCCCGCCGCTCGTTCCTCTTGGCTGCGGCGCTGGCCACAACAGCCGCTGTACGGGCGCAAAAGGATAAGAAAGTGGACGGCGGATTGGCCGTCATCGAGGACAAGGTGATTCCTGAGCGGGCCACGCCGATCACACCTCCGGGTTCGTTCAGTGCGCATAACATGGCCCGGCATTGCACAGGCTGCCAGCTGTGTGTGGCTGCTTGCCCGAACGGCGTGCTGCGCCCGTCGACCGATCCGATGAAGCTCATGCAGCCGCTGATGAGCTATGAGCGCGGTTTCTGCCGTCCGGAGTGCACGCGCTGTTCAGAAGTCTGCCCGACAGGGGCCATCCGTCGCATCGACAAAGCTACCAAGTCGTCGACCCAGATCGGCCATGCCGTTTGGGCAAAGGCCAACTGCGTCGTCATCACAGATGGCGTCGAGTGCGACAACTGTGCCCGTCACTGCCCCGTGGGAGCCATCGATATGGTCGACTTGACGGTAGGGGAGAGCATCGTATCCGTGCCTTCTGTCAATGCCTCACGCTGCATCGGCTGCGGCGCCTGCGAGTATCTATGCCCGTCAAGGCCATTCGCCGCCATCTACGTAGAGGGCCATGAGATCCATCAAACCAACTAACTCAAACACAGAAAGAAGATGACCAAGAAAATAACGAGACGCTCCTTCCTCAAACTCTTCGGTGCCGGAGCTGTGGCAACAGGTGCCTCCACCATCGTCGGATGCAGGCAGGAGGGAAAGACCACCAAGTCTCTGCAGGAGCCGCCTGTAGGGAAAATGACCTACAGAGTGAACCACAACACCAACGATCGCGTGTCAATCCTCGGCTATGGGATGATGCGACTGCCGACCAAAGGGCAGACCCTCGGCGACCGGCAGGCTGGTGACGAGGAGGTGGATCAGGCAATGGTGAACCGCCAGGTGGACTATGCGCTGGCCCATGGCGTCAACTATTTCGACACTGCACCCGTCTACACGCAGGGCAAGAGTGAGTATCATACGGGCGTGGCTCTGCACCGTCATCCCCGAAAGAATTACTTCATCGCCACGAAGATGTCAAACATGCGTGCCTATTCGAGGGAAGATTCGATCGGGATGTTCAACAACTCGCTACGCGAACTGCAGACTGACTACATCGATTATTACCTCCTTCACAGCATCGGAGGCACCAATGACGAATTCCCCGAGGCCATGGACCTCTTCCGGGCACGCTTCATAGACAACGGCATTCTCGATTTCCTCAAGCAGAAGAGGAAGCAGGGCGTGATCCGGAACCTTGGATTCTCCTATCATGGAGACGTAAAGGTGTTCGACCATGCGCTGCAGATGCATGACCGGGGAGAGGCACACTGGGACTTCGTACAGATCGAACTCAACTATCTCGACTGGCATTGGGCCAATGAAATCAACAAGCGCAACACCGACGCCGAATATCTCTACAACGAACTGACCAAACGGAAGATACCCGCAGTAGTCATGGAACCGCTGTTGGGAGGACGCTTGGCAAACATGCCCAACGAGATTGTCGACCAGCTGAAGCAGCGGGAACCCGAGCGCAGCGTGGCCTCCTGGGCCTTCCGCTATGCCGCCACGATGCCCAATGTGCTGACCTTACTGAGCGGCATGACCTACATGGAGCACCTGAAGGACAACCTCCTGTCGCTCTGTCCGCTCGCTCCTCTCACCAAGGAAGAGTCGATCTATCTCGAGGAGAAGATCGCCAAGCAGATCGTGGACTATAAGACCATCCCCTGCACCGACTGCAAATACTGCATGCCCTGTCCCTATGGCGTTGACATTCCGGGCGTGTTTGCCCATTACAATAAATGTCTCAACGAGAGCAACGTGCCACATCGCACGCAGGATCCTGCCTACGCCCGAATGCGCAAAGTGTTCCTCGTGGGTTACGACCGCTCCGTTCCGAAGCTGCGGCAGGCAGACCATTGCATCGGCTGCGGCGCCTGCGAGCCCATGTGCCCGCAGAAAATCCGGATTCCGCGTGAGATGCATCGCATCGCCGAATATGTGGAGGAGCTGAAACAGGATAAGGTGACGAGCCTGTCGGATCAGACGACTTGACGGCCCGCCGGGCAGGTTCAGTCTTCTACAATGAGCCTGTCGCCTTCCACTCTGAAATGAATTTCACGACCCTCAAAAGGCATCCCGTAGACCTTTTGGGGGTCATTCTGATAATGAGGGCGCGGATCTAAGGCCAACGAATGACGCAGCACCTGCAGCTGCTGCTGGCTGAAGCCGCTTGCGATCCGGTCAGGTATCACCACGTCAAGGCGTTTCATCCGCACCTGATCCGTGAATCCGCTCCTCACGCCGGGATGACAGTCGGCATAGACAATATAGGGCTTGATGTCATAGATCGGCGTCCCGTCCATCAGATCGCCGCCGAGAACGTGGATCACAGGACCTCGGGGCGTGTCCCATTCGATCGAATCAAGACGGACGGAAGACAGCCCGATCGGGTTGGGACGAAACGGCGAGCGGCTCGCGAACACCCCTACGCGCTTGTTGCCGCCTAACAATGGCGGGCGGACAACAGGGCTCGCCGCCGCATGGGGATTGGCGGAGAAGCCCCAGATGAGCCACAGATAGTCGAACGCTTCCATGCCCCGCAGCGCATCCTTGTTGCGAAACGCCGGTTCAAACACGATCTCTCCCGCCAGTTCCTCTACCAATCCGCTCTGCTTCGGGATGCCGAACTTCGTTGGAAACGGTGAGTGGAACCGTGCAACAGGCTTCAACAGTAATTCATTCTCCGTCATAGTCTTTTCTCCATGTTTCATTCGTGGCTTGGTCAGACGGCCATTCCGTCCGCTGCGGCAGACGTGGCCGTCGGCGCGACAAATATACACAATTCTGGCCGAACACCCCTTTCTTCCCGCCCGGAATCATCCTCCGGGCGGTCCAAACCGACCTTCCGGCCGATCCGGGGATGGATTTTCCGGAGGCGACAGCCTGTCTTTGAAGCACGCGCAACGACGCGACGGAACGCAGGAAGCGGTCCGATGCGCCGTCTTTTACAGGTCTCCTGCTTGGCCGGATGACGTGTGTGGCCGGTGAAGATGGGGCATCAGGCGTCACTCGATGCTGATGATCGTCACGTCTTCGAACTCGGTCAGATAGTCGATCATCATCTTGCTGTGGTCGTTGCGCTTGATTTTGACATCCATGTTGACCTCATAAATCTCGCCCCGCGACGTGCGCTTGTTCTTCAATTCGTATGACCTGATCTCCACGTGGTCCCTCCTTATCTCCTCCACAACGCGTCTCACGCTCTCGGGGGAGGGTGATGAGAAGGATACCTGAAGGATCGACTGGCTGACCTGCGGGATCCAGATGTTGAGCAGTTCCAGTCCGATCAGCACCAACGCCGTGACGATGCAGGCCGTCCAGTACATGCCTGTGCCGCACGCCATGCCGATGGCTGCCGTCACCCAAAGCCCCGCGGCGGTGGTCAATCCGCGCACGACGTTCTTCTGGAAAACGATCAGTCCGGCACCGAGAAACCCGATGCCGGACACGACCTGGGCCGCTACGCGCGAGCTGTCCTTCAGATCCGCGCCGAACCCATACTGTGAGATAACCGTAAATAGCGCTGCACCCACTGCCACTAAGAAGTGGGTGCGAAAGCCCGCATCCTTGGCCCGGAATTCGCGTTCGAGCCCGATGGCACCGCCTAAGGCGAGTGCCACCACTAACCGGAGCGTCGTCTCCAATAGCATACCGTCCATGATTGATCGATCGTTTATGTTGTTTCTATCAATCACCAAAGGTACGAAGAATCCGCGAAACGGCCAAACGGGATGCGGGCTTCTGCCCTACAGGATATACTTCTCGATGTCTTCTTCCACCGTCGAGATGCTTCCGAGGCCAAAATTCTCCTGCAGCAGCTTGACCACATTGGGCGAGGTGAAGCCCGGGAGCGTAGGTCCGATGTGGATGTTCTTCACGCCCAAGCTGAGCAAAGCCAACAGGACGATGACCGCTTTCTGCTCATACCAGGCGATGTTGAACATGATCGGCAGCTCGTTGATGTCGTTGGCGCCGAAGATTTCCTTCAGTTTCAGCGCCACCACAGCCCAGCTGTAGGAGTCGTTGCACTGGCCTGCATCGAGCACGCGTGGGATGCCATTGATGTCGCCAAGCTGCAGCTTGTTGTAGCGGTACTTGGCACAGCCGCTCGTGAGGATGACCACATCCTTCGGCAGAGCCTGTGCGAACTCGGTGTAGTAGCTGCGGCTCTTCATGCGTCCGTCACATCCTCCCATGACCACAAACTTGCGGATGGCGCCGCTCTTGACGGCCTCGACGATCTGATCGGCCAGCTCGAACACCTGTGCGTGGGCGAAGCCGCCGATGATCTCTCCGTGTTCGATCTCCGTGGGGGGCTCGCAGTGGCGTGCGATCTCGATCACCCTGGAGAAGTCCTTGTGGCCGTCAGCGCCGACGGGGATATGCTTCCATCCCGGATAACCGGCCGAATTGGTCGTGAAGACACGGTCCTGATAGCTTGCTTTCGGTGTCGGCGGCACGATGCAGTTGGTCGTGAAGACGATCGGGCCGTTGAATGTCTCGAACTCTTCCTTCTGCTTCCACCACGCGTTACCGTAGTTGCCGGCCAGGTGCTTGTATTTCTTCAGCTGCGGATAGTAGTGTGCCGGCAGCATCTCACTGTGCGTATAGACGTCGATGCCTGTGCCTTCAGTCTGGCGGAGCAGGTCCTCAATGTCTTTCAGATCATGTCCGGAGACAAGGATGCCGGGGTTTTTGCCCACGCCGATGTTCACCTTCGTGATCTGCGGATTGCCGTATGTGGAGGTGTTGGCCTTGTCTAAAAGCGCCATGACGTCCACTCCGTTCTGGCCGGTTGCCAGCACCGTGCCGATCAGCTCGTCCATCTGTGCCTCCGGATTGCTGATCAGGGCGAGCGCCTTTTCGGTAAACAGGACGATCGCCTCGTTGCGCTCGCCGAGGCGGGAGGCATGCTCATAGTAGGCGGCGATGCCCTTCAGTCCCAGCACGATCAGCTCCTTGAGCGAGCGGATGTCCTCGTCGGTGTTGCGGAGAATGCTCTCGCGGTTGCCCTCGGCGAGATAGTCGGCCTTCTCGCCGCCCCATTTCACTTCCTGATAGTCGGGCAGCGTGATGCCTGCAGCCTCGCTCTTGCGGATCAGCTCATGCTTCAGCGCGATGCCGCGGTCCACACGTTGCAGGATCGCCTGATCGTCGAAGTTGGCGTTGGTGATGGTCGTGAAGAGCGCATCCATCAGATAGTCGCCCGTCCCGATATGGTCATAGTCCACGTTGGCGGTGTTCAAGGCGTCGGCGATCGTACCGATTCCGCGCACCACACTGACCAAGAGGTCCTGCCATCTGGCAGTTTCCGGCAGTTTACCACACACACCGCGAACGGTGCAACCTGTTCCTTTGGCAGTCTCCTGGCATTGGAAACAAAACATCTGATTCTCCATATTGTTTTTGCTTATTAATGAATTTGATGGTGCAAAGGTACGGGGCGGATGCGCCTCGGAATGATCACAAATGTGACCTGAGCATGTTAAATAAAGATAAAAAACATCCTTCCTCACCGCCATCCACCGATGGAGGTTGCGGCGCACCCATGAAACCGGCCGCCCGGACCTTCCCCCGCGTTCTCCCGAAGTTCTCGGCTTTGTCATCCAAATTCTGAAAAAATCGGCACTTCATGACCGCTATAATGCGCGCCGAGGGATGAAGGTGGAGCGGCGGATGGATCCTTTTCGGCGATGGGAAATGACACATTTTGTGCATTGAAGTGGGCTTTTGCCGTCCGGGATGTGCCGTCTGCGCCACCCGGAAGCCCTCTCTTGGCTGTGCGGAAGCCTCTTGTTGCCGGCACGGATGATACCTCTTGGCCCCCCGGAGCTATCCTTTTCGCGGCCCGGAGGATAGCTTTGGAGCCTGCGGAGGATAGCTTTGCGGCAGCCGGAGCTGTCCTTTGCGCGTCCCGGAATGGCTGGTCGGGCGTAACGCATTGATAGTCTGTGCATTGTGAAAGTGGCTCATTTTCCGCGTATTTGAGGCCAAAGGAGGATCCGGAGGATAAAATCGCCGTATTCTGAGGCCATTTGTCGCATAAATTCAGAGGTATTTCTCGCCCGGCAGCCATTATGTCCCCTGCTTGGTGATCATTCTTGTGCCGGCTCCAGCGGGTTCTGTCCGTCGGTTCGTCTTGTTCAGCAGCAGATGCCGTCTTCATGGGATCCGGCCGCTTGACAGCCCATCCGCAGCCGGAAAACCGATGATCGGGACCGGCCGCATGATGCCTTCGATGCCTTTGATCGGCCCTTCGGCCAGTAGCGATGGATGACTGCGGAGAACGGGGATGGCCGATCCGGGAGAAAGAGAGGCAGGGCCTTTGAAGAAAAAATGTTTTTCCGCCGTCGAACGGGTGCATCATTCACGAATTATATTTATATTTGCAAAAAAAGTCAGAAGTGAAATCAAACAGCATCTTTTTGCAGCTATGGCTGCTCCTCCTGGCCGCCTTGCCGGCCGCCGCATCCTCGTTTGTCACCGTCAGAGACGGCCGCCTCATGCGCGACGGCGCTCCTTATCGCTATATAGGTGCCAACTTCTGGTATGGCGCCATCTTGGGATCGGAAGGGCAGGGAGGCAACCGGCAGCGCCTGTGCGGGGAGTTGGACCGGATGAAACGGATGGGCATCGACAACCTCCGCATCCTTGTCGGGGCGGACGGGCAGCGGGGCGGCAGGTACAAAGTGGAGCCGACGCTGCAGGAGAGCCCCGGGGTCTGCAACGATACGCTACTTGCCGGACTCGACTATCTGCTGATGGAGATGGGCAGGAGGGGCATGGTGGCAGTGCTCTATCTGAACAACAGCTGGGAGTGGAGCGGCGGCTACAGTTACTACTTGGAACAGGTGGGGGCGGGACGTGTGCCGTTGCCCAATGTCGAAGGGTATGAGCAGTATGTGCGCTATGCGGCTCAGTATGCGGCGAACGAGCGTGCGCACCGCCTGTTTGAGGACTATGTGCGGTTCATCCTCGGTCGGACCAATCGCTATACGGGCCTTCCCTACACGGAAGATCCGGCGATCATGGCCTGGCAAATATGCAACGAGCCGCGCGCCTTCAGCCGCGAAGGGCTGCCCGCGATGCGGTCATGGCTCAGCGAAGTGGCGGCCCTCATCCGCCGCATGGATGTCCGTCACCTGATATCGACGGGCAGCGAGGGCGCCGTAGGATGTGAGGGCGACTATGACTGCTATGAAGCGATCTGCACGGATCCCAACATCGACTATTGCACCATTCACGTCTGGCCTTACAACTGGGGCTGGTCGAAGGCCGGCCGGCTGTCGGAAGACCTGCCGCGGGCATACAGCAAGACAAAGGAATATATCGACCGCCATCTGCAGATTTGCCGTCGGACCGGCAAACCGCTCGTCATGGAGGAGTTCGGATACCCGCGCGACGGCTTCGTTTTCACCACAACAAGTCCCACGCGGGCCCGCGATGCCTATTACAGGTATGTCTTCTCATTGGTCGGGACGGATCCCCTCTTCGCCGGATGCAATTTCTGGGGGTGGGGCGGAGCCGTTGTTCCCCGGCACGAGTGGTGGCAGGTGGGCGATGAGTATACGGCTGATCCGGCCCAGGAACAGCAGGGCCTCTATTCCGTCTTCGCCTCTGACCGGTCCACTCTGAAGGTCATCCGGGACGCCATCCGGCAGCTCTCCAAGCGCCGTCCCTGACCGTCTCGGTAACGAGGGGATGCTGCCCTGTGTGCTGTGCCCGCCTTTCCCGCTTTCCCGCCGTTGGGAACAGGCGAGCGACAGGCATGTCGAATCAGAGGCCGGCGAGGGTTATACGAGGGCGTTCAGATAGACTTCGACGTTCGTGTAGGCGTTGTCAAGGTCATGGGCGGCGGCATCTGACGGGTCGTTGGGATTGAGGCCGTGCCGCTTCTCCCATCTGTCGGGCATGCCGTCCTGGTCTGCATCCGGCAGTGGCTTTCCGCTCTTGAGGGTCGGCCAGCCGCCTGCGTCCGCCGGACGGTCTATGATTCCTTTGCGCCCTTGCGTGCCGAGCCCTTTCTTCACCTGACGGATGACGTCGCGGTCATAGCTGTCACGGTGGAGGCTGCAGCCCACCTTGCGCAGGATGATGCGGTATGCGTCATCGGGAGTCTGTTCGTTGATGGGCATGAAAGGATAGGGCTTCTCCATTCGGCACGTCAGTGGGTTCTTGCCGCCTACGGCCTTCCAGTTGTCCTCCGTGGCTGTCCGGTCGCCGACGAGCTTGTTTCCGCTGACGAAATAGCGTCCCGTTCCGTCGTCGGCAACATCCAAGAAGCGGCGGATTTCGGATGCCGGACCGGGCTTATAGTAGTTGCCCACGAAGTTGATCTCACCGTGGCGGCCGCCCCCGTAGGCTGCTTTGAAGCCCCAGTTGTAGACCACATTGTTGCGGTAGTCTACGTTCTTCGTGCCCTCGACGGATGCAAAGCGGGGGTTACGGCTGGAATGATTGGCCAGCAGATTGTGGTGGAAGGTCGCGTTGAGACCGCCCCAGATGCCTCCGAAGCCGTGCGCTCCCTTGGTGTGTTGTGACCTGCTCAGGCTGTGGCTGACGAGGCACCACTGCACGGTGAGCCTTTCCGTTTTGTAGAAAGACAGGCACTCGTCGATCGACCAGCTTGAAGAGAGATGGTCGAGGATGACGTCATGTTGCCCGTAACGTCCGCCGGTCACCGCGTCGTTGTCGTGTTTGTACTTGTCGCCGAGCCTCACCCGGAGGTATCTGACGATCACATTGCTCGCCGAGATGCTCAGCGGGCAGTCCTTGAGGCATATCCCTTCGCCCGGTGCTGACTGTCCGGCGATGGTGATGTCATCGTTTTCGATGCGCAGGGGCGACTGCAGTTCGATGTTTCCACTGACGCTGAAGACGACGATGCGCGGCCCTTTCCGGGTCACGGCATCACGCAGACTGCCCGGCCCGTCATCGTTCAGGTTGGTCACGGTGATGACGCGGCCGCCCCGTCCGCCTGTAGTGTATTTTCCATAGCCCTCGGCTCCGGGGAACGCAAGGGGTTGGGCGATGGCGGACAAGCCGCATATCATACCGAGAAAGGTCAATCCTATTCTTGTCATAGTGTTCATTTTGCGTGTAATCATATTCTGTTCGGGCGATCCGTATACGCGCTCCGTGCGCTCCTTATATCCGCTCTGGTGCAGCCGGTCTGCTGTTCCGCACGGTCGGGAGCACCCCTTGAAAAGTCAAAGACTCCGTCTGCGAGGCGTCCTTTTGCGGTCTGCATCGAAAACGGAGTCATTGACTGATTGATATGGACGGTTAATATCCCGGCAGCTGCTGTCCCTCCAGACCGGGGTTGATGTCGATGATCGCGGTCCGGCTCAGGGTGTAAAGCTCGCAGTGGCCGGCCGAGTAGCCTCTGAACATGTCATTGATCCATGACGGCATCGTGCCCTTATTTTCGGTGACACCTAAGATCTTGGACTGTCCCATGAGGGCAGAGAGGGACTTTCCTTGATTGTTGATCGTGCTGAACATGTTGGTCCAGCTCCATTTGCCGCCGTATTTGGCCTCCAAGTTGGCGAGGTCCGCTGCTGTCGGTTGGGTGGTGAAGTCCACATATTGTAATGCGATGAGCGGGTCTTTCCATGTGGTTGAACTGGCGATCTTGAATGCCCGGTAGGTCGGGATCTTGTCATAAGGTGCTTCGCGGCTTGCCAATTTCTGCAGCACATTTTTCGTATCGGTCAGCGTCTGGCCCAATAAGTTCCATCTGACGAGGTCGGTCCGGCGCCATCCTTCGGTGGCGAGCTCCAGCTTCCGCTCCCTTACGACAGCCTTGAAGAAGGCGTCCTGCGTGGACGGAATGGTGCCGATCTTGCTCTGGTCACCGTTGAAGGCTCTCGTGCGGACGGCTTTCAGCGCGTTGACTGCAGCCTCCGTCGGACCGTTGTTCAGGTAGTTCTCTGCCTCGGCATACATGAGCAGCACGTCCGAATAGCGCAGCAGCGGCCAGTTGACGTCTGTCTGGAGAGATGCGGTGCGCGCACTTGCCTTCCACGTACAGCGCCACTTGCCCTGGTTCAGACCGCTGTAGCCGACGGCGTAGTCAGTCCCGTCTTCGTCGACACTGTAGTTTCCGATTGTCACGTCACGTCGTGTGTCGCCGTCTTCATAGTCAAAATAGAGAGCCGGTTGGATCAGCTGCAGCGGCAATGTCTTGCCATAGAGCAGATTCTTTGCATGGATAAAGAGGCCGTTGGTATATCCGATGCGGGCGTTGGTGGTCGTTCCGTAGTAGGCAACTTCAAACATTGTCTCCTCCGGATGGTAGCGGCCGCCTTCGTTCAGCGCGCGGAAGATGTCGTCAAAGTTGGCCACCAAGGCGTTCTCTCCTTTGTTGATGACGGCCTTGCAGGCATCATCGGCGATCTGATAGAGTTCCTTCACGCGGGCTGCATCGTCTCTCCGGGCCATCTTCAGCGATGATTCGGCATAGGTGGACAGGTCCCATCGGAGCGAGTAACCGGCCGCATAGAGCGCCGTGCGGGCTAAGATGCCATAGGCAGCGTTCTTGGATATGCGCTCCGGCGTGGCGATCTTGCCCTCGCTGTACCATGGCAAGAGCTTCACTGCTTCCTGCAGATCAGCGATGATGGCATCATAGATCCGGTCGCGGCTCGTGCGGGAGGAGGAGAAGGTCGACAGCTCATCGACCGGCGTTGTGGTGTAGGGGACGTCGCCGAAGTAGCGGATCAGGTTGAGATAGCAGTTCGCCCGGATGGCCAGGCATTCGCCCAACAGCATGTCGCGGGTAGCTGCGTCGTTCTCACTGACCGTCATCGCCTTCAGTCCGCGTATGCAGACGTTGCACCGCTCGATTGCTGCGTACGACGTTGTGTAGATCCCTGCGGGACAGCTGCCATCGTCCAAGACGTAGTTCGAAGCCTTTCCGTTCGCGTTGGTGTTACTCTCCGTAGAGTATATTTCATCCGTGCCGGCCTGTCCCTTGTACCATGCGTCCTGCATCCAGACACCGGTATAGCAGGCCAGAATGGCCATTTCGGCGCGTCCTAAGTCCGTGAAGACGTTCCCGCTGTTCACCTTTGTCTTGGACGGCATGTCCAAATAGTCGGAACAGGAACTGAATCCGAGCAGGACAGATATGATTAATGATAGACTGATAATTCTTTTCATACTATTTCTCCTTTTCTATATTAGATTGAAAGATTGATGCCAAAGACGACGCTCTTGGCACGCGGGTAGGTCGAATCATCGATTCCCGGCGTCAGGATAGAGCTGGTCTTGGAGACTTCGGGATCGTATCCGGAGTAGTTGGTGATGGTGAACATGTTGCTCAGCGTGCAGTAGAGGCGCAGGTTGCTCACGCGTATCTTTGACAGCCATGCCTTCGGAAGCGTGTAGCCCAACGTGATGGTGCTGATCCGGAGATATGATCCGTCCTCGACGAAGCGGTCTACCGGAATCGTCATGATGGAGCTGTTTTCATCGTGGTTGCTCCAGATGATGTCCTTGCTGTATTGGTTCGGGTTCAGTTCAGCCAATCTTGAGAGGCTCTTCGCTTCCAGTCCGGTCTGCGGATCTACTAACGTAAAGCGGTCGGCAACAGCGGCCAGCAGGTTCTGGCAGGGCTGCCAGGGACCCAAATAGCGCTGCATGGACATGTTGTAAAGGTCATTCCCCACGGAGAAGGTGGCAAATACGGACAGGTCGAAGTTCTTATATGTGAACGTGTTGTTGAGGCCGCCGGTGAAGTCCGGGGCCGCATTGCCGATGACGGTCCGGTCGTCTGCGTTGTAGACAGGATTCCCGTCGGCGTCCGTCTGGCCTGCTGTCGATACGAATTTGACATCACCCGGCTTGATGTTGGCTGTCTTCTGGCCCTTCTGATAGATCACGCCGGGTTTCAGGGAATACGTACCATTGTCGTTCTGAACAAAGTCATCGGTGGTATAGACGCCATCTGTCTTGTAGCCGAACATCTCTCCTAAGGCGTGCCCTACGATGGCCCGGTAGACCACATTAGAGTTGGAGCCGCCCCGGACGGATGTTTCGTAGTATTCATTCTCACCGTCTATGCGGAGCACTCTGGAGCGATTGAACGAGATGTTGAAGTCTGTGGTCCATCTGAAGTTCTTGTTTTCGACGTTGACAGAATTGACTACGACTTCGAGACCACGGTTCCGGATGGCGCCGATGTTCTGATACTGGGACGTATAGCCTGTAGATGAAGGTATCTTCACATTCATCAGCAGGTCGTCGCTCTTGTTGTTGTACCAGTCGAGTGTGACATTCAGGCGGTTGTTGAACATCACCAAGTCCAGTCCAATGTTGGTTGACTTGGTCGTTTCCCATTTTAAGTTAGGGTTTCCGACCGTACTTCCGGGTGCCAGCGCAGCGGTCTCGGTGTTTCCGATCGGGTAAACGGTGGATTCATAGGATGTCGTATACATGTAGTCGCTGATGTTGCAGTTGCCCGTGGCACCATATCCGACGCGCAGTTTGAGGCTGTTCACGAAGCTCGAGAGCGCGCTCTTCTTGAAGAAGTTTTCCTCTGAGATGCGCCAGGCTGCGGCAACTGACGGGAAGTAACCCCACTTGTTGCCTTTGCTGAACTTTGATGAGCCGTCGGCACGCATGGTTGCCGTGAGCAGGTAACGGTCCGCATACGCGTAGTTCACACGTCCGAAGAGGGAAACGATGCCGTTCTCTCCGAAGGAGGAAGACCAGGTGTCGGGGACAGACATGCTGATGTCGTTGAGTCCGAAGTTTGTCTTCGGGAACAGCTTGTAGGCGTTGTTGGCATAGGTCGTCTGTGAATACCAGACTTCATGGCCGACGAGTGCATTGAGCTGATGGAACTTGGCGTAGTTGTGCGACCAGCTTAAGGTGTTGGTCCACTGATATTCCTGATGCTCGTTGTTGTTGATGCTGCCATACGGGCCGCCCTTGATGATGCCGGTGGAGGTGCGTCCGTCGTCAAACATGGTCGACTTGATCTGACGCCAAGTGTAGCTGCCGGCGGTTCTGAAGGTGAAGTCCCTGAACAGGTCAAACTCTATACCGGCATTGATATTGAATATTCTGCTGCGGTCGATGTCCTTCACTGCCGACTGGACAATCAACGGATTGTAGAGGTCGTATTCATTTGCGAACGTGCGGAAGTCGGTGTTCAGTTCCTCGTTGCGCAGCTGGTCGTCGGTGAAGAGGATGCCTCCGGTCTCGGGACGGCCGATGGCTTGCTTCAGGTTTGTGAAGCTTCCGCCGCCTTGGGTCTTGTTGATCTGGAACGAAGTGCTCATGTCAAAGCGCACGTGCTGGAAGAGATCGGCATTGTATTTGGCACGTATGGCGTTGCGGGTGAAGCCTGTATTCTCCAGAAGACCATTCTGATAGATGTTGTTGTAGCTGATATAGGTGCGTGATTTCTCACCACTTGTCGAGATGGCAACATTGTTGTTGAGCTCCGTGGCCGTACCTCCGAACATCTCGTCCTGCCAGTCTATGCCCTTCTGGTTGCCGTAAGTGGCGGCGATATCGGCATAACCTCCTTCGAACATGCGGGCGTACTGGTTCATCTCGCCCTTCAATGTCCACCATTCATACTGATACTTGACATAGTCCTCCACATTGAGCAGGTCGAGCTTCTTGCCCAATCTGTCCATCTGCACGTAGCCGTTATAGCTGACCGTAGTCTTGCCTTTCTTGGCCGACTTGGTCGTTATGAGGACTACGCCGTTTGATCCGCGGGCACCGTAGATGGCTGTTGCCGAGGCGTCCTTGAGGATGTCGATGGTCTCGATGTCGTTGACGTCGACGTTGGACAGTCCGTTGTCGCTCTGGAAACCATCAATGATGTAGAGCGGGGAGGTCGATTGGGTGATCGAAGTGCCGCCACGCACGGTGATGTTGAGGCTCGCTCCGGGGGCGCCGTTCTGTGAGACGATGCTCACACCGGCAGCCTTTCCGGCCAGCGCCTGTGCGGCGTTCGTGGCCGGAACGGATGCAAGGTCGGATCCGGTGACCGAGACTGACGCTCCCGTCAGGTCCTTCCGCTTGACCTTCGCATAGCCGATGGCGACCACTTCGTTGAGCATCGTGGACGCCTCCTGCATCGTGACCGTGTAGGTCGTGGCGTTGGTGAGGTCGACAGTCTGCGGTTCAAAGCCGACGTAGTTGATGGTCAGCTGCTTGGTGTCGGCAGGTACGTGAATGGTATACTCGCCGTTGAGGTCAGTCACGGCTGCATACTTGGTCCCCTTGACCGATACCGTGGCGCCGATGATCTCGACACCTTGCGCATCCTTGACGACACCCTTCACGGTGCGCGTCTGTGCAAATCCGCCCAATGAGCATGCAAGCAGCAATACCATTGAGACGTACCATTTTCGCATTTTGTTTTGTTTCATACTTTTAAATAGAGTTTGTGATATGTAGATAGATCATTTCAATTATCCGTGTTATCCCTCCACGACAGCCGTTCTCATCCTGCGGGCGGACGGCCATGGGATGTTGTGCGTGTCGAAGTCCGTATGTATCGTGCGTACTCCTTTGATTTGTTTCAGTTTGTCAGCAGTTGTCTATATGTCCTGCATCGTTTGTTTGATAATAAGATAATCTTTTCGCGGTGCAATATTAACAATTTTTTTTGATTCCTGCAACATCCGCGGCAGGATTTCTTCTGTGATTTCCGTTTTGGGGCTTTGCATGATGCCGACGGCCGGAACCGGCTTTCCGCACCTCGCGTCGGCCAGCGATGGAGGCGGCAAAGGATTCCGGCGGAAACCGGATTTGTAACTTGTTGAAAATCAACGGGGTTCTTGTGGCCCGCGCGGAGCTATGCTTTCGGCGCCCGAAAGCATAGCTCTTGGCCGCCCGGAGCATAGCTCTTGACCGCCCGGAGCATAGCTCTGCGCGAGGCGTATGATACGTCTGTCTTTTCGGGGGTGCAGAAGTGGTCTTTCGGGAGGTGCGGGAAGGCGGTGTCAGGGATGGTCTGCATGGAACTCGATGAGCCCATCCATGGGTGCCTGAAGGATGCGGCCGAGCGTCATCCCCTCCGCTTCGAGTGCTTCGCGGAGCACGTCCCGGAAATAGAAAGCGACGGATCCGACGAAGCCCACGGGCAGCCGGTCCCAGCCGTCATACTGCTTCACGTTGCGCTGCAGGAAACTGCGGAAGGCCGTCACGGCAAGGCTGTGGATCGCGGGTTCGCCCATCTCGTCGGCCAGAAACGGCACGAAGCTCGCCAAGAAGCGGTTGGGGAGCTTCTGACGGTAGACCCGTTCGATGATCTCGGCATTGCTCAGGCCGTAGCGCTCGTTGAATCTGTCGATGACAGGCTGTGGCAGTTGGTGCTTCAGCACATCGCCGAGGAGCAGCTTCCCCAATACGGCGCCGCTGCCTTCGTCGCCGAGTATGAAGCCGAGCGGCGACACGTTGTGCACGATCCGCTCACCGTCGTAGGCGCAGGAGTTGCTCCCCGTGCCGAGGATGCAGGCGATGCCGGGCTCGTGTCCGCACAGGCTGCGGGCGGCGGCAAGCATGTCCGAGGCCACCTCGCAGTGGCTGTGGATGCGCAAGTGACGCCGCAAGGCGCCTTCGAGGACGGGCAGTTTCTCCGGCGTACAGCCTGCGCCGTAGAAGTAGACCTCGTCGATGTCGGCCGAGGGAAGCTCGTCGATCAGCGACGAACGGATCTCCCCGGCGATCTCTTCTTCTGTCTGGAAAAACGGATTGGTGCCGCCTGTCTTGATCTCGCAGATCGTCCGGCCGCCCCTGACGAGGCACCAGTCGGTCTTGGTCGACCCACTGTCGGCTATTAAAAGCGTCAATTCTCTATTCATCATTCTTCATTTCGCATCGCCGCAGGCGACTGATTTCACATTCTGCACTCAACTTTCCTCACCCGACTTGCTGTTCATCTTGATTCTTGCCTGCAGCTCCCAGGTGCGGATGCGGTCCTTGTAGAGGTTGTTGCGGTTGTTTTTCTCGATGCTCAGGTTGCCGTCCGAGTTGTCGTCCCATCTGCGGCAGTTGTAGAGCACGTCGTAGATGCGGCCGATGGCGTAATGGCGCGAGACGGCCAGACCTAACGCATAGTCTTCGCCATAGTTGACGTTCGGCAGGTTGATCTCACGCATGACCGGCGTGAAGAAGGCGCGCGGTGCACCTAAACCGTTGATGCGCAGGGCGTTGTTGCGGCCGTTGTCGTGGGTCCATTCGCGATGGTCGATCTTCCCTGGAGGCAGCACGTTGAGGTCAATATCGGTGAGCATGTAGGAGCCGATGACCATGGCGCACTGCTGATCATAGAAGGCTTCGACGATCTTCTGCAGTGTGTCGGGGCCCGAATAGACGTCGTCGCTGTCGAGCTGGACGATGAACCGGCCGCACTGCGGATGGTGCACGGCCATGTTCCAGCTTCCTCCGACGCCGATGTCGTTGCGGTCAGGGATCAGGTGGATGATCCTCTCGTCATCGTAGGCGTCAATGGCCTCGGTCGTTCCGTCGGTGGAATGGAAGTCCGGACCGTTCTCGACGACAAAGATGTTGTATCTGAACGTGGTCCTTTGTGACAGCGCACTGTCGATCGCATCACGTATCGTGCGGATGCGGTTGCGCACCGGGATCATGACCGAAGCCTCATATTCGAAGTCCGGATCCTGCAGGGGCACGCTCCGGAACGCGGGTTCGAGATAGCCGCCGACATCCTTCAGATAGGCCGTGCAGGCCTTCTCCATCTCGATCTGCGCGTCTCTGTTGCGCGGATCGACATAGTCGAAGAGCTTTTCCCCGGTCTTCCGGTTGTCCAATTCCACTTCCGAGTAGAGACATTCGGGTATGTGAACGAACGTCTCCTGCTCGCTGAGCTTCAGCCGGAGATCATAGAGGCCGGCCGCCTTGAAGTCGTCCGTCATGCGCGCGGCCGCCTTCCGGAGGGCGCCCGTGCGCAGCAAGAGCACCGAACCGAAGTCGAAATCGTCGCGCAGACTGCCCTGCTGGTAGTCGATCACCGGTGCTTCGGTGCGCTCGCCCGCGGCCGATGTCTGGTAGTGATCAGCGTAGACCATGCCCGCCTGCGTGTCTTCGGCCACGCGGACCATGCGTTCCAGCGCCAAGTAACCCATGCTGAGATACTGGCTCTTGAGGTAGATCAGCGTGAAAGAAGCCTTGCTCATGGCTGCGATCTGCCGCATCGTGGCGCTGCTCCTGAGCGAGTCGATGCGCACGCATTCGATGTCTTCGCCGGCCACCGGCCCGCTGTCGGCAGTCTGCATCACGACTATCCGTCCCACGAGCGGTGAGGCTTTCAGGCTCGCAATCGTCATCTCCAACTCGTTGCTTCCGCCTTCGGGCAGGAAGCAGTCAATCTTTTGCTCCATATTTCGTATCGTTTGCTTGTTCCGTCTGACAGGTCAGGCCCGGATGGCTGAGGCTGACGGCGCAGCCGCTCCGTCGTTGCGGGCCTGGCATTTCATGCGCAAAGGTAATGTTTTTCGCTGATACGCACATGCGATTCCGATTTTTTTCTTATCTTTGCGACCATCTGAGTACCTTCCGGAAATCATTTTCCGGAGCCAAAAAGACAAACTACACATGAAAAAGACCATTCTTGGCGCGTTGCTGTCCGTATCGATGGCAGCCGCCGCAGACAATTCATTATGGTACAAGTTCACCCATCCCGATCCCGCGGCACGTACACAAGTGTGGTGGTTTCATGGTGAGACCGAGACCACCGAGGCTGGTATCGACGCCGACTTGGAGGCCTTCAAGGCGCAGGGAGTGGGCGGCGTGGTCTTCTATGACCAAGTTCACGGCAAGGCGGAGGGCGCCCTTCCGTCCCTCTCGCCTGAATGGTGGCGGATGCTGAAGCATGCAGCGCTGAAGGCAAAGCAGCTCGGGCTCTCCTTCGGAGTGGCCGTCAGCAATGGCTATAACGCCGGCGGGCCGTGGATAGATCCTGCACACGGCATGCAGGAAGTGGCCTTCGTCGACACGCTGATCACCGTTGACCGTCGGCAGGAGGTGACGCTTCGCCTTGCGACCGACCGCAAATGGTTCCGCGACATCGCCACTTTGGCCTTTCCGGATGATGCCTCCCTCCAGGACATCTGCATCCTCCGGCAGCGCCTCACCGTCAAGGACAATCAGCCGTTGGCGGTCTCCTTCGACGCCGGACGCGCCATCCCCGTCCGCAGCATCAGCTATGTAACGAACCCGAAAGGCAAGGGATCGGCCAGCGCGATGAACGTGCCGGGACAGCCGCAGGAACGCTTTTTCGGAGCCGGATACATCGACCTGCCCGCCCTCGGCGAGCTGGAATACAGCACGGACGGCATCACCTGGCAGACCGCAACCGCGCTCCCGGCCATCGAGAACGTGATCGGACACAAGACGCGGCAGCGCTCCGTCAGCTTCCCGGAGGTCATGGGACGTTGGTTCCGCATCCGTCTGCACGACTGGAAGGCAACCTCCAACGCCGGCGAACGGTTGGAGATCGGGAACGTCCGACTGTCTTCGCGCGACCGGATCGACAACTGGGAAGTCAAGGCAGGATACCGCGCCGAGGTGCTCTATCCGCATCCCGAAGGCGGAAACCATGGCGCCGTTGATCCCGCAGCCATACGGAACGTCACCGGGAAGATGCGTCCGGACGGCACGCTCACCGTCGACCTCGAACCCGGAACATGGCGGCTGATCCGCTTCGGACACGCTCCGACCGGGGCAAAGACCAAGCACGGACGGGCCAATCTCATCGGATTGGAGGCCGACGTGATGTCTGCGGAAGCCGTGAAGATCCACTTCGACCACTACTTCGGCCCCATCTGCGACACGCTGACAGCCATCGGATGCAGGCCGCAGACCATGTGCATGGACAGCCATGAGGCCGGATGCGCGAACTGGACCGGTGGTCTCGAGCGGCGATACGGTCATATGCACGGGCAAGACCTCATCTCTTGGCTTCCCGCACTGGCTGGTTACATCGTCGGAGACCGCATCCGGACCGAGCAGATGATGCTGCGGTTCAGGCAGACGATCGCTTCGGCCATCGGTGAGGAATACTACGGGACGTTCGCACGGCTTGCCGGTGCACGCGGAGTGCAGTTCACGAGCCAGGCCATGCTGAATATCGCCAATGACAACATCGCTTCCCGCCAGTGGGCAGACCGTCCGCAGGGCGAGTTCTGGGCCTATCAGAAGAACGGAAACTATGACGTTCTCGACGCCGCATCAGCCGCCCACCTCTACGGGAAGCCGATCGCGTCGGGCGAAGCGTTCACGGATACGCCTTACGATGAGCCTTGGACGGAGCTGCTCCGCATCGCTAATTTAGCTTATTGTAAGGGCATTAACGAGTTCGTCATATGCGCCTCGTCCTACCAGCCGTGGCTTGACCGGAAGTATGACGATTCAAGCAGCGGCCATCCATACGTGTTCCACCGGTTCTATCCGACGTGGAAGGAGAGCCGATGGTTCTGGGATTATCAGGCGAGATGTGCCACCCTGCTCCGCGAGGGGCAGCCTGTGGTCGATCTGTGTGTGTATCTCGGTGAGGACGTACCGATGAAGACGATGGCGTATAAGTTGCCTCCGGTTCCGGAAGGATTCACGTTTGACGTATGCACCGATGATGCCTTGATGAACCGTTTTTCGGCCCAGGACGGTCAATTGGCCGTGAAAGGGGGGATGAAATACCGTGCGCTCGTCGTCCAGAACCGCACGACGGTCTCGCCGGAAGCGGACCGGAGGATTGATGAACTGGCGCAGAAGGGCGTGAAAGTCATCCGTTGCGACCGCGGAGAGACGATCGCCGGAGCCGGCTTGGAGCCCGACCTGGCGTTCCGGAGCAACAATCAGCCGGACGACCGTGTGACGTTCTGCCATCGCCGGACGGCCCGGGAGGACATCTATTTTGTCTATAATCACAGTGCGAAGGCCTATGACGCGCCGGTCACCCTGCGCTCGCAGCGCAGCCGGATCTCGCTTTGGGATCCGCTGAAGGGCACGAGACGGAAAGCCCCGAAAGGCCCGTTCCGCCTCCGGCTGCAACCTTACGAGAGCGTGTTCGTGGTCGCCGAATGAGCGGTCCGGGCCTTCCGGGGCCGGTGAGGCATGGGGATGGGGTCTACTTGAACTTCATCCCCATGTTGTACATGATGAATCCGTAGATGTCAGCCTGTTCTTCCAAGACCTTGCCGAGTGGCTTCCCGCTTCCGTGTCCGGCCTTTGTGTCGATGCGGATGAGGGTCGGATTGGTGCCGTCATTGCACTCCTGGAGGCGCGCGGCGAACTTAAAGGAGTGGGCAGGAACCACACGGTCGTCGTGGTCGGCAGTGGTCACGAGGGTCGAGGGATAACGCGTGCCGGGCTTGAGATTGTGGAGTGGGGAATAGGCCAGCAGATACTGGAACATCTCCTTGCTGTCTTCGCTTGTCCCATAGTCGGATGCCCAGTTCCACCCGATGGTGAACTTGTGGTAGCGGAGCATGTCCATGACGCCGACCTGTGGTATGGCTACGCGGTAGAGATCTGGCCGCTGGGTCATGCAGGCGCCCACCAGGAGACCGCCGTTGCTGCCTCCGACGATGGCGATATGATCCTTGTCGGTGTAGCGATTGGCGATCAGCCACTCGGCTGCAGCGATGAAGTCGTCGAAGACATTCTGCTTTCTGAGCTTCGTTCCTGCCTGATGCCACTCCTCTCCATACTCGCTTCCGCCGCGCAGGCAGGCCTGTGCGTAGATGCCTCCGTTGTCAAGGAAGGGGATGCGGGATGCCGAGAAGTGGGGCGACATGGCGATGTTGAAACCGCCGTAGGCGTAGAGATAGACCGGGTTGCGGCCGTTGAGGCGCATTCCTTTCCTGTAAGTGAGGAAGAGGGGGATGCGGGTTCCGTCCTTGGAAGGATAGAAGACCTGCCGCGTCTCATAGGCATTGAGGTTGAAATTGACCTTCGGAGCGGCATAGACACGGCTCGCGTCGGTGTCGAAGTCGTACTGATAGACGGTGCCGGGAACGGTGAACGAGGAGAAGGAATAGAAGCATTCGGGGCGGTCCTTGTCGCCGCTGAAGCTCGCGCTGCCCAACGACGGGAGCTTGATCTCGTTCATGCGCTGTCCCTGGAGCGTGTAGACGTAGGCGCGATGGGAGGCATCCTTGGAGAAGGTAACGATCATCCGGCCGCCGATGAGCGTGGCTCCGTCGATGGGATCGGGTCCTTCCGGCACGAGCTCTTTCCAGTCTGCGAAGCCCGGATGGCTGATGTCGGTGACCATCAGGCGGTTGCGGGGAGCGCCGTCGTTGGTGAAGAGGAAGATCTGATCACCGATGTTGCCGATGGGGGCATACTGCCTGTCCATGTCGGAGGTCATCTGGATGAACTGCGATCCGGGCACGCGGAGGTCGCGGACGAAGAGCGTGTTGCCGGCTCCGGCCCCGCTTTCGTAGAGGAACATCATCGTCTCCTCGCGGTTGACGCTCACATCGTAGAAGCGTTTCGGATGAGCCGGGTTCTGGTAGAACAGCACATCGGCGCTCTGCGGTGTACCGATGCGGTGGTAATAGATCTTGTGTACGGCATTGACATGGCTGTACTCGCGTCCCTTGACGGGCGGATCGTAGGCGCTGTAGTAGAATCCGTCGCCGTGCCATGTGGCTCCCGAGAACTTGGCCCACTCGATATGGTCGTCGAGGAGCTGTCCGGTGCGGGCGTCGAGGACGTAGAATTCCTGCCAGTCGGATCCGCTGCGGGAGATCGAGTAGGCTGCATACTTGCCGTCATGGGAGAACGACAGGTCCTTCAGGGCTACGGTGCCGTCGGTGCTGAGCTTGTTGGGGTCGAGGAAAACGCGTGCGTTCGCCTGGTCGTCAAGACGGTCCATGACGTAGAGAACGCTCTGGTTCTGGAGTCCGTTGTTCTTGAAAAAGTACCATTTTCCACTCTCTTTGACATACCAGGGGGCGCCCACCTTGCCGTAGTTGGAAACTTCCGTGAGCCGCTTGAGCAGTCTGTCGCGGAAGGAGATCTTGCGCAAGTAGGCCTCGGTGACGGCATTCTCGGCCTGCACCCATTGCGCGGTCTGGGTCGAGGAGTCGTTTTCGAGCCATCTGTAGGGATCGGGCACCTGCTGTCCGAAATAGCTGTCGACGGTGTTGTCCTTCGGTGTGGGGGGATAACTGATTGACTGTGCGCAGGCCGGAACGGCAGCCACGGCCATGCATCCCATCGTGATTGAAAGTTTTCTCATAGCTGATGATTGGTTGATACGACAGGCAAAGATAAGAAAAAAGCTGAAACCATGCAAACGGAAGCCGCAAAATCTCGTGCTTGCTATGCACTTCCCTGATGCTCGTAGGGCATGTCCGGGGGTGCCGCAAACCGGTGTTGGCGGCCGGGGAGGAAGACTTTGAAAACCGGAAATGTATGTTGTTGAAAATCAAATGGTTACATGTGGCCTGCGGAAAGCTATGCTTTGGGCGCTCAAGAGGATAGCTTTCGGCCGCCCGGAGCTATCCTCCGGGCGGCCGAAAGCATAGCTCTGCGGAAGGCATAGGATAGCTGTGCTCCGGACGGGGGGTGAAGACGGGTCGGGAGGAGGGGGTGTCAGGACCTTCGGGAGGATGCGGACGGAGGTCCGGAAGGCTGTTTGTCCGAAATCAATATAAACGTTATAAAGCGCAAATTTTCAGCTTTTCGTGTCGTCCTTTCAATGGTTTTTCGTAACTTTGTGCCCTAAAGGCTCCGTTCGGAATGCCTCTCTGCGGCACGGATGCCGTCGGGGCGTTCCGGCAAGCGTTGGCCGGACGTGTTAAATATCTATACTTCAATCATATATGGCTGATACGAAAAGAATCAAGACTGCGCTGATCTCAGTCTTTCACAAGGATGGTCTGGAGGAGCTCCTGGCCAAGTTAGACGCCGAGGGCGTGAAGTTTCTCTCCACCGGCGGCACACAGCAATTCATCGAATCATTGGGCTATGCCTGC
Organism: Prevotella sp.; assembly: GCA_022778905.1. Classification (GTDB taxonomy): domain Bacteria; phylum Bacteroidota; class Bacteroidia; order Bacteroidales; family Bacteroidaceae; genus Prevotella. The sequence continues at coordinate 4,367 of JALFRV010000064.1, read as the reverse complement.
CAGCGCGTGGAGGATTTGACCTCGTATCCTTCCATTCTGGGCGGTCGGGTGAAGACGCTTCATCCGAAGATCTTCGGCGGCATCCTGGCCCGTCGCGACCATGCGGGCGACCAGGAGCAGATGAGCCGGTATGCGATAGCGCCCATCGACTTGGTGATCGTGGACCTTTATCCGTTCGAGCAGACGGTGGCCGGCGGTGCCACTGAGGCGGAGATCATCGAGAAGATCGATATCGGCGGCATCTCGCTGATCCGTGCAGGGGCCAAGAATTTCAATGATGTGGTGATCGTTCCGTCCAAGTCGGAGTATCCCGTATTGCTCGATCTGCTCAACCGGAACGGCGCTCAGACCGATATCGAGGACCGCCGTCTGCTGGCCGAACGTGCCTTCAGCGTGAGCAGTCACTATGATACGGCCATCCATGAGTGGTTTGCCCGCTGAGACGCAGGGCCGTTCTGTCACGGCAGTCGTGCTGACACGGCAGGCCGGGCGGCAGACTTTCAACCGAAATCAATAATCAAACGGCGGATGCAGGTGGTCCGAGCGGCCGAGGCTACGCCGTCAAACAACAAATCATAATGGGATTTTTTTCATTTGTGCAGGAAATTGCAATGGACCTTGGAACGGCCAACACGATCATCATCAGTGATGACAAGATCGTTGTGGATGAGCCGTCAGTAGTGGCCTTGGACCGTCGGACGGACAAGATGATTGCCGTGGGCGAGAAAGCGAAGTTGATGTACGAGAAGACGCATGACAACATCCGCACGGTGCGCCCGTTGCGTGACGGCGTCATAGCCGACTTCACCGCGTGCGAGCAGATGATGCGCGGGCTGATCAAGATGGTCCATACGGGTTCCCGGCTCTTCTCCCCTTCACTGCGCATGGTGATCGGCGTACCGTCGGGGAGCACGGAAGTGGAGCTTCGTGCCGTGCGCGATTCGGCCGAGCATGCTGACGGCCGCGACGTCTATCTGATCTTCGAGCCGATGGCAGCCGCTATCGGAATCGGCATCGATGTAGAGGCTCCGGAGGGCAACATGATCGTTGACATCGGTGGAGGCAGCACGGAAATTGCCGTCATCTCCTTGGGGGGCATCGTCTCCAACAACTCCATCCGCATCGCAGGTGATGATCTGACGGCTGACATACAGGAATATATGAGCCGCCAACACAACGTCAAGGTGTCCGAGCGCATGGCAGAGCGCATCAAGATCCATGTCGGTTCGGCGCTCACGGACTTGGGCGAGGAGGCCCCCGAGGATTATGTCGTTCACGGTCCGAACCGCATCACGGCCCTCCCGATGGAGGTCCCCGTGTGCTATCAGGAGATTGCGCACTGTCTGGACAAGACGGTAGCCAAGATCGAGAACGCCGTTCTCTCCGCCTTGGAGAACACGCCGCCCGAGCTGTATGCCGATATCGTCAAGAATGGTATCTATCTCAGCGGTGGCGGAGCATTGCTTCGCGGCCTCGACCGCAGGCTTCAGGACAAGATCAACATCCCGTTCCATATCGCCGAAGACCCGCTCCACAGCGTGGCAAGGGGTGCAGGCATCGCGCTGAAGAATGTGGACCGTTTCTCGTTCTTGATGAGATAAGGGCTGCAGATGCGGAACCTGTTAGAGTTTCTGGCCAAATTCAACCACTGGATCATCTTCGTCTTGCTCGAGGTGTTCAGCTTTGTGCTGCTGTTCCAGTATAACAATTATCAGGGCAGTGTCTGGTTTTCGTCAGCCAATGTCGTGAGCGGGAAAGTCTTGGAGTGGAGCTCCGAGATCGAGGCATTCTTCTCCTTGGTCAAGGTGAACGAACAGCTCTCGCAGCGGAATCTCTATTTGGAACAACAGGTACGCAGCCTCAGCGAGCAGCTCGTGGCCGAGACGCAGGACAGCAATGCCGTCCATCGCGGCCAGTTGCAGCTGCTCTCGGGCTACCGGCTCATACCGGCGAAGGTGGTGGACAACAGTGTCAACCGCCGCGACAACTTCATCACGATCGACAAGGGATCGGCCGACGGCGTCAGGAAGGATATGGGCGTGGCCTGCGGAAACGGTGTCGTCGGCATCGTCTATCTCGTTTCGGCCCATTATTCCATCATCATTCCGGTGCTCAACACACAGTCGAACATCAGCTGTCAGATCCAAGGACGCGGCTATTTCGGCTACTTGCACTGGACCGGAGGGTATGCCCACATGGCCTATGTCGATGACGTGCCGCGCCATGCGCGCTTCCGCACGGGCGACGCCATCGTCACGAGCGGCTACTCCTCCGTCTTTCCGCCGGGCATACTCGTCGGACACGTCAGGTACGTATTCAACTCCGCCGACGGCATGTCCTATCGTCTGAAGATCCAGCTCTCGACGGATTTCGGTAAATTACGCGACGTCTGCGTCATCGACAACGCTCCCATGCAGGAACGGTTGGACCTGATGCGGGCTGCGCAAGACTCTATAAAGATCAAGGAAAACTAACTGCAGGGATGAATATCGCATGGCTCTGGAACGCTCTGATGTTCCTTGTTGTATTGCTGGTTCAGGCTTTGGTGCTGAACCACATTCATCTTTTCGACTGCGCCACGCCGTTTCTCTACGTCTATATGGTGCTGCTTTTCCGTCGCAACTACCCCAAATGGGCCATCCTCTTGCTGAGTTTCGTCATGGGACTCTGCGTGGATGTATTCTCCAATACACCCGGTATGGCATCGGGCGCGATGACTTTCATCGGCCTGCTGCAGCCTTATCTCCTTCTCCTTTTTGTCAACCGCGACAGCCCCGACGACCTTCAGCCGTCCATGAAGTCATTGGGTGTGGCCAAGTTTGTCTACTTCACCGTCATCCTGACCTTTGTCTACTGCCTGCTGTTCTTTACGCTCGAGACGTTCACCTTCTTCAACTGGCTGCAATGGATCGAGTGCGTGGGCGGCAGTACGGCCATCTCCGTCGCGTTGATATTGGTGGTTGAGAATTTTCGGAAACGATAAACGGGACGCGCGTGAAGGACTTCAATCTTGAAAACCGTCGGTATGTGCTGGGTGGAGTGGCTACATTCATTGTAGTCGTCTATATCATACGGCTCTTCATGCTGCAGCTGATGAGCGACGATTACAAGAAGAATGCCGATTCGAACGCATTCCTCAAGAAGATCGAGTACCCGTCCCGAGGCGTCATCTATGACCGCAACGGCAAGCTGATGGTCTACAACCAGCCGGCCTATGACATCATGGTCGTGATGAATGAGGAAAGCGGAAGGCTCGACACGGCAGACTTCTGCGAGACGCTCGGCATCACGAAGGAGTTCTTCCAACAGCGCATGGACGAGATCAAAGACCGTTCGAAGAACCCCGGTTATTCGCGTTTCACGCAGCAGCTCTTCATGAGCCAGATCTCCAACAAGGAGTTCAGCGTGTTCCGCGAGAAGATGTTCCGCTTCCCTGGATTCTACATTCAGAAGCGCAGCATCCGTCAATACGAGTACCCTTACGCAGCTCACGTGCTCGGAGATGTGGCGGAAGTGTCTGAGAGTGATATCGAGGAGGACGACTATTACCAGCCCGGAGACTACATAGGGAAGTTAGGCGTCGAGCGCTCTTACGAGAAACAGCTCCGCGGCGAGAAAGGTGTGCAGATCCTGTTGCGTGATGCCCACGGCCGCATACAGGGCAGCTATCAGAACGGCGCGTTAGACCGGCGCCCCCAGGCCGGTAAGGATCTCACCCTCAGCATCGACCTCAAGCTCCAGGCCTTGGGCGAAAAGCTCCTTCGGGGAAAGATCGGAGCCATCGTCGCCATTGAGCCTTCGACGGGCGAAGTGTTGAGCATGGTTTCTTCGCCCGGCTATGATCCGCGGAGAATGGTGGGCAGACAGCGCGGCCAGAATCATCATGCGCTTGCCCGGAACGTATGGAAACCCTTGCTCAACCGGGCCATCATGGGCCAGTATCCGCCCGGATCGACGTTCAAGACGTCACAAGCGCTGACCTTTATGACCGAAGGAGTGATCAACTCACATACCCTCTTCCCCTGCCATCACGGCTTCTACTACCGCGGTTTGCATGTTGGCTGTCACGGACATGCATCACCTCTGAATCTCGTACATGCCATCAGCACCTCCTGTAATGGCTACTTCTGCTGGGGATTGTATTATATGATGCGCAATCGGGCTAAATACAGGAGCGTCGGAGATGCCATGGACACCTGGCGGGACTATATGGTGAGCATGGGATTCGGCTATAAGTTAGGCGTAGACCTGCCGGGAGAGAAGCGCGGACTGATCCCCAACGCGAGCTTCTACGACAAAGCCTATCACGGATCCTGGAACGGACTGACCGTCATCAGCATCAGCATCGGTCAGGGCGAAGTGAATCT
>JALFRV010000059.1 GCA_022778905.1 Prevotella sp. | reverse complement strand
CCACTGGTGAGACATATCATAATCAGGTATCGCCGTCAGAGAAAGGTAGCCCGGTTCAAATGCAGCGATACATTCGGGGAGCAGAACGTTCATGTCAAAGAAATCGTAGGAGCAGAAATAATCCTCCTTCATGCCAAGCATTCGGGCGTGAAACCGATGCCACACCGCCCGGAAGTCGGCAAGTGAGACCTGCTCCGCCGGCGCCTAACTCAGACTGAGCATGCGCTCGATGGGCTTCACGGCTTCGGCTGCGATATCGGCCGGCACTTCCACCTGCGGCCATTCATATTTCAACGTGTTGTAGATCTTAGCCACAGTGTTCATCTTCATGAACTCGCATTCGTTGCAGTGGCAGCCCAATCCGCCTTCACTCACCTCGGGAGGAACGGGATAAAAGGCCGTGCCGGGACACGTGCGCTCCATCTCATGCAGAATTCCGGCCTCCGTGGCCACGATGTATTCCTCCTCGGGATGCTGCTGGGCATACTTCAGCATGACAGCTGTGGAGCCCTTGACATCGGCCAATGCGAGCACCGGAGCCTTGCACTCGAGATGGGCCATGACCAATGCACGCGGATGAAGGGCCTTCAACCGCACGATCTCCTCTACCGAAAACTTCTCATGCACATGGCATCCGCCCGGCCAGAGGAGCATGTCCCGACCCGTCACCGAATTGATGTAGTTGCCCAAGTTGTAGTCGGGGCCGAAGATGAGTTTCTCGTCTGCCGGAAACGAAGCGATCACCCGTTCGGCGTTGCCGCTTGTGACGACCACGTCGGTGAGGGCCTTCACGGCAGCCGTCGTGTTGACATACGACACGACCTTGTATCCCGGGTGCGCTTCCTTATAGCGTTTCAGGTCTTCGGCACGGCACGAGTCGGCGAGCGAGCAGCCTGCGTTAAGATCCGGACAGAGCACCGTCTTCGAGGGCGAGAGCAGCTTGCAGGTCTCGGCCATGAAGTGTACGCCGCACATGACCATGATCTGCGCCTCCGTGCGTGCAGCCTCCCGGGCCAGTGCGAGCGAGTCTCCGACGAAGTCGGCCAAGTCCTGTATCTCACCCACCGTATAGTAATGGGCGAGGATGATGGCATTCTTCTCACGGCACAAGCGCCTTATTTCCGCCTTCAGATCAAGTGTCCGGTCCACCGGTTCATCTATGAAGCCCTGTTCAATCCATTCTTTTTTTACCATGACATGATTATTTTTATATCTTTACTTTATTTTTTTATAAAAGCCAATGAGGTGTATGATAGGCCGTTGAAAAGTGCAAAACTTTCTGCTGAAAAACTTGCAGAATTCAATATCCACATCGTATGGGCGTTTATCCACAGTGGTTTTGAATAACGAAATGCTGTCAGTCAGCAAGATAGATGACTTATCCACAACCTGCGCTTTCGGTGCAAAGATAATAAGTTTATATCTTTTTCGGGTTGAAAACTGTGGAAAAATGCGGGGCAGAGGCGTGGAAAAGTGGTTGATTTCCACGTTTCCGACCGGGCGGAATGTGGGCTGTGGAAAAGTCGCAGGTTATCCCCGGCGTTTTCCACATGGTTTTCCACAGGTTTTTCCACAATCGGACGGGGCAGCTATGGCTTGGACCTGCGACCATGAGACCATCGCGGAGGCACGTCAGGCGCATCCGGATGGGCAGAGGGGAAAGAAGGTATGGAGAAAGCGGAACTATGCTTCGTCTGCGGCAGGAGTCTTCGGCGTGCGGAGTACAGCTTCCACCTTTTCGGTGATCTGTTCGGGTTTGATCTGATAAAGGCAGGCAAGATCGCCGCGCTCACATTTCTTGTTGCCATAGATTGAGCATGGCCGGCAAGGCAGACTGACCTGCACGGCGCGGTCGCGCGACTGGTTCCAGCCCATGAATCCGCCGTAAGGGTGGGTGGCGCCCCATATGCTCACGACGGGCGTACCGACGGCGGAGGCCAAGTGCATGTTGGCACTGTCCATGGAGATCATCACGTCCAAGTGGCTCATGAGAATCAGTTCTTCGGACAGGCCGTCGAGGATGGCGGAGACGTTGACACACTGCTGATGGTCCGCAGCAATCTCATCGAGCAGTTTTCGCTCTCGTTGGCCGCCTCCGAAGAGGAAGATGCGGCACGACGGATGGTTTTTCGCCAACTGCGCAATGACCTTCTTCATCAGCTCCATCGGGTATATCTTTCCCGGATGTGCGGCAAACGGCGCGATGCCGATCCACTGCTGGAAGGGCTTCTTGTCGCTGATGCGGCCTTCGAGCATGCGCAGGTTGCCGCCCGAAGGCGGGAAGATCGAGTTGAACTCGAGGTGGATGGGATAGCCGAGCTCGTCCAATACGTCTGCATAATTGTGAAAGCTCGAGGGCAAGGGACGGAATACCTTTGCATTGTTGCGTATCAGCCGATGCTTCTCCAATCTGCGCTTGTTGATGTGGGCCACGCGAAACTGATCCACATTGAACCGCATCCGAAGGTAGTTGGTGCGCAGCACGTTGTGCATGTCGGCCACTGCGGTGAAGTTTTTTGCCCGCAGCCGGCGGTAGAGCGCATTCAATCCCGAGATCCCTTTGTATTCTTTGTTGACGTCGGCTTCCATAAAACTGACGTTCGGACAAAGGTTCTCGAAGAACGGGCGGGCAAAGGGGCGGCTCAGGACGGTGATCCTAACCCATGGATACTGCATGCCCAACGAGTAGACGACAGGCACTAACATGGCCACATCTCCCATGGCCGAGAACCGCATGATCAGTATATGATCTGTCTTCATGATAGGAATCGTGATCGGATCATTGTTTCTTCTGATAGAGAATGGGGTTGGTCGCCGGATCGTTGTACATCTTCATCTGGCGGTAGACCTTCATATATTTCCGTCCGGCCTCGATGTCTTCGAGGAGCTGGTCGATGGCGAGGCTGAGGTCTTTCTGCTGTTCGAGGAGGACGTTGAGCTTCATCCTGCACTTCTCCCGGTGCTCGTCGGAAGCGTCGGTGCGTTCTGTCTGCTCGTTCATGTGATAGATCTTGAGGGCGAGAATGGACAGACGGTCCACGGCCCAGGCCGGACTCTCGGTGTTGATGCGTGCATCCGGAGCGACCGCGACATCAGAGTATTTCTGCCGGAAGTATGAATCGATCTGCTCGACGAGGTCAGTCCGGTCCTGGTTGGAGCGGTCTATGCGCCGCTTGAGCGACAGTGCCTCGAGCGGATCGATATGCGGATCGCGGATGATATCTTCCAAGTGCCATTGCACGGTGTCAATCCAGCACTTCAGATAGAGCCGGTTTTCGACCGAGTTGCTGTCGTAGGGATTGTTGATGGTGGCATCAATGTCGTCGGTGATGTGATAGTCTCTGATGACCTGACGGAAGATCTGATTACATTGTTCGGTAAAAGACATGTCTTCATATTTTGATTTATGTTGCAAATATAGTTAATTTATTTCGATCCGCAAGACTTTCCCGTTTTTAGTTTGTTTTTTCTCCGCCGCTGCCTGATTTTATGTCCAGGAGGAGAAGGGTTTTAGTTTATGGGTTATTCAGTTTATGAGTGATGACTCCGCATCGGAATGCAGGGGTGGGCCTTGTGCATGCATAGCCACATAAGAACCCGTCATTCCACGTTCGACACTTCTCATTCCTTATTGATAACACGTCCGCTTCTGCATGCCAAAAAAACTGACAGAAAGGGCTTGAAGATGCGTCCCGAAACGGCGCATGATGGCCCTCGAAATGCCGGAAATATCACCCCTGAAAACGATAGCTATCCTATGCCTCGCGCAGAGCTATGCTTTCGGCCCTCGAAAGCATAGCTCTTGGCCGCCCATATGATAGCTTTCGAGGGCCGAAAGCATAGCTTTGCGCGAGGCATCACGCATGCGTTGTTTTCGAAGGTGATTGCCGGGGTGCTTGAAAGAGTGGTGAATGGACTGAAAATCAGTATTTTATCGTTTTCAGACAATATATCATCCAGCCGCTGTAGACACAGAAACCGCAGTGGGAGAGTTTGAGTTTTTGGGTCCGTAAGTTTGAGTTGATCAGTTTTAAAGAGATTGAGTAATGGGTTCAGCGTTTTAGTTTGTCAGTTTATGAGTTTTATTTTATAAATTACTCCGTTTGTGAGTAATGACTTCATATCGAAATGCAGATGCGGGCCCTGTGCCCGTCCGCAAACGCCTTCCCCGGCCTCTCCGACGGGAGGAGAGCCGGTACTGAATGGGCAGACAGGCCATCCGACAGTTGTATGCCACCCGTTGCAGGCGGATCAGCATATCCGCCCCTACGGCCTCCCACATCCCCTCCGAGGTCCGTGAGAGCATGCCACGGCCTATCGCATGTTTCTTTCGGCCTTATACCTTATTAATATGTAAGGCGGAGCCAATCGGAGAAGAAGTAGTTGTAGATCCGGTACTGATTGTCGTTGACCGTGAGGATGTCGCGCTCGATAAGGGTGCGGACGGCCGACTGGACGGAGCTGGCCGAGGGGAGGCTGTGCTTCTGGATGAACGCCGCAGAGGTGATGCCGGTGGCGACGCCTTCTTTGGCGATGGCCTGGAGCACCTGTTTCTGTTTCTGAGACAGGTTGCTCAGCAGCTCGCGATAGCTGATCTGCTGCGAGAAGATGATGTTCTGGCGCGCCGTCGTCAGGCTGTGGGCGGTGCAGGTGCCGCCAACGGGGGTCAGGGCATACAGCTCATTCATCATGATCTGCAGGAACCAAGTGCTGCCTTCGTAGTCGGCGTAGACGGTGCTGATGACATCCGGCACGATCTGTTTGCCGCCTTTGCCGAACTGACGGAGCACGAATCGCTGGTACTCCGGCAGCGGGATCGGCTCCAATCCCATGGTGACGGCGCTCTGATAGAACGGTTTCGCGGGCGAATGGAACATGTTGCTCATCATGTCGTGCTTGCTTCCGGCGAAGATGAACGTGGCGTTCGGGCATTGCTGGATATAGGTGCGGAGGAGCGACTCGGTGTTGGTGCGGCTGTAGGTGCTGATCTGTTGGAATTCGTCAACGGCCACTAAGCAGGGGCGGTCGGCCTGTCCGAGATATTCGAAGATCTCGCGCAGGGTTGTCTCAGGCTCCTGGATGTCACCGAGACTGAGCTGCAATGAGGGGTCGCCGGACTTGACATCGAGCTTGAATCCGATGCGCAGCGACTTGATGATCTGGAAGAACCGGTCGATGAGCGATCGTCTCTGCGATTTCAACTCTTCGAAGATGGACTTGCCGAAGAGATAGATCATCTCTTCGAGCGATGTCGTGGCGTAGATGTCGATGAAGATGGTGTGGTAACGACTGGCTATCTCCGGCTGGTTGAAAAGGTGGTGGATGAGGTCCGACTTGCCCATCCGGCGGGGCGAAATGAGTGCTACGTTGCGCCCGTTTTCGACCTGTTTGATCAGGAATTGCGTCTCGTCGATGCGGTCGCAGAAGTATTCGTCGCCTACGTAGTGCCCTATGACAAAGGGATTGTTGATGTTTGGAAGCGCCATAGTTGTCTTCTTTTTATTGCAAATATAATTATTAAAATCTTAATAATCAAATTTTCAATAAAAGATTTCATTCATCTTGGTGTTAGACTTGTCCGGCAAAAAAGGCCAAGAGATTGTCTATGTCGTTCTTATACATATAATAGAGCCGGGCTGGAATCTTGCTGAGGTATTCCTGGGAATAGCGCTTGATCCATGAGAAGCTGTGGTGACGTGGGTGAGGAGCCATGCTGTCAGTGCCTTGAGGAGGCACATCAGCACGAACATCAGATAGACGGCGTATATCCGAACACGGCAAGCATGACGGGCAGGGCGATCAAATAGGCGCCCGAGATGGTCAGTTGCGTTTTTCCAGAGATCATTCATACGCCTTCTTTTTCATCAATGAGGTAGATCGGGCGATGCTTTGTTTCATGGAAAATGCGTGCAAGATACTCGCCGATAATGCCGAGGGAGACGAGCTGGATGCCACCGAGGAAGAGGATGACGATGATCAGTGTGGGGAAGCCTTGTACCGGTTCGCCGATGAAGAGGGTCTTGATGAGCACGTAGCACATATAGAGAAAGGCTGCCGCCGACACGATGAGGCCCAGCAGGGTCGACCATCTGAGTGGCGCGGTGGAGTAGGACGTGATGCCCTCTATGGCCAAGTTGAACAGCCGGGCATAAGTGAACGACGAGCGGCCTGATGCCCGTTCGGCCTGCTCGATCGTGATTTCCTTCTTGCGGAAACCGATCCAGCAGTAGAGACCTTTGGTATATCGCTGCGTCTCGCGCAGCTGACGGAGCGACCGGATGCACTTTCTGTCGAGCAGACGGAAGTCGCCCACGTTAGGCAGAATATCTGTCTTGGCCATCCGTTTGAGTATGCTGTAATAGAGCATAGTGCACTTCCGGCGCATCCATGACTCCTTTCCGCGGCTGTTGCGACGGGCATATACGTCGTCGAACCCTTGACTCCAGTTCTCGAGCATCTGCGGAATAGCGCTCACAGGATGCTGCAGGTCGGCGTCCATGATGATCGTACAGTCGCCCGATACATGGTCGAAGCCTGCCATGAGTGCATGTTCCTTGCCGAAGTTACGGCTCAGTCGGATATAGCAAACGCGCTCGTCAAGGTTGCGGAGCATACGGATGACGTCGATGGAGCCATCCTCACTGCCGTCGTCGACAAAGAGGATCTCCCAGCAGAACTGTGGTTTGGTCTCGATGACCTGCGTCAGTTGGTCGTAGAGTGGCCGTATGTTTGTTTCCTCATTGTAGCATGGGATGAGCAGAGAAACTTTCTTCATGGGATTCGGGGATATTGGTTTCCCTTTCGGGATGGATGATCGAGAAGATGCAGTAGGGCAAGGCGAGGGTGAGATAGGAGATGTCAAACTCAGCGTCCTGCCAGATGCTGATGTCCTGATGATGCAGGATGTGGTTGGCGGAGATGGCGACCGCGAAGAAGAAAAGCAGGAAAAGGCCTGTCCGATGCATGTATCCGTCGATGCTTCGGTCCTTCTTCAGCGCGATGAAAAGGGCGATGCAGACCATTGTCAGCATGATAACGGGACTGCCGGTCGATGTCTGCGACATGAACGGATTGCGTCGGAAGAAGATCCATCCGTGCGTATCCCAGAGCACATAAGGTGCAAAGAAGAAGGCCACGGCGGCCACAATGAGGAGCACGGAGAGGATCTTTTGGCGTAGCGGAAGGCGGAAATAGTCGTAGCAGACATAGATGGCCATCGGGATGATGGCTGACAGTCGCGTGCACGCAACCATGCCGCAGAGCACGGATGTCAGCAGCCAGCGGTTGCGGAATGAGATGTGCCGCTGTTCCATGAGCAGGATCAAGCCGAAGATGAGGATTGCATTGCTCAGTCCGTCACTTCTCACTGCCACCTCCCACCAATAGGAAGGCGAGCTGAGGAGCAGCCCCGTGGCGAGCATAGATTGCTTCCATGAGCGGGTGAAACGATAGGTCACGTAGGTGAAAAAGAACAGGAACGGAATGAGCGAAATCCCCACATCGCCGATCAGCCAGCATGGTATGTTCAGGTAATGCCATAGCGGAAACGGCGACGGAAAGTTCGTTTCGCAGACGTGGGTGTGTATTCCGTAGGGATAAATACCGTCCCTCAGGCCGTCGAGAAAGTAGGTTGTGGCCGACCATCGGTCCACGTTCACCGACAGCGGATCAATCTTCAGGAGCAGCAAGAGGATAGCTGCTGTGGCGGCAGTCAGCAGCGTCAGCGTGAGCGTTCGGGCATGGCGGCTGAGTCGCTTGGTGCCAGTCTGCCAGAGGAAGAGGATCAGCAACGGATAGAGTAGGGTGCAGAGCCAGGGACTGAACGGTGTCCGCTGGGCGTATTTGAATACAAACGTGCAGTTGATCAGCATGAAAGCCGACCACTGAAGGTATCGGATGTTGCCGCTGAACCAGTGCTTCAGACTGCTCATCTGACGATTGCGATTTTGCAGACCGTGCCCTTATCGCCGTCCGCCGTTGCCGTCTGAACCATATAGATGCCTGATGCCACGCGACGGCCTTTCAGGTCAAGGCCGTCCCAGGTGAATGTTCCGCCGTTGCTGCGGCCTTCTCTCACCAGCACGCCGTTGCTTGTCACGATCTTCACATCGGCGTTGTAGGTCAGCCCGGTGATCGTGATGAGACCTGTGTATCCGGGCCGTACGGGATTGGGATAAGCCCACACGCTGTCCTTGGTCATCGATTCGACCGGCACGGTGGCATCTCCCGTGTAGGAGCAAAGGCCGTAGAACGTACCGATGAAGACTTCTCCGGTCAGCGGATTGATGGCGATCGACTCGATGTCATCAGACAGCAATTTGCTGTTGAGCGTCGTGAAGTGCTGTACCTGGGACATGTTATCAGCACTGATGAGATAGATGCCGTTGCCGTTGGTGCCTATCCATTTGCGTCCGGCACCATCGACCGCGATGCACGTAACGCTGACACCGGACAGCAGATAGTCAGCCAAGTTGGTCCCATCGTTGCGCGGAACCTTGATCTGACGGAACGTGACATCGGGCGAGAGGGCTGTTCCCTGATCGAGAACCAATGGTCCAACCGTGGTCCCGATCCACATGTTGTGGTCCCTGTCTTCCACAATGCAGCTCACGCCACCTACTTCCACCCTGATCCCATCATCGTTCACGAAGGTGCTGCAGGTGTTGAACGTGCCATTGGTGATGTCATAACAGGAGACCGAAGGTGCTTCCCCGTTGTTGCATCCGAACCACAGGCGGTTGCTTGAATCGAGCATCAGTCCTTCCTGATGATTGGGGATGATGTTGTTATTGATCAGTGCGGTCTGGTGATAGCTCTCCCATTTCCCGTCCTTGGTGTATTTGAGGAGCGACTGGTAAGGGTTGCAGGAGTTGATGACCCACAGGTTTCCGGTCTTGTCAAATGCCACGCCCTTGGCGATGACATAGTTTTTGTCGGTTTCGAAGACCGATTTCAGCAGGCTGTTGTCATAGCTCCATTCCTTGACGAAACTTCCTTTGTAAAATTCGTAGACACCTCCTCGGCTTCCCGCAAACAGATGGTCGGGGTCGGTGGGATCCACATCGACGGACATCAGGTCCTCATATACGTGCCCCGTACGCGCACTGAGGTTGTCCTCGCAGATGGTCCAGCTGTCATCGCGCAGCACCTGTATCGTCCCCGGATAGAAATGGTCGATGTTGGCCAAGTAACCTCCGCCGCATGAATAGAGCGCGCCTTGATAGAACTTGAGATAGCCGAAGTGGTTGTAGCGGGGACCTCCGGGATTGGCGCTGCGGGCCAGTGCGAGCAGTTCGGGATCGGTCTGGCTGGTGCGCGCCACGTATCCGCCTGTGCGGGTCCATGTCTTCGGGTCGGCCAGATTGGCCGTCAGGGGTGCGCTGTAGAGCCCTTTTTCCGGGCTGGCGGCATAGATCCGGCCGTCCGCGATGTAGCTGTAGTCGACCTTGAAGCCGAGGTTGTAGGTATCGGAGATCTCCATCCGCCGCAGCTGAAGCTTCACGAGGCCGAAGCCCGTGGCAAGATAGGCGTCGGCACCGTTGATGTCTATGCTGTAGACCGTCTTGTCCTGGTTGAGCGACTTGCCGTAGTAGTCGCTCAGATTGGTGACCTGTCCGTCGGCCGCCATGATGTCGATGTTCGTGTTTTCGTAGACAATGACGAGGCGGGAGGCTGCGTCTGACCATGCGATGTGTGCGATGGAGCAGTCGCTCAGGCCGTTGGTCTTGTCGAAAGTCCTCACTTCCTGGTCGGCGGGATTGTACGTATAGAGATTCTTCGAGGCCAGTACGTAGAGCATGGAGCCGCCTTTCGTCACCTCTGTAATGTCACTATAGGCCATGTAGGCCTTCCATGTGCCGGTGGCAGCGTGTGCCTGCGGCGCGGCCGTCCATGCCATGAGCAGGAAGAATATCGATACGATGTGTTTCATGCGTTATGCTTTTAGCCTGATCAGATAGTCGGCGAGCTGCCTGACGGCGCGTGCTCTGTGGGAGATCTTGTTCTTCTCCGTCTCGCCCATTTCAGCGAAGCTCTGGCTGTAGCCTTCAGGTATGAAGACGGGATCATAGCCGAATCCGGCTGTCCCTGCCTTCTCGCGGGCGATCCGTCCGGCCACTTCGCCTTCAAAGAGCGTGGTCTTTCCGTCGTGCTCACGGAGGGCGATGACGGTGCGGAAGCGTGCATGGCGGTTGTCGGAATCCTGCAGCCGGAGGAGCAGCTTGCGCATGTTGGCCTCGCTGTCGTGGTCGGTGCCTTCGGCGTAGCGTGCGCTGTGGACGCCCGGTTCGCCGTTGAGGGCTTCGGCCTCAAGCCCTGTGTCGTCGGCGAAGCATGCGATGTGGTAACGCTCAAAAATGTAGTTGACCTTCTGGAGGGCGTTTTCCTCGAGCGTGTCGCCCGTCTCCGGAATGTCGTCATGGCATCCGATGTCGGCGAGCGAGACGATTTCGAACGCCGGTCCGAGTATTTCCCGGATTTCCTGAAGTTTGTTCCGGTTGTTGGTGGCGAATACGATTTTCATTGTTCCTGATTGTTTTTGTCCGGATTTAAGCCAAGTTCCATTTTTCTTTTCGATCTTCTTTCGCGGGCCAGATGCTCGTTCTCAGAGATCATTTCCATGTTTTTCTTCTTTGGGACGCTCACCTTTATCCTGTCGAAACCTTCGCCGAAGACGCCGATGACGGCGCTCTGGCTGACGAAAGCGTTGGGGTCTATGATCTTGATGAGCCTGAAGATGGCGGCGCTCTCCGACTTTTTGGCCAGCAGACATACGACCTTCATCTCATTGCCGGTGTACCATCCTTCGCCGTCGAGGAGCGTCACACTGTGGTCTGTTTCCTTGGTTATGGCCTCGGAGATCAATGCATACTTGCTGGAGAAGATAAGGAATTGGACCGACTGACGGCGAAGATTCATGACGTGGTCGATCATGAAGCACTCGACGATCATCGTGCTCAGACCGAAAACCACTTTATAAACGCGTTGCAGCATGTCGCCGAACTGGGGGAAGAGCAGTGAGCTGCTGATGATCATCACGTCAACCATCATGAGCACTTGGCCCAAGGAGACATCGCGGTACTTGTTGACGCACCATGCGATGATATCCGTTCCGCCCGTGCTGCTGTTGTTGAGGAAGACGATGGCGAGCGCCGTGCCGGTCAGACAGCACCCTACGATGAGCGACATAAACTCCTGCCCCTCGCCGAGGATCTTGATGAAGTGGCCTTCGGAGTCGACGGGCATGAGGTCCTGAGCGAACTTGATCATGAAGTAGAGGGCCACGATGGCGTAGATGGTCTTCATCAGAAACTTGAATCCGAGTATCTTCAGGCCCACGATCAGGAGGCATATATTGATGATCATGTAGCTGTTTTCGATTCGGAAGCCAGTGGCATAGAAGATAATGGACGACATGCCCATCACACCTCCCGTCACGATCTCGTAGGGGAGGAGGAAGATGGTGAACGCGGCTGCGTAGAGCATCAGTCCGAGGGTAGAGAAGACATAGTCCTTGGCCTCGCTGCGGATAAGTTGATGATCAATGGTCATAGATTTAGGTATATTAAGGCGGCACGGGGCCCTGGGACCCCATGCCGTGGTGTGTGAATCATTTGCAGACGATGTTGACGATGCGCTTCGGGACGACGATCACTTTCATGATCTGCCGCCCTTCGATGTATCTGGCGCTGCGGGAGTCGGCCAGCGCGGCCTGCCCGATGTCTTCCTTGGCGGCGTCGGCGGGCAGGTCGATCTGGAATCGGGCCTTTCCGTTGAAGCTGACGGTCATCTGCATGGTGTCTTCCTTGAGATAGTCTTCGTTCCACTGGGGCCATTCGGCGTCGCAGACGCTGCCCTGCTGCCCGAGTTCATGCCAGAGTTCCTCGGCGATGTGGGGTGCGAAGGGGGCGATGAGGATGACGAGCGTGGTGAGCAGATCTCGGTTGTGGCACTGCTGCTGTCCCAATTCGTTGACGCAGATCATGAAGGCACTGATGGCCGTATTATAGGAGAACTTCTCGATGTCCTCCGTTGTCTTCCTGATGAGTTTGTGCACACTCTTGAGCGCAGCGGCCGTGGGCTCTCCGTCATCAGGCAGGAAGGCATCGCTGCGGTTGTCATAATAGAGGTTCCAGAACTTTCTGAGGAAGCGGTGGCAGCCGTCGATGCCGTTGGTATCCCACGGCTTGCTCTGCTCCACAGGCCCGAGGAACATCTCGTAGAGGCGCAGGGTGTCGGCGCCGTAACGGTCGACAATCATGTCGGGATTGACAACGTTGAACATCGACTTGGACATTTTCTCCACGGCCCAGCCGCAGAGATAGCGGCCGTCTTCGAGCAGGAACTCGGCGTTGGCGTATTCGGGGCGCCAGGCCTTGAAGGCTTCCACGTCGAGGACATCGGCGTGGACGATGTTGACATCGACATGGATGGGCGTGACGTCATACTGATCCTTGAGTCCGAGCGAGACGAAGAGGGGGGCCTTGTCATGGTCGTCGCTGTTGACGCGATAGACGAAATTGGACCGGCCCTGTATCATGCCCTGATTGATGAGCTTGCTGAAGGGCTCCTCGTTGCATGACACGCCGATGTCGTGGAGGAACTTGTTCCAGAAGCGGCTGTAGATCAAGTGGCCCGTGGCGTGCTCCGTTCCGCCGACGTAGAGATCCACGTTCTGCCAGTAGGCGTTCACGTCGGGTGCCACGAGGGCCTTGTCATCGTGCGGGTCCATGTAGCGCAGGTAGTAGGCGCTGGATCCTGCGAAGCCCGGCATCGTGTTGAGTTCGATCGGGAAAACGGTCACCCCGTCTATCCGGTCCTTGTCGACGACGGTGTGACTGACGGTGTCCCAGGCCCAGCGGCGTGCCCTTCCGAGCGGCGGTTCGCCCGTCTCGGTAGGCTCATACTTGTCGATCTCGGGCAGTTCGAGGGGCAGATACTCCTCGGGGATCATATAGGGCATCGAGCCTTTGTAGTAGACCGGGAACGGCTCACCCCAGTAGCGCTGGCGTGAGAAGATGGCGTCGCGCAGGCGATAGTTGACCTTCACGCGTCCGATGCCTTTCTCGGCGACGTAGCGCTTGGTGGCCTCGATGGCTTCCCTGACGGTCAGTCCGTTGAGCGAAAACTCCGTCTGCCTGCCCGCTACGGGACTGTTGCAGACCACTCCTTCCTTTGCATCGTAGCTCTCCTCGCTCACGTCGGCGCCCTCGATGAGCGGTATGATCGGCAGATTGAAATGCTTCGCGAAGGCGTAGTCGCGCGAATCGTGGGCCGGGACGGCCATGATGGCGCCGGTGCCGTAGCCTGCGAGCACGTATTCTGATACCCAGATGGGGATGGCCTCATTGGTGAAGGGGTTGACGGCATAGCTTCCGGTGAAGACGCCGGTCACCTTGCGGTCGCTGATGCGGTCGAGCTCGGTGCGCTTCTTCACGTA
>JALFRV010000305.1 GCA_022778905.1 Prevotella sp. | reverse complement strand
AATCAGGTTTCATCAACGGAGCAGCATATCATCGTCGATCTGGTCTGTGAATAGGCATTGATCGCAGCGTAAAAAAGATCACTTCAAGAAGCAAAAAAAGATCACTTCAAGTGTTGCCGGCATGAAGTGATCTTTTTGTTTTATCCGTGGCGGAAAGCCTCGGCTATGAATTCATCGAGAGGAGGAATTCATCATTGTTCTTCGTACGTACCATCCGGTCGTGGATAGAGTTCATTGCTTCGATCGGATTCATATCGGAAATATACTTCCTCAGGATCCACATGCGGTCGAGTGTTGTCCTGTCCTGCAGGAGGTCATCACGCCGCGTGCTGGACGCAACGAGGTTGACGGCAGGGAAAATACGCTTGTTTGACAGCGAGCGATCAAGCTGAAGCTCCATGTTACCGGTGCCTTTGAACTCCTCGAAGATCACTTCGTCCATCTTCGATCCGGTGTCGATCAAGGCCGTGGCGATAATTGTCAGGGAGCCGCCTCCCTCAATATTGCGGGCCGCTCCGAAGAAACGCTTCGGCTTCTGCAGGGCATTGGCGTCGACACCACCGGTCAGGACCTTGCCTGAAGCAGGTGAAACGGTATTGTAAGCGCGTGCCAAGCGGGTGATGGAGTCGAGGAAGATGACCACGTCATGGCCGCATTCTACCATTCTCTTGGCTTTTTCCAACACGATGCCTGCTATCTTCACGTGCCTTTCGGCGGGTTCGTCAAAGGTCGAAGCAATGACTTCGGCATTGACTGTGCGGGCCATATCGGTGACCTCTTCAGGGCGCTCGTCGATGAGGAGCATCATCAAGTAGGCTTCGGGGTGATTGGCAGCGATCGCGTTGGCAATGTCCTTCATCAGGATCGTCTTACCAGTCTTGGGCTGAGCGACAATCAATGCGCGCTGGCCTTTACCGATGGGGGAGAAGAGGTCGACAACTCTGGTGGAGAGATTGGTTGTGGCCTGATCACCGCAGAGGGTGAACTTCTGGTCGGGGAAGAGTGGGGTGAGATGCTCGAACGGTATACGGTCGCGCACCTCTGCCGGCAAGCGCCCGTTGATCTTGTCGATGGCGGTCATCGGGAAATACTTTTCCCCCTCATGCGGTGGTCGCACATGGCACTGAATGACATCGCCGGTCTTCAGTCCGTATTTCTTGATCTGGTTGCCTGGAACATAGATGTCGTCCGGTGAGGAGAGATAGTTGTAATCGCTTGAGCGGAGGAATCCATATCCGTCGGGCATGATCTCCAAAACGCCGTTGGCCGTGATGAGGTCGGAGAAGTCGTACTGCAGGGCAGCCGAATCCGGCATCGGCGGCTGATAGGCCGGCATCGCGACCGGAACGGGTGTAGTGGGATTGTCGAAGATATCAAAGTTGGGCAGTGCCCCTTGGTCTTCTATCGGCAGGTCTTGCGTGATGATAAAGTCGGTCCCGTCACCCGGGTCGCCATCCCAAATCCCTTCTGCGACAGCCTCGCGCGTTTCCTCTGTCGTCTCGTTATGGGCGTTGATCTTGGCCTGCAGTTGTGCAAGCAGGTTCTCATCTTCATTGGACTGACCTTCTGCAGGTGTCGCACTGAACATGGCTTCGGGTACAAACTCCGGCTCTTCGCTGACTGATGGCGTTTCCGCAACAGGCTCTTCCGGCACTTCGTTTTGTGGTTCGGGCGCCTGTTCTTCCTTGGCAGCTTCAATCTGCGCAATCAATTCCAATTCCTTCTTGTTCTTTCTCCCGCGATGTTTGGGGATTGCCGCCAACTTTTCTTCGGGTGTCTGCTGCTCTTTCGCTGGTTCCGGGGCCGGTTCTTCCGGTATGGGATCCTTGAACAGCGCAGGCTGGTCTGCAGTCGACTTGTTTTTCTTCAAGTCGAAGTTTTCCCCGTTCTTGCCTTTGACCGAATAAACGCGGTCTGTCTCCTTCTTGACAATCCGCACCCGATGGCGCTTGGCCCCAAGCGGGTTCTTCGACCCTTCGTCTTCGGCCTGCTTGTCTAAGATGGCGTAAACGGCGGCTTCCTGTTGAGCATCCTTTGGAAAGTTGACACCAAGCTTGTTTGCGATATCTGTTAATTCAGAGATATCTTTAGATAGTAATTCGTCCTTGCTATACATATTTAAGTATATACTAAATCTTATTGAAATTGGAAATCGTTTCAAGAAATGAAACACTGTTGCGTCTAAAACACTGCAAAAGTAATAAAAAGATTAAAGACGCTGAAAGGGATGCCGTTATTTCGCAAACTATTTAACATAAATTATGGACTTGCTGGCAGCTCAATGCACCTACTGTTTTCCGCCCTGCAGAAAAAGGCAGAAATCATCACGCCAAATTGCCCGTCGACCGTTTGGAAGCGGCCGCCCAAAGCTATCGTTCGGACGCTATTCAGACATGTCTCGCGCAGAGCTATGCTTTGGGCGGCCGAAAGGATACATATGGGCGGTCCGGAGCATAGCTTTCGACGGCCCGGAGCATAGCTCTGCGCGAGGCTCCCATATGCTGTGCCTGCAGAGGGTATGCGCCAAGCAGATTTTACAGTGGCTTTATCGGGATCCGATCCCATTCGAACGAAGGCCGGAGCTTGCCTGTCTGCCCTCCGGATACAATTTCCGGAAATCTGTTGAAAACCGCTTGGAGCAGATTGTATGCCTGCTGAGGCGAGCCCTCGTTGACTTTGCGGAGGAGGGTAACCCTGTATGGAAAACTCGTAAAAAAGATGTAGACCGATTCGCTAACTATGGCCTTAAGCAGATAGAGTCATCCTATGCATTGTCGGCTTGGTCAAATCACCCAAATGCGCACTGCTGTGACATTGCCGAAGCAATGCACTGCTTTTTTCAATCCATGACGGTGTCATTTGGCCGGGGCGCAGCATCGGAGTGCCAGCGTATGATATTTAATCCAAAGATCTTACCCACCTTTTGCCTGCGGAGCCTTTTCCGTCGCTGATCGGGGTGTGGATCCAGAATCCTGAAATAAAAAAAGCGAGACCATTTGAGTGATCTCGCTTTCTGTATGAAGATAGGGAATGAATTATTCTCCCTTTTCCAAATCTGCCTTCAGCTGTGCCAAGACATCCAGATCGCCAAGTGAAGTTCTCGCTGCTACGTTGTTGATTGTAGGAACGTCATTCTGCTTCTTGACATTGGTATGCTTGCGTGCCGTCTTGTCTTCCTTAGCCTCTTCGAACGTGCGGGAGTGTGAAAGGATGATACGCTTGGTATCTTTGACAAACTCGATGACCTTGAACGGCAGCTCGTCACCAAGCTGAACCTGTGTGCCATCCTCCTTTGTGAGATGCTTAGGTGTGGCGAATCCTTCGCCGCCTTCATTCAAAGTGATGACAGCGCCCTTATCCATGAGTTCGGTAACCTTGCCCTGGTGAACTGATCCAGGTGTGTAGATGGTCTCGTAAGTGTCCCAAGGATTCTCCTCGAGCTGCTTGTGGCCAAGGCTCAGACGGCGGTTTTCCTTATCGATCTCCAAGACTACAACCTCGATCTCTGCACCTTGAGTGGTGAACTCTGACGGATGCTTCACCTTCTTGGTCCATGAAAGGTCGGAGATATGGATCAGACCATCAACACCTTCCTCAAGCTCAACGAAGATGCCGAAGTTGGTGAAGTTGCGGACTTTTGCCGTATGCTTCGAGCCAACAGGATACTTCTCTTCGATCTTCTCCCCCGGATCT
The DNA here is from genome assembly GCA_022778905.1 of Prevotella sp. Lineage (GTDB taxonomy): Bacteria > Bacteroidota > Bacteroidia > Bacteroidales > Bacteroidaceae > Prevotella. Next base: position 1,418 of record JALFRV010000305.1, on the reverse strand, counting down.
TCCTTGAGTTGCTTGATACCTAAGCTCATCTTACGCTCTGCACGGTCGAGCGTGAGGATCACTGCCTCAACCTCGTCACCGACGTGCATGAACTCCTGAGCAGAACGCAGGTGCTGGCTCCAGGACATTTCGCTGACGTGGATCAGGCCTTCTACGCCCGGAGCAACTTCAACGAATGCGCCGTAGTCGGCGATGACAACAACCTTACCCTTGACGTGGTCGCCAACCTTAAGATCAGCATCCAAGGCATCCCATGGGTGCGGGGTGAGCTGTTTCAAGCCAAGTGCTATGCGCTTCTTCTCTTCATCGAAGTCGAGGATGACAACATTGATCTTCTGATCAAGTGCAACAACCTCATGCGGATCGCTTACGCGGCCCCAAGACAGGTCGGTGATGTGGATCAGTCCGTCTACGCCGCCAAGGTCAACGAATACACCATAGGAAGTGATGTTCTTGACAGTTCCTTCGAGAACCTGACCTTTTTCGAGCTTCGAAATAATTTCTTTCTTCTGTGCTTCCAATTCTGCCTCGATGAGAGCCTTATGGGAAACAACAACATTGCGGAACTCCTGGTTGATCTTGACAACCTTGAACTCCATGGTTTTGCCTACGAACACATCGTAGTCGCGTATTGGATGAACGTCGATCTGGCTTCCCGGGAGGAATGCTTCAATGCCGAATACATCAACGATCATACCGCCCTTCGTGCGGCTCTTGATGTAACCCTGGATGACTTCTTCCTTTTCGAGCGCTTCGTTGATGCGATCCCAGCTCTTCGTGAGACGAGCCTTCTTGTGGGAAAGGACCAATTGGCCTTTCTTGTCCTCTTGATCTTCAACGTATACCTCAACCTTATCCCCGATCTGCAGGGCTGGGTTGTAGCGGAATTCAGATGCAGGAATGATACCGTCACTCTTGTAACCGATGTTCACTACTACCTCTTTCTTGTCAACAGAGATCACCGTTCCTTCGACAACCTCATGTTCCTGAATCTTGTTCAGGGTCTCATTGTAGGCTTTCTCGAGATCCTCTTTGCTGACGCTTGCGTTGTGGCCGTTCTCGAACTCATCCCAATTGAAGTCCTGAAGACCTTCGTTCTTTAATTCTGACATAAATAATTAAAAGTTTAAATACTAATAAAGTTAGACTTTATATGATATGATCCGGGCACACTTCGCCCAAAATTTCGGCAAAGTTACGTAATTACTTTGAGACCCGACCGTTAAGATTAAAGATTGTTTAGAATATTAATCATAATTAACAAAGCACCCTTTCTTGGGCGGATTCCATAAGCAAGTGCAAAGTTAGATTATTTTTTCTTTAATCATGTCTATCGGCTTGATAAATCCATTCTTCTTCCTTGGTCTGTTGTTTAATTTCTCTACAACCATGCTGACATATCCCCTTGTAATTCCCTT
>JALFRV010000268.1 GCA_022778905.1 Prevotella sp. | reverse complement strand
CCGGACGTGTGGTGGCCACGACGGCGTAGTAGCCTTTTTCATCGCGGTGCATCACGTTGCCCTCATCCTCGCGCGCCACGGATGCCTGGTCCTCCGGCGCCACGTAGTATTTGAGATAATAGAGTTTCGAGTGCTCTTCCTTATACACTACCTCCTCGTCAGATAACGCGGTCTGTGCCTGGGGATCCCAATGGACCATTCTGACACCGCGGTATATGTAGCCTTTCCTGTAGAGATCGACGAAGACGCTGATCACTCCGCGGGAGCGGGTCTCGTCCATCGTGAAGGCCGTGCGGTCCCAGTCGCACGAGCATCCCAGCTTGCGGAGCTGCTTGAGGATGATGCCTCCGTGCTCGTGGGTCCAGTCCCAGGCATGCCCGAGGAACTGTTCGCGGGTGAGATCCGTCTTCTTGATGCCCTGTTCGGCAAGCTTTCCGACCACCTTGGCCTCCGTCGCGATGCTGGCATGGTCGGTCCCCGGCACCCAGCAGGCGTTCTTGCCCTCCATGCGGGCCTTGCGAACGAGGATGTCCTGTATCGTATTGTTGAGCATATGACCCATGTGGAGTACGCCGGTAACGTTAGGTGGAGGGATGACGACCGTGTAAGGCTCGCGGCCGTCAGGCTTGCTGCTGAAGAGCTTGTTGTCAACCCAATACTGATACCATTTAGACTCCACGTCCCGTGGATCATACTTACTTGCTAATTCCATATCTCTTTGATCTATTATATACCTTATTTTTATAATACGTTGCAAATTTAGATAAAATCTTCGAGAATAAGCTCCAGTTTCGCTAAAAATCAACATTATTTGTATGGGACCGAACGCTTCGGCACTTCGGACGGCCGGTGGGGGAGAGGCGGAAGATGGAAACAGCGGTCAAGGAGGAACGCCGTAGCCCGACCATCCGAAAACTCCCTGTTTGTGGGGGATTCCGAGAGGCTCGCGCAGAGCTGTCCTTTGGGCGGCCGAAAGGATAGCTCTTGGCGGCCGAAAGGATAGCTTTGGACGGCCCGGAGGATAGCTCTGCGCGCGGCGTATGATATGTCCGTCTGAAAGGCCTCTATAATTCGCTTCCGGCGCAGCTGCTTTTCGGTTGCGAAAGACGCGTTTTCCGATTTTTTTGTTAACTTTGTGCACAAAAACGAAAGAGATGGGAAAGAATCGATGCTATTACCTTTTGGTGTTCGTGATGATCATGTTATCCGGTGCGCTCAATGCGTCTGCGCAATTGCCGAACAAACGGGAATTCCGCGGTGCATGGATCCAGTGCGTGAACGGGCAGTTTCAAGGGCTCGGGACAGAGGCCATGCAACGCACGCTTACTCTGCAGTTGGACGAGTTGCAGAAGGACGGTGTGAATGCCATCATCTTCCAGGTCCGGGCCGAGTGCGACGCGCTCTACGAGAGCTCCTTGGAACCTTGGAGCCGCTTTCTGACCGGTGTTCAGGGTCAGGCGCCGCAACCCTTCTGGGATCCCTTGCAGTGGATGGTCACTGAATGTCATCGTCGCGGGATGGAGCTGCATGCATGGATCAATCCCTATCGGGCCAAAACGAAGAATACGACCCGGCTGGCAGGCAACCACGTGGCCATACGCCATCCCGGCCGTGTGTTCGCTTATGACGGACAGTTTATCCTCAATCCGGGCCTCGATGAGAACAGACGGTACATCTGCAAGGTCGTGGACGACATCGTGTCGCGGTATGATATCGACGGATTGCATATCGATGACTACTTCTATCCCTATCCTGTATCAGGCCAAGTGATCCCCGACGAGGCCCTCTTCAGGCAGAACAGCAACGGGCTGAAGAATGTCAACGACTGGCGCAGGGACAATGTCAACCGGTTTGTCAAGGAGCTTTCGGAGACCATTCGTCAGCGTAAGCCGTGGGTGAAGTTCGGCGTTTCGCCGTTCGGCATCTATCGCAACAAGAAGAGTGATCCCGTGAACGGATCCGAGACCAACGGCCTTCAGAACTATGATGATCTTTATGCCGACGTGCTGCTGTGGGTCAACAACGGGTGGATAGACTACTGCGTGCCGCAGATCTACTGGCAGATCGGCCATCCGACAGCAGATTACAAGACGCTCATCACATGGTGGAACCGGTTCGCGGGCAAGCGTCCGCTCTATATTGGAGAGGATGTCGAGCGCACCGTGAAGTTTCCCGATCCGGCGCAACCGGCGTCCAATCAGATGCCCGCAAAGTACAGGCTGCACAGCCAGATGCCGAACGTGAAGGGCACGGTGCTATGGTATGCGAAGGCCGTTGTGGACAATGTCGGAAACTATGGCACCATGCTGCGCAACGAATATTGGAAATATCCGGCTCTTCCACCGCTGATGCCGTTCATGGATGATAAGGATCCGAAAAAGGTGAAGAAGGTGAAGCCGGTCTGGACCAGTGACGGATATATCCTCTTCTGGACTGCTCCGAAAGCAAAGAAGTGGGGAGACGTGGTGAACAGATATGTGGTCTATCGCTTCAACAAGGGTGAGAAGGTCAATCTGAACGATCCTTCCCGGATCGTCGCCGTCACAACGGAGCCGCTGTACAAGCTGCCTTATGTCGACGGGAAGGCTAAGTCTACTTACGTCGTGACAGCCCTCGACAGGGTGGGGAACGAAAGTAAGGGCGTTAAAAAAAGGATTAAGCTTTGAGGCTTAATCCTTTTTCAGCAGGTCGTCCAAGAAGTGATCGAGGTCCTGATCCAAGTCTTTCATCAGGTCTCCGCCGATGATCACCGTGTCGTCATCTGCCATATAGAGTTCGGCAATGCTTTCATTGTCGTCGTCTTCAAGTACGAAACTGAACGGTTTCATAATGCCCAAGCGGTCGATCAGTTCATGATCTCGCTTCAAGGATGCCCGCAGGATGAGCGTGACGCTGTCGTAGAAGTTGTCATCCTTGTTGTCTATCCATTGTTCGACGATGCATCTTGTGATCTCCTGGTCGTCATCATCGTAGACCATGAGCTCTCCCGTTTCCTGCGCTACGCGGATGTGTATGTCCGTGAGCATTGACGTTTCGTCGTTCTGGGGGAACTTCTGGGCGATCTTCCGGATGACCCTTTCGATCTGCTGATTTGTCTGCTCGGTTGCTTTCATCATGATGGTTGTAATCCTATTAGTGAATATACTCATGCAAATATACGCTAATTCGGGGAATCTGCAAATTATTCCGGCTCTTTTTTTCATCTGCAGCGGGAATCTCGGATAAAAGAAATCGACCGGCGGGCGGATGTGTTAACGAACACCGCATGATCGCATTTTCTTGACCATTTTATTTGGCAATTAAAAATATAGTATTACTTTTGCATTTGCAAACTCGACTTTGCAAATTAGCGTATAACCTGTCATGAGTGAAAAGATCAAGCATTCCGGTATTATTGATTCTCTTGGACGTAATCTGATCCGTGTCAGGATCGGCCAGTCCGCAGCATGTGCGGGCTGTAAGGTTTCGGCACATTGCAACGCTTCGGAGACCAAGGACAAGATCGTGGAGGTGTATTCCGAAGTGGCAGACAGCTATCGGGTGGGCGAAAGCGTGACCGTCTCTGAAGGCAACCGCACGGGACTGAAAGCGGCGCTCTTTGCCTATGCGATTCCCGTTCTGCTGATGGTGGCTGTCCTGGTCGTTGTCGTAGCGGTCACGGGCAGTGAGTCTGCCGCAGCCTTGTCGGCCATTCTCTGTCTGGTACCTTATTATTCAGTACTGTTTCTTTTTAGAAACAGGATCAGTCATCAAATCAAGTTTGACATAGAAAAGATATATAACTAAAACAAAGAGAAAAATGATGAGTTTAATTTTGAACGCAGTTATAGTTCTCGGAGCAATCGCGCTCGTGGCGGCGGTGATTCTTTTCTTCGTTGCGCAGAAGTTCGCAGTCGAAGAGGACCCGCGTCTCGGGCAGGTCGTCGAGGCACTTCCGGGGGCTAATTGCGGTGGCTGTGGCTTCCCCGGATGTTCCGGATTGGCCTCGGCTTTGGTCAAAGGAGCGGACCAGGGGACGCTCGATGGACTTTACTGTCCTGTGGGCGGCCAGCCTGTGATGAATCAGGTGGCCGATCTGCTGGGCATGGCAATCGCCAATTCGGCACCCACGGTGGCCGTGGTCCGCTGTAATGGGACCTGCGAATTTCGCCCACGTATCGCCGAGTATGACGGCCTGCGCACCTGCGCGGCCATGCATGCGGCAGGGGCGGGCGAGACCGGTTGCGGATTCGGATGCCTCGGATGCGGTGACTGTGTCAATGCTTGCCAGTTCGATGCCATACACATGAACCCGGAGACAGGACTGCCCGAGGTGGACGAAGAGAAGTGTACTTCGTGCGGCGCATGTGTCAAGGCGTGCCCCCGTCACATTATCGAGTTGCGCAAGAAAGGGCCTAAGGGACGCCGCATATTCGTGAGCTGCGTCAACAAGGACAAAGGTGCGGTGGCTCGAAAAGCCTGCCAGGTGGCTTGCATTGGCTGTGGCAAGTGTGAGAAGGTGTGCGAGTTTGACGCCATTAAGATCGAAAACAACCTCAGCTATATTGATTTCAACAAGTGCCGATTGTGTACCAAGTGCGTTGATGAATGCCCGACCAACGCCATCATCAAGGTGAATTTCCCGGTCAAGAAGCCAAAGGCCGTGACGACGGGCACAGCGACAGCCGTAGCCGGAAAGGAGATCGAGGCTGTAAAAATGGAGGATAAAGCATGAAATTACATACATTCAGAAAGGGTGGCATACACCCTGAGGAACATAAACTGACTGCTGAAAGCCCGACCCAAGTGGCCGAATTGCCCAAGGTGGCGATCTTTCCGTTGAGCCAGCACATCGGCGCTCCGGCAAAGGCAGTTGTCAACCGTGGCGACAAGGTGAAGGTCGGGACGTTGCTGGCAGAGGCCGGCGGCTTCGTCAGTGCACCGGTCTACAGTTCTGTTTCGGGAACGGTGGCCAAGATAGATACGTCGATCGACGCGACCGGATATCGTCAGCCTGTCATATTTATTAATGTAGAGGGAGATGAATGGGAACCAAGTATCGACCGCAGCGAGCAGTTGGAGACCCTCGACAGGCATCCCGAACTGACACCCGAAGAGATCGTCAATCGCGTCAGGAATGCCGGTGTGACCGGTATGGGTGGTGCCGGTTTCCCGACCCATGTCAAGCTCTGTCCGCCCCCGACGGCAAAAGCGGAGTGCGTGATCATCAACGCCGTGGAGTGCGAACCATACATCACTTCCGACTATAGGCTCATGATGGAACATCCGGATGAGATCCTTGTCGGCGTCGAATTGCTCATGAAGGCAGCCAGAGTGGATAAAGCATATATCGGAATTGAGGAAAACAAGCCCGAAGCAATCCGCCTTTTGACCGGCAAGACGCAAGGACGGACGGACATCGAAGTTGTTCCGCTCGCTCAGAAATACCCGCAAGGCGGTGAGAAACAGCTTGTGGACGCCGTCATTCATCGCCAAGTCCCGGCGCCTCCGGCCATCCCGGTCAGCGTCGGAGCTGTCGTCCAGAATGTCGGGACGGCATTTGCGACTTATCAGGCCGTCATGAAACGGAAGCCTTTGTTTGAACGCTACACCACCGTGACGGGCAAACAGGTGAAGCATCCCGGCAACTTTCTCGTGCGCATGGGAACGCCCTTCTCGCAGCTGATCGATGCTTGCGGCGGCCTGCCTGATGGAGATAACAAGGTCTTGGCAGGCGGCCCGATGATGGGGAAGGCTGTTCTGAGCTTGGATGTGCCTGTGTGTAAGGGGACCAACTCTATCACCGTCCTCACGGATGCGGATGCTCATCGCAAGTCGGTCCAGCCCTGTATCCGCTGCGGAAAATGTGTGGAGGTCTGCCCGATGGGCTTGGAGCCTTATTTGCTGGCCACTCTTTCGTCGGTCAAAATATACGACCGGCTCGAACTGGAGGATGTCGTGTCCTGCATAGCCTGTGGCTCTTGCCAGTTCACATGTCCCTCGCACCGTCCGTTATTGGATAATATCTCCAACGGGAAGGCTGTGGTCATGGGTGTCATTCGTGAAAGGGCCGCCAAGGCGAAGGCTGCTGCGGCTTCCCGGCAAGCCCAGAACGGATCGTCCGCCGCTGCGAAATAATTCTTTCAAGATCATCAATCGTCGTATTTATAACATATCAAATGGGAAAGTTAATCGTTTCTCTGTCACCTCATGCCCACGGCAATGAGACGGTCGAAAAGAACATGTTTGGCGTCGTGATCGCCCTGATTCCAGCCATACTTGTATCTTTCGTCTACTTCGGAATAGGTTCCGTCATCGTCCTGATGAGCAGTGTGGCTGCCTGTGTCTTCTTTGAATGGGCTATCTCAAAATATCTTTTGAAGGTCGAGCCGACCGTTTCTGACGGTTCGGCCATTGTTACGGGACTGCTGCTCGGTATGAATCTGCCGAGCAATTTGCCCGTCTGGATCATCCTGATCGGTGCTTTGGTTTCGATAGGCATCGGCAAAATGTCATTCGGAGGGTTGGGCAACAACCCCTTCAATCCCGCTCTTGTAGGCCGGTGTTTCCTCTTAGTCAGCTTCCCCGCACAGATGACGCTGTGGCCATTGCCCAATCAGCTGACTCGCTATTTGGATGCTGAAACCGGTGCAACACCGCTCATGATCATGAAGACGGCCATTAAGGAAGGCGATCCTTCGCTCCTTAGCCAGGTCCCGGACACCATGCAGCTGCTGCTCGGTACCAATCCGAATTTGGGGTTGGGTACCATCGGCGAGTTCTGTGCATTGGCCTTGCTGCTCGGTCTCGTGTATATGCTCTGGAAAAAGGTCATCACCTGGCATATCCCCATATCCATCATTGTGACCGTCTTTGTATTTACGGGCCTGCTGCACCTTGCCAATCCCGCCTACGCAGATCCTCTCACGGAGATTCTGAGCGGTGGTCTGATGTTAGGTGCAATATTCATGGCGACCGACTATGTGACAAGTCCGATGAATCATAAGGGTCAGCTTATCTATGGCATTGCTATCGGATTCCTGACCGTCGTGATCCGTAACTGGGGCAGTTATCCCGAGGGAATGAGCTTCGCAATTCTCATCATGAACGGGTTTACACCTCTTATCAATCATTATGTCAAGCCAAAACGTTTTGGCAGCGTACCCGTTAAGCAATAGGAGGAGCACACATGGAGAAGTTAAAATCATCACTTCAGAATATGGTTTTGGTGCTGGTAGGCGTGTCACTCGTCACCGGTGCCCTGTTGGCTTTTGTGAATCACGTCACAGCGAAGCCGATTGCAGAGAAAGCGGAGAAGACTTTGGCAGCCGGCATTAAAGCCGTCATGAACAGCAATCAGGTCAAAGTGGGCGCACCGGTCGGACAGTCGCAGGCTTTCGAAGGCAAGACCTTGGAGTTTGTCATTCATCCTTGCACGGATCCGCAGGGCAAGGCCCTCGGTGCCGCAGTGGAGAGCACGACAGGTGGCTTTGGCGGTGACTTGAAGGTGCTCGTGGGTTTCGGTCCTGACGGAAAGATCCTCGGTTACACCATCCTTGAAACTTCAGAGACGCCTGGGCTTGGTGCCAAGGCTGACAAATGGTTCCAGAAGGGGGGCAAGGGCGATATCATCGGGATGAGTCCCGCTGACGGAACTCTTCACGTCAAGCAGGATTCCAAGAGTGGAAACGCTGTTGACGCCATCACGGCATCGACCATCACGAGCCGCGCATTCCTCAAGGCGGTCAACCAGGCCTATGAAGTCTACAGTCAAAAAGGCAAGCATGCTGCTGCGGCAGCTGTCAAACAGTAAGAAAGGAGCATGACATGAGTAATATGAAAGTCTTTATCAACGGGCTCGTAACGGAGAATCCGACCTTCGTCCTTTTCCTCGGAATGTGCCCCACATTAGCCACGACAACGAGCGCCATCAATGGTTTCTCGATGGGAGTTGCCACGATGGCTGTACTGATCTGTACCAATTTTGTGATCTCCTGCATCAAGAAGATCACGCCGGACATGGTCCGCATTCCGGTCTTCATCGTGGTGATCGCCGCCTTCGTGACCATTCTGCAGATGTTTATGTCGGCTTATGCGCCTGACAGCATCAACAAGGCGTTGGGCATCTTCATCCCTCTCATCGTGGTGAACTGCATCATTCTCGGTCGCGCAGAGAGCTTTGCGTGCAAGCATACGCCGTTGGCCAGTATCGTAGACGGTCTCGGCATCGGTCTCGGATTCACCTTCGCCCTGACGCTGTTGGGGTCGCTGCGTGAGCTGCTTGGTGCCGGAAGCCTGTTCGGCGTGCAGCTCTTGCCCGAGACAACGAATGTCCTTCTGTTTGTACTCCCGCCGGGAGCCTTCCTGACATTGGGTTATTTGGTTGCGATCTTTAATAAAATGAGAAAGGTATAATCATGGAGTATCTGTTAATATTCATATCTGCGATATTCGTCAACAATATCGTTCTGTCCCAGTTTTTGGGCATCTGTCCGTTCTTGGGCGTATCTCAGAAGATTGATACGGCATTGGGAATGGGCGCCGCTGTGACCTTCGTGCTGACGCTGGCCACCATTGTCACCTGGGCCGTGCAGCGTTTCGTGCTGGATCCTTTCGGTCTCCAGTATTTGCAGACGCTTTCTTTCATCTTGGTGATTGCCGCCCTTGTGCAGATGGTAGAGATCATCCTGAAGAAGGTCTCACCGGCTTTGTATCAGGCGCTTGGCATCTTCCTCCCGCTGATCACGACCAACTGTGCCGTGCTCGGTGTGGCTATCCTTGTCATCCAGAAAGACTATAGCCTGCTCGAGAGCGTGGTCTATGCCTTCTCTACGGCACTCGGCTTTGCGCTGGCGTTGATCATTTTCGCCGGCTTGCGTGAGCAGCAGGCGTTGGTCAGGATACCTAAAGGCATGCAAGGCATGAGCATCGTGCTTGTCACAGCAGGCTTGTTGAGCCTCGCGTTCATGGGCTTCAGCGGTCTGCAGGGCGGGTTGAGCACCCTCTTTGGGTTGAAGTGACGGGATGATGAGAGGATGATGAGATGATGAGGATGATGAGAAGATGACGGGATGAGAAGCTGATGGGGGATCGGGCGTGAGTATTCGCAGGTCCAATGCCATCCTTTCCTCTTCTCCTCCTTTCATCCCCCCATCTCCCGTCATCATCCCATCCTGTCACCATTCCAATAGAGTACCTATTATATAAATAATTTACAGCTATGAAACAGAGAATCTTGGTAACTGGCGGTACGGGTTTCATTGGAAGCCATACGACCGTGGAATTGCAGCAGGCAGGCTATGATGTCGTCATCATTGACAATCTGAGTAATTCAAAAATCGAAGTGCTCGATGGCATTGAGCAGATCACTGGCGTGCGCCCGGCATTCGAAAAGGTGGATCTTCAGGATAAGGAGGCTACCGAAAAGGTATTCCAGAAGTATCCCGGCATTGTGGGAATCATCCACTTTGCGGCCTCAAAGGCGGTCGGAGAGAGTGTCCAGAAGCCTTTGCTTTACTACCGGAACAATATCGTTTCATTGGTTAATCTCTTGGAACTGATGCCACAATACGGCGTCAAGGGTATCATCTTCTCCTCGAGCTGCACCGTCTACGGCCAGCCGAATCCGGAGAACCTGCCTGTCACGGAAGATGCGCCGCATCAGAAAGCGACATCTCCCTACGGCAATACCAAGGAGATTAACGAGCAGATTATTTATGACTACATCCACAGCGGAGCCAATATCAAGAGTATTGTGCTGCGTTATTTCAATCCGATTGGCGCCCATCCGTCGGGCTTGATCGGTGAGCTGCCTAACGGAGTGCCTGCCAATCTCATTCCTTTCGTGACCCAGACGGCCATCGGCATCCGTCCCAAGCTGACCGTATTCGGCAATGATTACAATACGCCGGACGGCACCTGCATCCGCGACTTCATCTATGTCGTCGATTTGGCGAAGGCCCATGTGGTTTCGATGACCCGCGTATTGGATCAGGACACCGATCCGATTGAATACTTCAATGTGGGCACCGGACACGGCAACTCGACGCTTGAGGTGATCAAGACCTTTGAAGAAGCCACCGGTGTAAAGCTCAACTGGCAGTTCGGCCCGCGTCGGGAGGGAGACATCGAGAAGATCTGGGGCGACTGCACGAAAGCCAACAAGGTGCTTGGCTGGAAAGCAGAAACGCCGTTGGGTGATGTGCTTGCCACGGCCTGGAAGTGGCAGCTGAAGTTGCGTGATGATGGGGTGATGTGATCATCATGGCAACATGCCGGTAGGAGGTGGACGGCCTGCAACAGGGGCTTCCACCTCCTGCTTTTTCCGGAACAGGCTGCTGACAGGGGACGTAACTGTTCAGCGGTAATCACCGTGGAATTTAACCGGAAGTGTAAAGCTTTTCAGGAACAAAGTAAAGTACATGTAAACCAATTCAGTAGCAACCTCCCAAACCGTGTGAAGTAAAATCAGGCATGGTCGCGAAGAAAATCAGGCATCATCATGAACATATGTTCATTGGCCGATGAAGTTAACTTAAATGGGCGATGAACATATGTTCCTCGGCCGGTGAAGTTGACATGGTGACTGTGCACATCTGTCAAGAAGGCTATCACCGCTGAACAGTTACCAGGGGACTGTCAATTATTAATAATCCTTAACAGATATGTGTTTCTGCCCGGCAGGCTCCGGCAGTTCGCCGAAAATGTGTACCTTTGCACTCTCATCTACGAGATAGATGAACTTAATTCATAACTAATTAAAGATAAATTTTAAATGGCAACAAAAATCAGATTGCAGCGCGGCGGTCGCAAGGGATATGCTTTTTACAGCATTGTGATTGCTGATGCGAGAGCACCACGTGATGGTAGATTTGTAGAAAAGATTGGTACGTTCAACCCGAACACCAATCCGGCAACTGTTGATTTAAAGTTCGATCGTGCCCTCTATTGGGTAGAGACCGGCGCACAGCCCACAGACACCGTTCGCAACATTCTCAAGAGCGAGGGCGTCTACTTGATGAAGCACCTCCGTGGTGGCGTCAAGAAGGGTGCCTTTGATGAGGCAACATGCCAGCAGAAGTTTGATGCTTGGAAGACTGAGAAGGTTCAGAAGAACGACGCAGTGCGCGACCAGGATGCCAAGGCACGCAAGGAAGCTGCTACAAAGGGCCTGGAAGCTGAAAAGAAAGTGAACGAGGCTATTGCCAAGAAAGTAGCCGAGAAGAAGGCTGCTGAGGCTGCCGCCAAGGCTGAGGCCGAAGCACAGGCAGCCGCTGAGGCTGCTCCGGCAGAGGAAGCTGCTGCTCCCGTAGTGGAGGCTCCGCAGCAGGAGGCTGCAGAGGCACCAGCTGAAGCATAGTCAGAAGCCGTCGGTCCCGTCAGGAGACTGACCTCGTCCGTTAAGAATAAGGCGTCCGGTGATTGCACCGGGCGCTTATTTTTTTGCCCAACAGGTCAGATAGCTTAATCTGTTAATTATCAAACGGTTACGCGTGGAGGCTCATATGCCCTGCGCAGAGCTATGCTTTCGGCCGTCGAAAGCTATCATATGGGCGGCCAAGAGCTATCATATCGGCGCCCGAAAGCTATCATATGCGGAAGCCATATGAATGATGTGTTTTCGGCACCTGTTTGCAGTCGGTTTAAAGGAGCATCGGAAACCGTCTGAGAACCCTTTCTGATGGTGGTTTCGGGGGGATAAACAAAAACAGCCCATGGGCATTCTTTGTCCATAGGCTGTTGTATTTTGGAGCTGTCGGGTGAAAGCCCCGGCCGGCTTATCGGATGACAAACTTGCGGTTGTTCCTGATATAGAGCCCCTTGGGAAGTGTCGTCGGGTCATTGCCCACATACCGTCCGTCAATCGAATAGATGGGGGCATTGGCAGCCGAAGTGTCCGAGCCATCGTTCCAGACCGGTAGGATGGCCGTCGCGGTGTAGTCCTTCATAAAGTCGAACGTGACCACGCCGTCAGCCTCCTTGATGTTGTAGATAGGCTTTCCGAGCTGTCCGCCCGTCCAGGGAGCATAGTTCACGATGCCCGACTCGTCCGTCAGCTGCGTGACAGAAGAGGTTCCCGGGAAGGCATCTCCTGCGATCTGGGCTAAATAAAGCTGTTTGGTGAGCTTGACGCCGTCGATGACTTCGTCGATCCGATAGGAACTGCGGAGCAGCCCGTCGGCTGGAATGACGGTCATGCCAGGGCTTCCGGCCACGTTGTTGACGGTATTTGAAGACAGCGAAAACGTAGTGGCGTTGTATTTCACGTGGTAGACGAGCATGCCGTGACCGGCGAGTCGCGTGTTCCAACCCGTGTTCTGGATGTTCTGCACGATATAATATTCCTGGCCCGAATCATCGGCATCGTTCATGATGCGATAGGCTTTGCCGCCTTCGTCGATATTCTGCAGCGTGATCTGCTGTTCCGTCTTCAGCGTGTCAATGGTGATCCAGCCCATTGCTTCGCGTTCCCATGCCGTGTAGGCAGTGGGATGATAGCCGTTGTTGGTGTATTCTCCGTTGTCCATCAAGTCCCAGTCTTCCATGCCCTGATTGTCGTATTGAGTGGAATCGGAGAACGTAGTGGTCGGGTAAAAGTCGGGCAGTCCGAGGCAGTGGGAGAACTCATGGCAGAAGAGGCCGATGCCATTGATGCGCGGAGTGACGCCGTCCGGCATCATCGCCTGCGGTGACATCAGCTCGTTGTTGATGCCGCAGCGGCCTGCGTATAGCCCGCTTTGCGTCTTGTAGCCTAAGTTGAACGACTTGGGCCAGAGCGTGTTGGGCGCGCCGTCGAAGCTCTCGCCGTAGCCGGCATAGATGACATAGACCAAGTCGATGTAGTTGTCGCCGTTGCTGTCATATTGCCTGAAGTCGATCAGACTGTTCTTCTCCAAGCTGTCGCAGGCCTCCTGCATCAGCTGGCGGTGCTTTTCGCCGGAGCCATTTGCCCCTCCTCCATAATAGCCCAGTGTGTCTGAGACCGTGATGGGGCCGTATACGTCAAACTGAGGGGTGAACTGTCCGAAACTCATGTCTGTGAAGTATTGCTTCACGCTGCTGTAGTTGTAGCTTTCACCGTTGCCGTATTCCTGCGGCGCACCAGTGCCGTTGAGGTATTGTTCGAAAGACTTGCGGGGGTCAGGAACCGTGAACGGCTTGTCCTTGAACTGCACGAGGATGACCACCGCCTTGGGAGAGCCGGTGTGAGGGAATGTGGTCTGGCTCGAGACCACGGGCTCCCGCAACTGCGCCCGATGCTGTTTGGCAGCCGCAGCATGGTCGAAGAACAGCGACTTGTCCTGCTGATCGATCAGCTGCCTCTCTGTTTCCGACCGTTCGGAGGCTTCGTGTGCGAGTTGCGCTGTCGGTTCAAGCGCACCCTGCAGCACGCGGGCCACATAGAAAGCCTTGCCCACCGGCGCAAGCATCACACCGTCGAGCGTGGTGTACCAGTGCAGGTCCTCGTCTCCATAGAGTCTGACCGTGAGCGTCGTACCGTCAGGCTGTGTGACGGGGAAAGGTGCCCTGTGCGCCTTGGCAGCATGCATCATGATGACCGTCATCATGGTCAGTGTAAGAAGTAATAATCTTTTCATCTTGTTATCTGATTGTTTTTGTTTGTCTTCAGCCGCAGTTCCGTGGAGGAGGCGTTGTCCTCCGGTCAGCGCTGATGTCTGTTGTAGAAGTATTGTCCCTTGTGTCGGGTGCGTCCGCCGTATTCGATGGCATGGTGCGGACAGTGATGATAGCATGCGAAGCAGCTGAGGCAGCTGCCCTCGTGTTTCCATTCCGGCTCCAGCCCGAGGCCGCCTCTGATGTCGGCGACGGGACATACGTCGGCGCAGATGCCGCATTTCACGCAGCGGCTGCTGACAACCCGGAACGGGGAATCGGTGATGAGGACGTTTTCAAAGAATGCGCCGAGCATCCGGCTGTTGGTCTTCGGCCATCGTCCTCTGACCAGTCGGAAGATACCCTGTTGTCTGCCGCGCAGCTGTGGGATGATCTCTGCGAGCTGCCGGGCGGCCGTTTCTTTCTTGCTGAGTTCCTTTTCCTTCGTGTCGACATCCATGAACGGGAGTCCCACATAGGATTCGGGCATGAGCAGGCTGTAGGCGGAGCAGAGCGGAAGATTGCGCTCCGAGAGTTCCTGGCGCAGCAGGTCCATCGTCTCTCCGATCGTGTCGCCGGCCGTGCAGACTGCATAAGTGAAAGGGGGATTGTCGCCATGAGGCGTAAGATGGAGCCTTTTGATGAACTGACGGACGATCTTCGGCGTTCGCCAGCCATGCACGGGGAAACAGAATCCGATCCGCTCGTCCGCCTGCAACCTATAGTGACAGTCGCCCTTCAGTGCTTCGGGGATTGACACGAGCACATCATCAAGCGCATCGGCGATGGTCTTCGCCGCCCACTCCGTATTGCCTGTTCCGGAGAAAAAGAATATCATGGGGCAAAGGTACGTATTTTTAGCCGAAACGCCAAATAACTGATTGCATAGTTGCAGGTTAGATTCATCCGTGAAGTCTTGCATATTCGGATGGAATGATGTATTTTTGTCTGTTGTAGAAACGGTCATACCATGAGACAGCCATGATTCCTTATCGGAAAATACAGCTATATCCTGCCGTGCGCGTTGTCCTGATGCTGATCCTCGGCATTATGGCCGGCGACCTGACATGGCGTGCAGTTCCGGTCTGTGTGTGGCCGGCATTGCTGGCGGTCCTGCTGATTCCGACCGCCGTGTTCCGCTTCCGCGACCGCCGTGAGAGCCTGCTCCTGATGGGATCAGCCTTCCTTGTGGGCGCCGCGACCGTCACGATCCGCGAGCGCCGGAATGTCGTCGAGCTCCCTCGGCGGGAAGTTGTCTATGAGGCAGTGATAGCCTCTCAGCCGGAGATTCATGGCAAGACGCTCCGCTGTGATCTGATTGTGGTTTCGGCGCAACGTCCGTTCCGTCTGAAGGCATCCATCCTCCGCGACACGGTCACGGGGCATTGGCAACGGATTGGGGTGGGGGATGGCATCGTTGCACGATCCGTGTTGCGTGCCCCGACCAACTTTCCGTCTGCCTCGAACTTCGATTACCGGCGCTGGGCAAGCGTACACGGATTCGCCGGACAGACCTTCATCCACCATCGTTCGTGGCATAAGGCCGCCATAGACCTGACCTCCCTTTCCCGCTTGGAGCGCACGCGGCTGCGGGCTTTGCAGCTTCGGGCTTCGTTGGTGAAACGCTTCAGCCGGCTCGGACTTGATGACGGGCAGCTCGCCTTGGTGGCTGCGATGACCTTGGGAGACAAGTCCAAGCTGACTAAAGAGCTGAAGTCGCAGTTCTCCGTGTCG
>JALFRV010000262.1 GCA_022778905.1 Prevotella sp. | reverse complement strand
CTGCGCCACATCGAGCGCAATTCGCTCCTGCTGTTCATGGTCCCCGGCGACACCGATGACATCAAGCACGACTATGAGGTGCTGCTCAACGAGCTGACCAAATTCAATCCCGACATGCTCGACAAGCATCGCATCTTGGCCGTGACCAAATGTGATCTGCTCGACGAAGAGCTGATCACGATGCTTCACGAGACGCTTCCGGACGATCTGCCCGTGGTCTTTATCTCGTCCGTAACGGGTCAGGGGCTCGACGAACTGAAAGATGTGCTGTGGCGGGAGCTTAACAGCGAGAGCAACAAACTGCAGGCCATCACGGCCGAGGACACGCTCGTGCACCGCGACAAGGACATCTCCGTCCTGGCTGCGGAGATGGTCGAGGAGGGCGCCGACGAGGAAGTGGAGATCGTGGAGGATATCGACGAAGACACAGTCGACGACTTGGAAGACTTTGAATATATTGAAGCGTGACGGCCGGATGATGAAACCTGTGTTGACTCCTTATGACTTGGGCGACGGCGCCGTGGCCTTCAGCACCACCCGGAAGGGCGGATGCAGCGAGGGCCTGTATGCTTCGATGAACGTGAACGCCTTCTGCGGCGACAGCGCCGATGCGGTCCGGGCCAACCGCGAGGCCTTGGCCGACAGCCTTGGGATCGCGACCGAGCGGCTCATCATTCCCCATCAGGTCCACGGGACGGAGCTCCGGCAGATCGGACCGGAGTTCTTCGGCTTGCCCGAAACAGTCAAGCGCATGCTGCTCGATGGCGTTGACGGCGTGCTGACTGCCCTGCCGGGCACGTGTGTCGGTGTCTCCACTGCCGACTGCATACCGGTCCTGCTCCATGATCCGGTCCGTCATGCGGTGGCTGCCGTCCATGCCGGTTGGCGCGGAACGCTGCAGCGCATCGTACAGAAGATGGTGGCCGAGATGCGGGCAGCCTTCCTCACCGATCCCGCAACGCTCGAGGCGGTCATCGGTCCGGGCATTTCGCTGGCACGCTTTGAGGTCGGTGACGAAGTCTATGCACAGTTTGCCGAGGCCGGTTTCGACATGGAACGGATCGCGCGGCGCACGGACAAGTGGCACATTGACCTTCCGGCGTGCAACAGGATCCAGCTCGAGGAGGCCGGTGTGGCCCCGGATCACATCCGCATGTCCGACGTCTGCACCTATGACAATGCCGATCTCTATTTCTCGGCCCGCCGCTTAGGCATCGACTCGGGGCGCATCTACACCGGGATCCTGTTGAAGTAATCAACCTTAAAAACTGAATATCTATGACGCATTCCATCCGTACCCTTCTGCTGACCTTGCTTTTTGCCGTCCTCGTCGTTTCGGTGATGGTGGCCAAGGACGTGTTCACTCCGGCCGAGCAGCAGCAGATCAGCATCGAGACACCGGGTCTCTTCAGTCGCTCCAACGCTTTTCAGGTCGACTTCGGAACGCTTTCCGATGCCGGCTACTCATTTCCCCTGCCTGTCGGAAAGGTTGAGACTGCCGGCGGAGGAAGCGATCTTGAGATCGTCACTTCATCCGGCGATGCCGTCAAGGCGATGTTTGACGGCACCGTCCGCCTGTCACGCAGCTTCGCCACATATGGCAATGTCATCGTCGTCAGACATGACAACGGCTTGGAAACGGTATACGGCCGCAATGCCCAGAACTTGGTCAAGGTGGGACAGAAGGTGAAAGCCGGCCAGACCATTGCCATCGTCGGCGGTGAGGGCAAGCGCATCTTCTGTCTCTTCTCGATCATGGTCAACGGGGCAAAAGTCAATCCCGAGATCCTCATCGACAGCCGGAGCCATCGTCTGCGCAAGCAGCTGGTGGTCTTCAGGAAGTCGGGTGCGCGTGTCAGCTTGGCCGTCAACCGGAAGGAGACGATGCCGGAGTCCAGTCTGGATCCATCGTCCGTGGACGACGATCCGTTCCTGACGAGCACCACATTCAAGTTGGATCTTGAGCAGATTGGCAACACGCACTGGGCCTACCCGTTGCCCGGAGCCCATGTGATCAGCGACTATGGCGGTCGGCGATGCCACTCGGGCGTGGACATGAAGACGCGTCCGAACGACAAGATTGTAGCCGCTTTCGACGGTGTAGTGACCCGGTCGGGCCGCTTCTCGGGCTATGGCAACTGCATAGTCATCCGTCATGCGTATGGTTTCGAGACGCTCTACGGCCACCAGAGCAAGAATCTGGTCCGCGTAGGGCAGCAGGTCAAGGCCGGCGAAGTGATCGGGCTGACAGGCCGCACGGGTCGCGCGACCACCGAGCACCTGCATTTTGAGACTCTCTTCAAAGGCCGCAAGTTCAATCCCGCCATCCTTTTCAACCATGCTAAACGATGCCTTCAGTCTGCCACACTGACCCTGCGTCGAGGCGGTGGCATCTCTTCGAAAAAGAAAGCCGGATAAGGCGCATTTCCGACATCAATTCTCTGCCTTCCGCAGAGCTATGCTTTGGGCGGTCAAGAGCTATGCTTTCGGCCGCCCAAAGCATAGCTCTTGGCGGCCGAAAGCTATCATATGCGCCGGGCACCTATAGCGTCTGTGATGGCTGTTGAATAATTATACTTTTTCAACAGTATGCTCCTTTCTTTTAAATAAGAGAATTTTACCTTATTTGTTTCAATATTTTTTACTGGTCATATTTTGCGTGTCGGGTTCAGATTTTCATGGGATGGAATGCGGGGGCGGGCCTTGTGCCCGTCCGCAACTAAGCAATCCGATATGGCAATGGTACGCCATGGACGGCCCGAATACATTCATTTCTCGTAGGGGCGGATACGTGGATCCACCCGCCAAGAACCCATTATGCTGAATGTATGGCCTCTGTTTCTGCCGCGGACGGGCACAATGCCCGCCCCTGCATTCCGCTGAGGAGGTTGCTAATAAATCATGTACATGGGTGGAAAACGACACAATCGTGCCGTTTCCCCTTTATCCTGTCATGGTATGTGGGGCAGGCCGTTATTTCCCTTTGTGCCTGTTGGCCCTTTTTTCGCGGTATTTGGCTTTCTGTCGCGCGCTTCCTGATCCGTGCGCACCGGTGATATACTTTTTCTTCTTGGCCTTGGTCTTCACCTTGCCCTCGTCTTTCGGGCCGTCTTTCGGTGCCCCTTTGAAGACGATGCCGCCTTCTAATATCTGGTCAAAATCATCCATTACGTGCCTTGTTTTAGGTAAAATAAGAGGGCTGCAGCAGTCCCCATGACCACTCCTATGATCAATCCTTTGAGGAAAGTTTTCTTGTTTTCCGGTTTCATGTTGTCATTGTTGCGGCAGGTTGGCAGTCGTCAGCTCTTCCCATCCGCCTGCCGGAGCAGATGGGAAGATGCGCAGATGTTTAGTGATGGAACAGACGGACGCCGGTCATCGCCATGGCGATGCCGTACTTGTCACATGTCGCGATGACATGATCGTCGCGTATCGAGCCGCCTGCCTGTGCGATATATTCCACGCCGCTCTTGTGTGCGCGTTCGATGTTGTCGCCAAACGGGAAGAATGCATCTGATCCGAGGGCGACACCCTTGTTCTGTGCGATCCAGGCGCGCTTCTCCTCTGCGGTGAAGACAGCTGGCCGCTCGGTGAAGAACTGCTGCCACGTGCCGTCCCGAAGCACGTCGTCCTGCTCGTCGGAGATGTAGACGTCGATGGTGTTGTCACGGTCGGCGCGGCGTATGTCCGGCCTGAACGGCAGGTCCATCACCTTCGGGCACTGTCGCAACCACCATGTGTCGGCCTTGTTGCCTGCCAGACGCGTGCAGTGGATGCGGCTCTGCTGTCCGGCCCCGATGCCGATGGCCTGACCGTCTTTCACATAGCACACGCTGTTGCTTTGGGTATACTTCAGCGTGATGAGACTGATGATGAGGTCGCGGAGCGCATTGTCCGGGATGTCCTTATTTTGCGTCGGGCGGACGGTGAAGAGTGCCGGATCGTCCAATCGGATCTCGTTCCGTCCCTGCTCAAAGCTGATGCCGAACACCTGCTTGTGCTCGACGGGCGCCGGTTGATAGCCGGGATCGATGCGGATGACGTTGTATGTGCCGCGCCTTTTCTGCTGCAGGATGGCGAGGGCTTCGGGCGTATAGCCGGGTGCGATGACACCGTCGCTGACCTCGCGCTTGATGAGCGTGGCAGTGGCTGCGTCGCATTCGTCGCTCAAGGCCACATAGTCGCCATAGGAGCACATGCGGTCAGCACCGCGCGCCCGGGCATAGGCGCAGGCCAAGGGGGTGAGTTCCATCTCCACATCGTCTACGAAATAGACCTTCTTGAGCGTCTCGCTCAGGGGCAGTCCGATTGCTGCGCCGGCCGGGGACACGTGTTTGAACGAGGCGGCGGCAGGCATGCCGGTGGCAGCTTTCAGCTCCTTGACGAGCTGCCAGCTGTTGAGCGCGTCGAGGAAATTGATGTAGCCGGGCCGGCCGTTCAATACTTCGACGGGCAGCTCGCCGTCCTCCATGTAGATGCGTGATGGTTTCTGATTGGGGTTGCATCCGTACTTTAAAGCAAGTTCTTTCATCTTTGTGGTTTTTGTATACGCTGTTGCAAAGTTATAATAGAATTCTGAGAATCACGAAGAAATGGTCTTTGAAACGCCGAAAAATATCGTTTGACAGCTGTGCGGACCGTGTCGGGAACGGGGAGAAAGCCCTGCCGGACCATGTGCTTTTATGCTGGGGCTGCGGAAAGGGCGAGGAGGGAAATCGGCTGCGGAAAAGAGTTGAAAATATTTTGGGCATCTTTCGGTGACCGTATCTAAACTTTTTGTATCTTTGCATGTTGAAGTTACGAAAAGAGTGTAATTTATTGGAAATGAGCGTAGGTTAATTGCTCTTGATAGTAATAGGTTACGATTTAGTTAGTTATCTACTGCATTATCCTTCTGCGCGTTGCGTAACCTTCAAAGAACTCTTC
>JALFRV010000211.1 GCA_022778905.1 Prevotella sp. | reverse complement strand
GAAACAACGGGGCTTCGGATCAAGGCGTCAGCCTTCTGAAAGACGGACCACAGAGACGCCGTCCGCAAAGCATAGCTTTGGACGCTCCAAAGCTATCATATGGGCCGCCGAAAGCATAGCTCTTGAGGCCCGAAAGCATAGCTCTGCGCAGACCGCAAAAATCATCCCCGCAGAGAGCATCTGTCACATCGAGAAAGCAAACAATAGAAAATCATGAATTTATTTGACGTTTACCCGCTCTTCAACGTCAACATCGTGAAGGGCGAAGGCTGCAAAGTCTGGGACGACAAGGGCCAGGCATACCTCGATCTCTATGGCGGTCACGCCGTCATCAGCATCGGACACAGCCACCCCCACTACACGGAGCTGATGACAAGTCAGCTCCACCAGCTCGGTTTCTACAGCAACTCTGTCATCAACACGCTTCAGATCCGTCTGGCCGAACGCCTCGGGCAGCTCAGCGGATATGAGGACTATCAGCTCTTCCTGATCAACAGCGGAGCCGAAGCCAACGAGAATGCCCTCAAGTTGGCATCCTTCCACACCGGCCGCAAGCGCATCCTCGCAGCCGGAAAAGCCTTCCACGGACGCACCTCGCTCGCCGTCGAGACAACCGACAATCCGAAGATCGTCGCGCCGGTCAACGACAACGGCCATGTCACCTTCCTCCCCCTCAATGACCTTGAGGCATGGGAGCGCGAATTGGACAAGGGCGATGTCAGCGCCTGCATCATCGAGTGCATCCAGGGCGTCGGTGGAGTGAACATGGCGACTGGCGACTTCGCACAGGGCCTGCAGGCAGCCTGCCGCCGCAACGGCACCCTGCTGATCTGCGATGAGATCCAGTGCGGCTACGGCCGCAGCGGCCGGTTCTTCGCCCATCAGTGGCTCGGCATCCGCCCGGACCTGATCACCGTGGCCAAGGGAATCGCCAACGGCTTCCCCATGGGCGGTGTGCTGATCGCCCCGACACTCAAACCCGTCTACGGCCAATTGGGCACCACCTTCGGCGGCAACCATCTGGCGTGCACCGCAGCCTTAGCCGTTCTCGATGTCTTCGAGCAGGAACACTTGGTGGACAATGCGCACGAGGTGGGCGAATATTTTCTCAGCCGCCTGCGCGAGCTGCAGCTTTCCGAGCCGCACATCAAGGAGGTACGTGGCCGGGGGCTCATGATCGGCGTCGTCATGGACATCCCTCAGAAGGACGTCCGCACCCGCCTCATCTATGATGAACACTGCTTCACCGGCGGCGCATCGACAGACATGCTCCGCATCCTGCCCCCGTTGGTGCTCACGAAGGATGAGGCAGACGACTTCATCAGCCGTCTCTCACGGGTCTTGAAAAGGTAAAAAGGTAAAAAAGTAAAATGGTAAGACTGCCTTGGAAAAGGCAAGAAGGTAAAACTGTGAAAAGGTATAAAGACCTATGAAAATAGCTATTATCGGAGCAGGCGAGATGGGCGGCGCATTCGCCGAGGGCCTGCTGAAAGGAAATGTGTTCAGTGCGGCAGATGTCACCGTGGCCAATCCGCACGACGCCAAGTTGAAACGCTTTGCCGAGATGGGCGCCACCGTCACCACGGACAACAAGGCAGCCGTCATCGGAGCCGACTTCGTCACCCTCGTCGTCAAGCCTTGGCTCATCGAGGAGGTCATCCGCGAGATCAAGCCCGAACTCGACTACCGGCGCCAGACCATCCTCAACATGGCCGCCTCGACCACCTTCGCGCAACTCCATGAGTGGCTCAGCAAGGACGGCAAGCTGCCCCCCGTCTTCCAGGTCGGCCCCAATATCGCCATCGCCCATCAGCAGTCGATGACCTTCATCGCTGCCGACAGGCAGGCACAGGACCGGCTCTCCACCGTCGAAGCCATCTTCAGCGACCTCGGCAGCGTACTCGTCACCGACGAGCAGCACATGTCGGCCGGATCCGCATTGGCCGGATGCGGCATCGCCTACGCCTTGCGCTACATCCGCGCGGCATCTGAGGGCGGCGTGGAATTAGGCTTCAAGGCCGACATTGCCAAGCGAATCGTCATGCAGACCGTCAAGGGGGCCGTCACGCTGCTTGAGAACGGCGACGCGCATCCGGAGTCCGAAGTCGACAAAGTGACCACGCCGGGAGGTCTGACCATACGCGGACTCAACGAAATGGAGCACGCCGGATTCACCAGCGCCGTCATCCGCGGACTCAAGGCCGGACTTGCCAAATGACCGTCTGACGCCTGGCCGTGCCCCAGCAACGGAGAGCGCAAGGTGGAAGCGATTTCTTTCCTCATCGCACAAATTGGCAGCCACATGCCCGTTTTCCAAATATAATTCGTAATTTTGGGGTCAGTTATTGACATATATTTATCACACAATGGAAGAATCAATCAAGCAAATCGGACAGAGACTGAAAGGATTGCGCGAGGTCCTTGACATTCCGGCACAGGAAGTAGCCGATCTTTGTGAAATCACATTAGACCACTACGAGCGGATCGAGTCGGGAGAGGCTGACCCGGGCGTCTATCGCCTCTCGCGCATCGCAAAGCGATACGGCATCTCCTTGGATGTCCTGATGTTCGGCGAAGAGCCTCGCATGAGCACCTATTTCGTCACCCGCAAGGATCAGGGACTCAGTGTCAACCGGCGGAAAGACTACAAATACCAGAGCCTTGCAAGCGGGTTCCGCGGGCGCAAGGCCGATCCCTTCATGGTGACCGTCGATCCCCTGCCCGACGGAACAAACCACAGCAAGAACGCCCACGAAGGTCAGGAGTTTGATATGGTGATCAGTGGCGTGCTCGAAATCACCATCGGCGAGAAAGTCCTCGTCCTCAACCCCGGCGACAGCATCTATTTCGACTCAAACAACCTGCACTGCATGCGCGCCATCGGCGATCAGCCATGCCAGTTTCTGTGCGTAGTATTATAGGAGGACCGAAACAATGATAGAACGATTTCTTACGCAGACGGCCTTCACTTCAGAGGAAGACTTCAAGCAGCAGCTGCATTTCATCATCAAGGAAAACTTCAATTTCGCCTACGACGTAATGGACGCCTGGGCCGAAGAGCGCCCTGACAAGCTCGCCCTGCTGTGGACCAGCGAGCGCGGAGAGGAAGTCAAGGCCACCTTCGCGGACCTCAAGGAACAGACGGACCGCACCGCGGCCTACTTCCAAAGCCTCGGCATCGGCCACGGCGACAAGGTGATGCTCATCCTCAAGCGCCACTATCAGTGGTGGCTCAGCATGCTCGCGCTCTGCAAGATCGGCGCCGTGGCCATCCCGGCGACACACATGCTCACGGCCAAAGACATCGAATACCGCAACCAAAGGGCATCCGTCAAAGCCATCATCTGCTGCAATGACGAGTACGTGACGGCACAGATCAAGGCCGCTATGGACGCAAGTCCGACCGTCAGGACATTGGTCGCCGTCAACTCGATCATCGAACAGGACAAGCCGGTGGCCGAAGGTTTCCACGACTGGCATAAGGAATGGCCACTCGCCCCCGCGTTCCGGCGGCCCGAGCACGTCAACACCAACGAGGATACAATGCTCATGTACTTCACCAGCGGGACCAGCGGCGAGCCGAAGATGGTGGCTCACGACTTCCTGTATGCACTCGGACATCTGACCACAGGTGTCTTCTGGCACAACCTCAACGCTGACAGCGTCCATCTGACCGTGGCCGATACCGGATGGGGAAAAGCCGTCTGGGGCAAGCTCTACGGCCAATGGTTTGCCGGAGCGACGGTCTTCGTCTTCGACCATGAGAAGTTCACGGCCGAGAAGATCATGCGGGCCATGGAGCGATACCGTGTCACCTCATTCTGCGCACCACCCACCATCTACCGCTTCATGATTCAGGAAAACTTCGCCGACTATGACCTTTCGGCGCTCAAATATTGCACCACGGCCGGCGAGGCGCTTGAACCGGCAGTCTACAAGGAATTCTTCCAACTGACCGGAATCAAGATGATGGAAGGCTTCGGACAGACAGAGACGACCATGACATTAGGCACTTTCCCCTGGATGGAACCCAAACCGGGCTCCATGGGCAAGCCTAACCCGCAATATGAGATCGCACTTCTCAAGTCGGATGGCACCCCCTGCGAGGACGGAGAGAAAGGGGAGATATGCGTATTGGTTGGCGACAAGAAGCCCGTAGGCCTCTTCAAGGGCTACTATCGCGACGAGGAACTGACTCTGAAGGCATGGCACAACGGCGTCTACCATACGGGCGACCTCGCCTGGAGGGATGAAGACGGCTACTATTGGTTTGTCGGAAGAGCCGACGACGTGATCAAGAGCTCGGGCTATCGCATCGGTCCGTTCGAGGTGGAGAGTGCGCTCATGACCCATCCCGCAGTGGTCGAGTGCGCCGTGACGGGTGTTCCGGATCCGGTGCGCGGCATGGTCGTCAAGGCCACAGTCGTGCTCGCGAAAGACTGGAAGGACCGTGCCGGCGACGCATTGGTGAAAGATCTGCAGGCTCATGTGAAGCATGAGACGGCCCCCTACAAGTATCCGCGCGTCATTGAGTTTGTCGACGAACTGCCCAAGACGATCAGCGGGAAGATCCGCCGCGTCGAGATCAGGGAGAAAGACAAGCAAGGCAAGCAGGCGGAATGATGCCGGCGGAGTGTCGAACGAAGGTATTCACGAAAGGAAAATGACACGGATCGTAGTGAAAGTGGGCAGCAATGTCCTGACAAGAAACGACGGGAAACTGGACGTCACGCAGGTTTCGTCCATCGTGGACCAGATCGCCTGGCTGCAAAGAAACCAGTTTGAGGTCATCCTCGTGTCATCGGGAGCCATGGCATGTGGGCGCGACGAACTGAAGGTAGACAAGAGATTGGACAGCGTGGAGCAACGCCAGCTCTACTCAGCATTGGGACAAGTGAAGCTCATAGGCCTCTACTACGACCTCTTCCGTGAATATCATATCCACATCGGACAGGTGCTCACGATGAAGGAGAGCTTCGCCACACGGAGCGAATACCTCAACCAGCGGGCCTGCATGGAAGTGATGATCCGCAATGGCGTGATACCTGTCGTCAACGAAAACGATACGGTCAGCGTCACCGAACTGATG
>JALFRV010000196.1 GCA_022778905.1 Prevotella sp. | reverse complement strand
TGCGGCAGTAAGTTGAGTAGCGGCGGTAGAGGTCACTGTAGTATTCCGGTGTCATGTGTCCTCCGCATCCCCAGCTTTCGTTGCCGACTCCGAGATACTTCAGGTTCCACGACTTGTCCCTTCCGTTCTTGCGGCGCAGGTTTGCCATCGGCGTATCTCCGTCACTTGTCATGTACTCAACCCACTTGGCCAATTCCTGAACCGTGCCTGAGCCGACGTTTCCGCTGATATACGGCTCCGCCCCAATCAGCTCGCAGAGGTTCAGGAACTCGTTGGTGCCGAACGAATTGTCTTCTATCGTGCCGCCCCAGTTGTTGTTTTGCATCTTCGGACGCTCACTCTGCGGGCCGATGCCGTCCATCCAGTGGTATTCGTCAGCGAAACATCCTCCCGGCCAACGCAGTACGGGGACTTTCAACTCCTGCAGGGCGTGCAGGACATCGTTGCGATATCCATTCGTGTTGGGTATGGTCGATGCGGGGCCGACCCATAATCCGCCGTAGATACAGGTGCCGAGATGCTCCGCAAACTGTCCGTAGATCTCCTTATAGATCTTATTGGTGCCCTGATCCGCATGCACTGTTGCGATCGTTGTCTGTGCGTTTACCGTGCAGCAGGCGCTAACTGCGAAGAGCACGGAAGATAGCTTTAGCCTGTTCATCATGATCTTTTGTATTTGACGGCTGCATGTTCTATATTCAGTCCGGTGATGTAATTCTCGATGTAGGTGTTGAATCCGGAGACGTCATCGGGCTGCGGAGTGACCTCTGTCCCGGTATCTCCGGCGAAGACGTTGGTATCAAGATAATCGGCGAGCGATTGGCTCCGGTCATTGTTGACAAGGTATGCGGCCAGCAGGGCGATACCCCAAGCGCCGCCTTTCCCGGCCGTCTCCATCACCGAGATGGGCGAATTGAGGGCTGCTGCGAGCATCCTTTGGCCCACGCCTTTGGTGGTGAAGTAGCCGCCGTGTCCCGTGATGCGGTCTACGTTGACTTTCTCTTCCTTCAGGAGAATGTCGTTTCCGATCTTGAGCACGCCGATTGCGGCCAGCAGTTGGGTGCGCATGAAGTTGGCGAGATTGAACCTGTCGCCGGCCGAGCGCACGAACAGGGGCCGTCCTTCGGCGAACCCTGTCACCGGCTCACCGGAGAGATAGTTGTAGGAGAGCAGGCCTCCGCAATCGGGATCTCCGTCCAAAGCGGCATTGAAAAGACGGGTATAGATTTCGTTCATGTCAATAGGGAAGCCCATGAGTTCCTGATATTCCTTGAACAGATTGACCCATGAGTTGATCTCCGAGGTGCAGTTGTTGCAATGAACCATGGCAACCGGGCTGCCGTCGGGCGTGGTGACGATGTCAATCATGGTGTATGGCTTGGAGAGATTCTTTTCCAATACGATCATCGAAAATGACGATGTTCCGGCCGATACGTTTCCTGTGCGCTGCTTGACCGCATTGGTTGCGACCATCCCGGTGCCCGCATCGCCTTCCGGGGGACACAATGGGATGCCGGCACGGAGATGGCCTGACGGGTCGATCAGCCGTGCGCCTTTCTCCGTCAGGGTGCCTGCAGCCTCTCCGGCCGACAGCACCTGCGGCAGCAGATCGGTCAGCTGCCAGCTGAATCCGCGTGGGGCGACGAGCTGATCGAACAGTTTCACCATCTCCGCATCATAGTTGTGCGTGTCCGGGTCTATGGGGAGCATGCCCGAAGCGTCACCTATGCCGAGCACACGGCTGCCGGTCAGTTGCCAGTGGATATAGCCGGCGAGGGTCGTCAGATAATTGATGCTGCCGACATGCGGCTCCTCATTGAGGATGGCCTGATAGAGATGGGAGATGCTCCAGCGCAACGGGATGTTGAAATTGAACAGCTCGGAGAGTCGGGCAGCAGCCTGCCCGGTGTTGGTGTTGCGCCATGTGCGGAAGGGAACGAGGATCTCTTCCTGCTCGTCAAAAGCCATGTAGCCGTGCATCATGGCGCTGATTCCGATGGCTGCGAGTTGCTCTATTTCCGTGTCATACTGCTTGCGGACGTCGATGCGGAGGTCTTCGTAGCAATCCTGAAGACCGCTCCAGATGTCCTGGATGCTGTAGGTCCACAATCCGTCGACCAGCTGATTGTCCCACGTGTGGCTGCCCTGGGCAATGGGTTTGTTGTCCGGGTCGATCAGAATGGCCTTGATTCGGGTCGATCCAAACTCGATTCCGAGTATCGCCTTGCCTGCTTCGATGACTGTTTTGGGTTCTGTTTTCATGTATATAGGTGTTATTAGTGAAAAAGGAGAGGCCAGCATGGTGGCCTCTCCGGACTGTTCCCCCACGGCGTGAGGGATGGAATTTATCTCAGGGCTTTGTTCAACATGTAGTAGACTTCATTGAAGCGGAGTTCCCTGCGGAATGCTTCGTAGTCGGTGTCCTTGTTGATAATGCAGGTCTCTATGTCCGCAATCTCGCCGAAATCGCGCCAGTATTCGTCCGTCAGGCCGAAGCTGAAGCACGAGTGGTGGGTGCCTCCGGCGTTGATCCAGCAGCCGACTCCGACCTCGAAAGACGGTTCGGGGATCCACAGGGCGGATGCTACAGGGAGTTTGGGCAGCGGCTTCGACTTGATGAGGTTCACGTCGTTGGCGATCAGGCGGAACCGGTTGCCCATGTCGACGATGGTGGCTGCGGTGCCGTGACCTTGCCTGCTGGTGAAGACGAGACGGGCTGTCGGCGTCTTGCGGACACCGATTCCGAGGAAGTGAACTTCCAAGCGGGGCTTCTCCTCGGCAATGGCGGGGCTGATCTCGAGCATGTGCGCCTCGAGGATGGAGGTGTTGTCGCCGTCGAAGTTGAGCGTATAGTCCTCGAGGAACGAGGTGCCTGCGTCTTCGAGACCCTGGCTCATGAACCAGGTCGTGCGGTAGAGGCAGGCGCTCTTCCAGTCGCCTTCGGCACCGAAACCATAGCCCTCGTTCATCAACCGCTGCGATGCGAGACCCGGAATCTGATCAAATCCGTGTCCGGTAAGCTCCACATTCTCGTCGCCGAGGTCATCGAAGTTGGTCGTGAAGCCCTTTGCTCCGTGTGCGGTCAGTACGGCACGGAGGGCCAGTTCGGCCTTGGCGGCGTTCCAGACCTTGCGATACTCGGTCGTGGTGGGATCTTCCAATTTCGCATCGTGTGCATACTCGCTGAAGTAGACTTGCACGAGGGCGTCGACGTCGGCATCGCTCACCTTGTCGAACTCAGCCATGACGGTGGAGAAGGGGCAATAGTCGACATGATAGCCCAGTACCTGTTCGAAAGCCACTTTATCGCCGTCGGTGACAGCCACGTTGTTCATCTGATCGCCGAAGCGCAGGATCAGACAGTCCTGAGCATCAGCCCATCCGGCGCATGCACGCTCCCAGACGGCGATGCGCTGCAGGGTCTTGGTGTCTTTCCAATAGCCAATGACCGTCTTGCGGTTCTTGCGGAGGCGCGAGAGGATGTGTCCGAACTCGCGATCGCCATGGGCACTCTGGTTCAGGTTCATGAAGTCCATGTCCATGGTGTCCCATGGGATCTGCTGATTGTACTGGGTATGGAGGTGGAGGAGTGGCTTGTGGAGGATCTGCATGCCCTTGATCCACATTTTGGCCGGTGAGAATGTGTGCATCCAACAGATCACGCCGATACACTTCTTGTCATTATTGGCGCGTGCCATGACATCGGCTACCTCGTTCGAAGAGTTGGCCGTGCCGGCGTAGACGATCTTGACGGGAAGGAGACCTGAATTGTTCATTCCTTCGACCATTTCCTTGGAGTGGCCGTCGACCTGTGTCACGGCGTCGCCTCCGTACAGGAGCTGGGCTCCCGTGACAAACCATACCTCAAAGTTCTTAAATGCTTGTACCATAATTGATTATTCCTTTTTTGATTGTTGTTATAGAATCCGCTATCAGCAGAGCAAAACTCCGGCCTGCGCGGATGATATCTTTTCGAGCTCCGGATGATAGCTCCGGGCGCCCCGGATGATAGCTTTGGGCGCCCGAGAGCTATCCTTTGCCGACGGCATCTTACACTTATTCGCGGAGCAGCTGTACAAAATGCTTTTGGCGGATGCCTCCGGCGGTCATTTCCTGGGTTGTCCGTAGTAGGCGTTGGGGCCGTGTTTGCGGGAGAAATGCTTCTCCACCAAGAGCGGGTTCATCGTTGTCAGCGGGTTGATTCCGAATGAGATGAACGCCATCTTGGCCACCTGTTCGGTCACCACGGCATGATAGACGGCCTGATCGGCGTCGCCTCCCCAGGAGAAGGGGCCATGGTTCTTGACTAACACGGCAGGCGTATGGACATGGTTGATGCCGCCTTGGCGGAAGCGATCGACGATGGCCACGCCTGTCTGCAGCTCATATTCGCCCATCTGATCAGCCGTCATGTCGGCCGTGCAGGGAATGGCGTCATGGAAATAGTCGGCATGCGTCGTCCCGATATTGGGGATGTCGCGCCCGGCCTGTGCCCATGCGGTGGCGTAAGTGGAGTGGGTATGGACGATGCCACCTATCTCGGGGAAGTTGCGGTAGAGCACAAGGTGGGTCGGAGTGTCCGATGACGGATTGAGCTCCCCTTCCACCACGGCGCCCGTCGCCAAGTCGACGACGACCATGTCCGATGCCTTCATCTCGCCGTAACCGACGCCCGAGGGCTTGATGACCACCAATCCGCGCTCGCGGTCGATGCCCGACACATTGCCCCAAGTGAAGATGACCAAGTTGTGTTTGACTAAATCGAGATTGGCCCGAAACACTTTTTCCTTTAATTCTTCAAGCATAGTGAATGAATGTTTTACGATTGCCGGTCCGCTGTCAGAGTTTGAACGTCGGGTCGGCGGCATACATTTTCTTATTGAAACGATAGAGAGCAGCCCCGCGCTTCGAGCTTTTCTTGTCGATAAGCTCGGTCTTTTCGATGAATTCGATCTGCTTGATGCGCTTGCGGAAGTTGCGTTTGTCGATCTCTTCATCCAGCACAGCCTCGTAGACATGCTGCAACTGTGTCAGCGTGAAGAGGTCGGGCAGGAGGTTGAAGCTGAGCGGTTCGGTCGAGATCCGCCTGCGGAGGAGCTTGATGGCGTCACGAACCATGGTGTTATGGTCCGAATACAGCTTCGGGAGTTCTTCAATGTTGATCCACTGCACATCGTGTTCCTCGCGCAGACTTTCATCGTAATCCTTCACGTTGATCAGTGCGCAGTAGGCCACGGAGATCACTCTCTCGCCCGGATCTCGGTCGATTGCGCCGTAGGCACCGACCTGCTTCATGTATAGTTTCTTCAATCCCGTCAGGTCGAAGAGCACCCGGTTGGCTGCAGCATCAAGGCTCTCGGTGGGAGCTACGAATCCTCCGTAGAGTGACCATTCGCCTCGTCCCGGATCCATCTGGCGCTTGCCGACGAGCAATTTCAGTTTGCCATGTTCGAATCCGAATACGATACAGTCGACCGAAACCCAGACCTTGGCATATTGTTCATAAAAATCAGTCATAGCTATTTGTTCATTTTGAATTTTCATTTACCAGAAATACCAGTAGAACACGACCGTGATGGCCAAGATGAAGCAGCTGTGGAGCACGTCCCATTTATTCCAACTGGCGCGCGAGGCAGCCTTCTGCTCCGGCGTGGAGGTTCCGAAGACAAGCCCCTGGATCTTGTTTTGATCCGGCTCCTTGGTCAAGAGGCTGATGATGAAGACGCATATGAGGCAGAAAACGAGCATGCAACCGCAGAAGAAAAGCCAGTTGAAGTCGTAGAAGACCGACTTGAACCAAGTCTGAGCGGCATTCTCCGCGTTCATGTAATAGACCTTGGCTCCGAGGCGTGTCATGCCAATGATCATGCCGATGATCAGTCCCCACTGGCCTGCCTTGGCGGTGGTGCGCTTCCAGGTGACACCTAAGATGAACACAGCTGCAATGCCTGGAGCCAGCACACTCTGCACGTCCTGCAGATAGAGGTAGAGCACGTCGCCGATGCTCCGCATGATCGGGATCCATAGAATGCCTAAGATCACGATGACGACGGTGGCTACCTGACCGATGCGGACAAGATTCTTCTCCGATGTCTGGGGACGGAGGCGCTTGTAGAAGTCGATCGTGAAAAGCATGGAGGATGAGTTGAAGAGCGATGCCAATGAGGACATCAGTGCAGCTAAGATGCCACAGACCACCAGACCTTTCACACCTGCCGGAAGCAGCTTGGCCACGAGGGTGGGGAAGGCGGCGTCAGTCACGACCTTTCCGGCTGCATCCACAGGGAGAAAACCGCCCCCCTGCTGGATGTTGAGCGCATAGGCGATCATGCCGGGAATGAGGAATATGAAGACCGGAAGCAGTTTCAGATAAGCGCCGAAGATTGTTCCGCGGCGGGCTTCCCGTTCGTTCTTACCTGAAAGGACACGCTGTACGATATACTGATCTGTGCACCAGTACCAGAAACCGATCACTGCGGAACCTACCAAGGCCCCTAACCAGGGATACTGAGGATCGCGGATGTCGCGGATCAGGTTGGTCATGTGATCGCCATATTCATTCACCGTCTGGATCCGGCATATGTCCATGAGCTGGTCCCAGCCACCTACGGCCTTCAGACCAAGCACGAGGATGATGGCCGAACCCAAGAGGAGGATGGGCGTCTGCAGCACGGAGGTGTAGAGAACAGACTTCATTCCGCCAAACACCGTATATAAAGCGGTGATGAGCACTAATCCCACGGCGGCGATCCAGAAGAAGTCAATGCCCCATAGTTCCTTGATGCCGAAGACCTGTTGGAACACTAATCCGCCTGCATAGACGGTCACGGCAACCTTGGTCAGCACGTAGCTGATCAGCGAAATGGCAGAAAGGATAGTGCGGCTCTGCCCGTTATAGCGGCGCTCTAAGAATTCGGGCATGGTGTAGACCATGCTTCGGTTATAGAAAGGTACGAACACCCAGCCTAAGATCAGAATCATCCAGCCCTGAAATTCCCAGTGAGCCATGGCCATTCCAGAGGCAGCTCCCGAGCCTGCAAGGCCGATGAGGTGTTCAGAACCGATGTTGGAAGCGAAGATAGAAGCGCCGATTGCTAACCATGTAGCATCACGTCCACCGAGAAAATAGTCGGCTGAGTCGTTGTTTTTTTGACTGACAACCCAAACGACAATGCCAATGAGAGCCAAACAGAAGACTCCAATGACAAGCCAATCTAATAGTTGCATTTGATCGAATTGTTTTTAGTGATTGATAGATAGTTGTAGTTTCTATTTTGTGGAAAACTTATATGCCACGTGGCTATAGTATTTCTCCCCTGGTTTCAGATACGGAGAGGGGAAGTTTTTCTTATTCGGAGAGTCCGGGTATTTCTGGCTTTCGAGGCATACGGAAACGTGCTTCGGATATTTGATGCCATGCTTGCAGGCTATGCCCGTGCCCTGGAAGTTGCCGGTATAGCACTGAACACCGGGTTCGTTGGTGAACATCTCGAGGTAAATGCCGGTGTTGGGAGCATACAGACTTGCTGCAACCCGGGTGTCGTCACCTTTGCCGTTCTTCCATGTGTTCAGGCACCAATTGTGGTCATAACCGCCGGCATTCCTGATGTCCTGCCATGAAGTGTCGCCGATAGTTTGATAAAGTGGGTGACGCTTGGTGAAGTCCATCGGCGTCCCATACACAGGTTTGATCTCGCCGGTCGTCATGTATGTCGAATCCGAAGGAGTGTAATAGTCTGCGTTGATGTACAGCACCATGTTGGTTCCCGGCTGCGCAAAGTCGCCCGTCAGATTGAAGTAGGAATGGTTGCACATGTTGATGACGGTCTCTTTATCAGTGGTCGCCTCGAACTTACAGTCCAATGTGTTGTTGCTGGTTACGGTATATGTCGCCGTCACCTTGACGTTGCCGGGGAAGTTGTTGTCACCGTCGGGCGAGAGAAGTGACAGCACGAGCGTCGTGTCATTGGGCTGGTCGGCATCGTAGACCTGATATTGCCATCCGGTAGGACCGCCGTGCAGGCAGTGTCCGTTGTCATTGATCGGAAGCTGGATCTGCTTTCCGCCGATCGTGAGTTTGCCTTTGTTGATGCGGTTGGCATAGCGGCCGATCGTGGCTCCGTAGTCGCTGGGAGAGTTTTTCGTATCGGCATATTGCCTGATATTGTCGTAGCCGAGGACAACATCGACAGGTCTGCCGTTCTTGTCCGGTACACACAGGGATACGACACGACCGCCGAAGTTGGTCATGCAGACTTCCATTCCGTTCTGATTCTTCAGTATATAGAGCTGCGTCTTCTTGCCATTGATGGTCGAATCAAAGGCTGCCGGATCAAGCCCGGATACTGTGAGATTACCGTTCCCTGAACATGCGGAAAGCAGAGCGGTCACAACGCCTGCTGTCATTCGTAAAAGATTAATGCGCTTCATCAAAATGATAGATGTTAAGTTAGTAATTTATATTTGGGTGTAAATGTACGTCTTTTTTGATGAAGTTGTATGAGTCGGGAATATGTTTTATAGCATAATTGTGTTGTTTTGACACTTTTTAAAAAAGGCCCGCAATCAAATCGACTGCAGGCCTTTATAATATAGGTGGAAAAAACGATTAATCTACCGGAATCTCAGGATTGACATTCTTACTGCCGATGAGTGCATAGACGAACATATAACCCATGGATACGAGCGGTACGATATATGACATCAGGTAGCCGATGTTGTCTGCGAGGAAGTTTTGCAATAGCGGCATCAAGCCTCCACCTACAACCATCATCATGAAGATGCCGGCTGCCTGTGCGGTATATTTGCCCAAGCCTTCGGTCGCAAGATTGAAGATACTGGTCCACATGATTGATGTGCAGAGTCCGCAGAGCACGATAAACATGGCTGCAATGGGCACTTCGACCATCTGGAAAGATGATCCGGTGAACACAGGCATATGAATAAACACGGACTTACCTAAGAAGATGGCACAGATCAAGAATATCATACCGAGTCCGTTGGCTATGATCATCAGTGTCCGGCTGGATATTTTGTCGGCTACAAAAGAGGTGCACAGACGGCCGACAAGCATCAGGAACCAGTAGGTTCCGGCCATGAAGCCACCGATGGCAGCGGCATTTACAATACCCGAAACGCCTGAAAAGGCTCCGTTGACGGTATCGGAAATGAAGAAATTCAATGTGCCAGGAATGCCGACTTCAACACCGACATAGAGGAAAATGGCTATTACGCCAAGCACGAAGTGGCGGAATGCCCACGGCGTATGCTCAAAGACAGTCTGGTTGGTGGTCTTTCCAATCTCCGGATCTGCAATTGGAATGAAGCACAAGATAATGAATGCGAGTGCGAAAACAGTCATTGCTATGTACATCACCAGATTCACATCGACCATCTGGGTCTGTGCTGTAACGGTTCCGATCAATGCGCCTACGAGCATCGGAGTCAGTGTTCCGCTCAGCGAGTTCAGTGTTCCGCCGATCATGTTCAGCTGATTTCCGCGGTTTCCACCACCGCCGATGAGGTTCAACATCGGGTTTACGACGGTATTCAACATGCACACGGAGAAGCCGGAAACGAATGCTCCGAGCAGATAAACGGCGAATCCTGAGATTCCCGGATCAAATTTCCCACTGAGGAACTGAATCAATACGCCGACAAATCCGGTAGCGATTCCGACCAGCGCCGTACGCTTGTAGCCGATCTTCGTCAGCATTTTCCCTGCCGGGATGCCCATGAATAGGTAGGCGAGGAAGTTCATCGCATTACCCAGCATGCCAATTGTGTTGGAGCTGGCACTGTCGGTAAATACATTCTTCCATATCACTCCGATAGGCGCGCCAAGATTTGTGACAAACGAAATCATGGCATAGATGAAGAACATTGTTATGATGGCAACAATGCTTCCATTAGGTTTGTTATTGCTCATGTTATTGTGTGATTAATTGATTTTGATAGATTATGAGAGGCAGAGCACATGTTCCGTGTAGAATAGTCTGTCCTTTCCGCTTGCTTAACGTAATATGCGGATCGTCCGGAGGAATGATCCCGGCCATGTGGGCGAACCTGCAATCTCGGAAAAAAGAAACCAATCCGCCTTTCATTCTGCACCTTGTGCCATTGCAAAGCCGGATTGATTCTATTCTTTATGTGTTGGATCTTTTATTGTCAGTTTAGCAAACCTTATGCGAGCCATCGCTGATGACAACGTCATATACTGCAGGTTCGTGTCCGTATTTCGCCGCGAACTTCTCCTTGGCGTCTGCAATGAACTGGTCATACAGCTCGTCCTTGACCAAGTTAATGGTGCATCCGCCGAATCCGCCGCCCATGATGCGGCTTCCGGTCACACCGTTCTGCTTGGCCAGATCATTCAGATAGTCGAGCTCTACGCATGAAACTTCATATTCTTTGCTGAGTCCTTCATGCGTCTCATACATCTTCTGTCCGACGGTCTCATAGTCTCCCTGCTCCAAAGCATCGCACACTGCGAGCACGCGATCTTTCTCTCCGAGCACGAAGTGTGCACGTGTGTAGTCTTCTTGGCCGACCTCCTGGCGCACTTCTTCCAATTGTTCCCATGTGCAGTCGCGCAAAGTCTCGAATTTGGATTCTGGATGTTTGGCGGCGATCGCTTTGACCACGTTTTCACAGGAGTTGCGCCTGTCGTTGTATGGGGAGCCTTTCAGTTCGTGCTTTACTTTGGAGTCGAGCAGCACTAATTTATATCCCTGGGGGTTGAAAGGATAATATTTGAATTCGCGGCTGCGGCAATCCAAGCGCATCAGCTTGCCTTCCTGACCGAAAACAGATGCGAACTGATCCATGATTCCACAGTTGACGCCGATATACTTATGCTCTGTAGCTTGTCCGGCCAATGCAAGATCCCATTTCGAAACCTTGTTGTCGCCGAACAGATCATTGATTGCGAAAGCGAAACAGCTCTCCAATGCGGCAGACGAAGACATGCCGGCACCTAAGGGTACGTCGCCATAGAATGCGGCGTTGAATCCTTTCACGGGAACGCCTAAGCCCTTCATTTCC
>JALFRV010000149.1 GCA_022778905.1 Prevotella sp. | reverse complement strand
AACTTAGTTGGCCGATGAACATATGTTCGTTGGCTGATGAAGTTAACATGGTGACTATCTACATCTGTCGAGAAGGTTGTTGCTGCTGAATCGTTGCATGCAACGCAGGAATGGAGGCCCTGGCCGTTCTTCCGATTCTATTCCTCTATCTCTGACAAAGAGCGGACAAAACTGAAAACAAGATTGCTGGTTGTCTCAAGCGGAGCAAAACGTATGTAACGGGCGCTCCGTCTGAATGATCTGCGAAGCACGGCAGAATTGTTTTTCACAAAGCCGGAACGTCCTTGCTTGAAGTGCCATTCCTTGGTGGTGTCCAAGATGGCATGGTTGACAGACCGAAGGGTCATCGGATAGGCAACCGCCTCAATCTTGTTGACAAACGGGATCTCGTCTTTCTCAAATTTAAAGATGGAAATCAGAATACTCCCTTGTAATTGGGCCATGCGCCGAACATGCAGTTTGTCCAGCCAATGCTCTAACTTGATGAAATCGACTTTATTGCCGCGGTTTCTCAAGAAGGTGCCTAAAGCCATGATTCCTCTGATGGATATGCCTTGATTAAGCATGAGACGGACATTGTCTACAATGATGTCCAACAGGTGAAGCGTTTCTATGGAAGTGTCGGTGGCATGGACTTGCGTCTTGTGAATCTTCTTCAGCCTTTTGTTGAGCAAAGGGTTGCTTAATGCCGGATGGATTTCCACTCTTTGGTTCTGAGACTCGTCAAGAGGCAGATGGTCATATTTGTTGGTCGGAAGATTCATACTATTATCATACTGGTGATTCTTGATGCCCTTGGCCACAATAGAGGCGATGTTCTGAGCTTCCACCATATGGAACAGCTTATTCCATTTGAAGGTCGACATCGGCTCCAAGGACTCAAATTCATTAAGCGCTCCAGATCGGAGGAGACGAAAGAAATTTCTTCTGATAATATCCATCTTCGTAAAACTCAACTGTATCTTCGGGGATACCTGAAAACAATTGCCAACAGCGTAGCCGCACCTATTGCAAAAGGATAATACAGATAGGGGATGATCTCGATGGGGTTTATGCTGGCTAAACCTGCACCCATCAGGATCTGTGCACCGTAAGGGATTATTCCCTGAACGCAGCAGGACATCGTGTCTAAGATGCTGGCACATTTCCGGTTGTCTACACCGAACCGGTCGCCGATCTGTTTGGAGATGCCGCCGACCGTGATGATCGCAACCGTGTTGTTTGCCGTACAGATATCCACAAAGGAGACCAATAGCGCAATGGAAAGTTCCGCCCCGCGTTTGCCATGCACATGTGCGGTGATTTTCTGGATGATGTAATCGATCCCTCCATTTTCCCTGATGATCTCCAACAGCCCGCCGGCCATCATCGTAATAATGATCAGTTCACCCATCCCGATAATGCCTTTGCCCATAAATCCGAACCATCCATATAGATCGTATGTGCCTTCGATCATTCCGATAATTCCTGTAGACAGGATACCGATAACAAGTACGGCCATCACGTTCATACCGAAAATGGCCGTGAGAAGCACCAGCAAGTACGGGATGATCTTGATGATTTCAACAGAAGGAACCGTTGCCGGCGACTTAATATCTGCTCCGAGGATGAAATAGACAATCAATATCAGAATGGCAGCAGGAAGCACTATGAACGAATTAACACGGAACTTGTCGCTCATCTTACATCCTTGGGTTGAGGTTGCAACGACTGTCGTGTCAGAAATGAAAGACAGATTATCTCCAAAAAAGGCACCTCCAACGACGATCGCCGATAGAAGAGCAATGCTTGAACCTGTCGAATGCGCAAGCCCCGCGGCAATTGGGACCAATGCGACAATGGTCCCTACGCTGGTCCCGATAGACAAGGAGATGAAACAAGAGGCTAAAAAAAGACCTGCTAAGAGCATGTTGCCGGGCAGGATATTCAGTGTGAGATTGACGGTTGCGTCAATGCTGCCCATCTCTTTGGCTGTGTTTGAAAAGGCTCCGGCCAAGACGAATATCCATAACATGAGCATCATGTTCTGACTTCCGGCACCCTTACTGAAAGTCTGAATTCTTTTCGACAAGGGGAAACCGCCAGAAATCGCGATCGCATAAATGCTCGACAGCATAAACGCAACAGTTATCGGGACTTTATAAAAATCACCTGCAATGATGGAAGTGATCAGATAAAGCCCGATAAATATGATAAGCGGCGATAAAGCCCAGAGTCCTTTTTTATTACTCAATGCAGTCAATCTTTACAACGTTACACCATTCTTGAATATGGAGATTTCCCGATATCCGCTTTTCTCATTGTTGCTCGGTTCACCACTGGCCACAGAAATGATTTTCTCGGTAAATCGTTTGGCGAGATCTGCCATATCCGTCTGTCCGTCGACGAGTTCTCCTGCGTTGAAATCAATCCAATGAGGTTTCTTCTGGAAAAGGGCACTGTTGGATGATATCTTCATCGTTGGGACGAACGTTCCAAATGGCGTGCCGCGTCCAGTTGTGAACAATACGATATGGCAACCAGCTGCGGCCAAGACCGTTGAGGCAACAAGATCATTTCCCGGAGCAGAAAGCAGGTTCAGTCCGTTTTCCTTCAGGCGATCGCCGTAGGCAAGAACGCCGCTGACAGGGGCACGTCCACATTTCTGCGTACAGCCAAGTGCCTTGTCTTCCAAGGTTGAGATGCCGCCGGCTTTGTTTCCCGGAGAGGGGTTCTCGCCAACCGGTTCCCCGTGAGAAAGGAAATAGTTTTTGAAGTCATTGATCATGTCCACAGTCTGATGGAACAATGATTCGTCCTTGCAGCGATTCATCAAGATGGTCTCAGCACCAAACATTTCCGGCACTTCCGTCAAGATAGTGGTGCCTCCCTGAGAGACTAAATAATCCGAGAATGCGCCGACCAACGGGTTTGCTGTTATGCCGCTGAACCCATCACTGCCACCGCACTTGAGTCCGATGCGCAGTTTACTCAGGGGTACATCAACCCGCTTGTCCTCCTTAGCTAAATTGTAAAGATCCCGTAAGATCTTCATTCCTTCTTCGATCTCATCGCCTTCCACTCTCTGCGTGACCATGAGCTTGACTCGGTCATGGTCATAGTCGCCGAGCATTTCCATGAACTGGTCCGGCTGATTGTTCTCACAGCCAAGTGACAAGACAAGTACTCCGCCGGCATTCGGATGCAGGACGATATCGCGAAGGATCTTTCTGGTGTTCTCATGATCCTCACTCAGCTGTGAGCAACCATAATTATGGTTCCAGGCATGGATGGCATCAATGCCTTCGCATTGTGTCTCTTGTTTCAGAAGGTCAACCATACGTGCTGCAATCCCGTTCACGCAACCGACGGTGGGGACGATCCATATTTCATTCCGAACTCCTACTTCTCCATTTTTGCGGAGATATCCACGGAAAGTCCTATGATCATCCTGTGCCTGCCCGTTCCACGTTACGGGTCTGTATTCATAATCCAACGTACCGGAAAGATTCGTCTGCAGATTGTTTTCATTGATCCATTGACCTGCCTGCAGATCTTCTTTCGCATGCCCGATCGGATAACCATATTTGATAATATTTGTTCCCTTCCCGACATTCTGGATCAAGATCTTGTGGCCGGCCGGTGTGTCTTGAAGGATTGTAATTTCTTTTTCATCAACGCGGACTGATTCTCCTTTTGAAAAAGGTCTCAAACACACAATAACTGTATCTGCAGCATTGATTTTTATAAAGCTTGATTGTTCCATTGTAGATATTGTTTTTGTTAATACGCTATTATAATTGTGTGCGTCTATAAAATTGCTCGTTCTCTTTCATCAGCAGTTCTATAGGCATGTAATTGACGGGGGATACCTCTTTCTTTAATACGATCGCGCGGAACAAGGTGTCGACACAGTAGAAACCTTGTTGATAGGCATGTTGTGCGATAAGAAACGAGATGCTCCCTTCCCGCAGGCATGCGGAATTCTTTTCCACCATGTCATAGCCCATGATCTGAATGTCACGCCGGTTGGTCCTTAACAGGAATTCGCCTACCAAATGCGCTTTTGAGCTAAACGTGATGCAATGATGGATCTTCGGCTGATTGGTAAAGAACTGTTCCAATATAACGTCATATGTCTCCTTATTTCCCTCGAGTGGCAACTCCAGTCCGATGATCTCGACTTTGGGAAAGTGATCCCGCATGTAATGACGGAAGCCGACTTCGCGGTTCGCTTGTTGTTTGCTGACGACCTTTCCATTCTTTGTCTGCTTCATAAGCATGATCCTCTTCTCCTTCGCGGCCACCATCATCAAGACCTTTGCTGCAAAGTAGCCGCTGCTGAACGAGTCTTGACCATAGAAAGCCAGCGGCTTGAGGTCAGGCATGTATGAGTCGAGCATGACGAATGGGATGTTCCGTTCGTGCAACTGATCAGTCAATTTCCGGGTGAGTTCCAATTCGGTCGGGACGACGATGACGCCATCAGGATTTGAATCAAGACATTTGGTATATTGTTTGATGAATGAGCTTTCGTCAAACCTTTCATAATAGATGAACTGAATATTGATGTGGAAATCCCGTCTGGCTTCCATGGCTTTCTCTGCGCCTTCCTCTATCTCTTCCCAATAGGTTTCAGACTCATGTTTGGGGAGCAGTAAATAAAAGACATAGGACTTGTTATACGCCAGCGCACTTGCGTACATGTTTGGCTGATAATTCATTTCGGCCAAGGCTTTCTCGACCTTTTCCCGCGCAACCTTTGATACGTTTGGGCGATCGTGGAGCACTCTGTCAACTGTCCCTACTGATACGCCAGATCGTTTGGCAATATCCTTGATCCTAATCTTTTCAGTCATACGGCAATCGCAAATTTGTTTTATCATGCAAAAATAACAATAATTGTTGAATTGTGTAAAAGCACAAGCGTTTATTTTGGTGGTGAATGACTTTTTTTGAGTTTTTATTTCTGTTTTACCGAAATTATCACTATTTTTGCGCAAGTAATTGAATGATTAATCTATAGATAACAAATAAAAAAAATTAAACACATTAGAAATGGCTAAAATTGTAACATTAGGTGAGATTATGCTTCGTTTGTCCCCGGACTCAAATGATCGTTTCATTCAGACGGATCACTTCCGTATCATTCCGGGCGGTGGCGAGGCTAATGTCGCTGTGAGCTTGGCAAACTATGGTCATGAAGCTTATTTCGTATCGAAGTTACCGAAACATGAGATCGGACAGATAGCAGTCAATGCCTTGCGTCGTTATGGCGTGCATACCGAATTTATTGCCCGCGGCGGCGAAAGGGTAGGCCTTTATTATGCTGAGACCGGTGCGTCCATGCGTCCGTCTAAGGTTATTTACGACAGAGCACACAGCTCCATCGCCGAGGCG
>JALFRV010000124.1 GCA_022778905.1 Prevotella sp. | reverse complement strand
AAAAGATGAGATAAACCTTGTAAAGAGTAAGCAATTTGACCAAGAGTATGACGATGACACCGTAAATAAGCACGCTCCGGAGTGGCAGATTGATATATGCCTGGAGCATGATTACGGGGAACAGAAACAGGCCTTCCATCGAAAAGAGGAACAGGATGGACTTCAGCCATTGTACATTTTTTTTCTTGTCAAAGAACACCCAGCCGGTGAAGGTGTACAGGATGAGTTTGGCAAGAAAATAGACTGCGATGATCCCGGTAAAGATCCCGATGATCTTGTAATGGTCAATGATGAACGTAGAGGCTACATATGTCTGCGTGTAGAAGAACCAGCCGAGGGCGAAGAGGAGGCATGTCTGGAAGACAAGGAACAGCTGAAAGTGCAGTTCGGACGATGTCTCGGTGAGCTCGGTGGTGTTGCTGCGCGGGACAAAGAAGAACTCCTTGGCCTGCCGGGCTATGAAACGCCGCGACTGGGCCAATGCGATGGCGCCGAGAAAGAAGCATCCCAAGAGCAGACTGGTGATGAGATTGTCGCCCGCAATGGTGTAGGGGACCGGGTCGCCGGCCACTCCGAGGCGGCCGCCTGACAGTTCCGGATGGAAGAGGGAATCCTTGGAGAAGAACGATTCGCGGTAATACTGCGGCAGGGAGAAGTCACGATAGCTCTTCCCGACAGGATGGCCGGGCAGGTGGAGGGTGTCCGGGCGGTTGCTCCACTGGATCTTTGCGGGCTTGATAT
The DNA here is from genome assembly GCA_022778905.1 of Prevotella sp. Taxonomy (GTDB): domain Bacteria; phylum Bacteroidota; class Bacteroidia; order Bacteroidales; family Bacteroidaceae; genus Prevotella. The sequence goes on along the minus strand of JALFRV010000124.1, from coordinate 2,058 downwards.
ATTTCTGGATCATCGAGTCCTGCTGCTCCGGGGTGGCGTCAGACGGCAGCCAGCCGAGCACCTCTCGCGGTGTCAGCTGATGGCCCCTGCCTGTCGCGACTGTCTGACTGGCAGCAGCCGTCTCCTGCGAAGCAATGGAATCGCCCTGGAACATTATAGGCCGAATTCTTGCTTAATGCGCGCTACCTGATCGAGTTTCTCCCATGTGAAGAGTTCGATCTCCATGGTTTTGGCTTCGTGATATCTGCTGGAGAAGGTCTTCTTCACGACTTCGTTCTTGCGGCCCATGTGTCCATAGGCTGCCGTTTCAAGGTACATCGGCTGGCGGAGCTTGAGTTTGCGCTCGATGGCTTTGGGACGCAGGTCGAACATACGTGCGATCCGCTGCGCGATCTCACCGTCGGTGAGGCTCACGTGGCTATGTCCATAGGTGTTGACATAGATGCTCACGGGCTCGGCTACGCCAATGGCGTAGGCTAACTGGACCAACATCTCGTCGGCTACACCGGCTGCCACCATGTTCTTGGCAATGTAGCGGGCGGCGTAGGCGGCACTTCTGTCGACCTTGGAGGAGTCCTTTCCGGAAAACGCACCACCGCCATGGGCGCCCTTTCCGCCGTATGTGTCAACGATGATCTTGCGTCCCGTGAGGCCCGTATCGCCGTGCGGACCGCCGATAACGAACTTGCCGGTGGGGTTGACGAAGTATTTGATGTCGTCATTGAACAGCTTCAGCACGCGCTCTGAATGGATTTGCGCCTTCACACGCGGCATGAGGATGCGGAGCACGTCATCTTTTATCTTGGCGAGCATGCGATCATCGTCTTCGTCAAAGGCGTCATGCTGGGTCGAAACGACGATGGTGTCGATGCGCCGGGGCTGTCCGTCGTCGCTGTATTCCACGGTCACCTGGCTCTTGGCATCCGGACGGAGATAGGTCATCAGGCGTCCCTCCTTGCGGATGTCGGCCAATGTGCGCATGATAAGATGCGCGAGGTCGAGGCTGACGGGCATATAGTTGTCCGTTTCCGTGGTGGCATAGCCGAACATCATGCCCTGATCGCCGGCGCCCTGGTTGTCTTCCTCGTCGCGACTGACGCCGCGGTTGATGTCGTCACTCTGCTCATGGATGGCGGAGAGCACGCCGCAGGAGTCGCCGTCAAACTGGTATTCGGCCTTGGTATAGCCGATGTTGTTGATCGTGCGGCGCGCCATGGTCTGCAGATCGATATAGGCTTTGGAGCGCACTTCGCCCATGATGACGACCTGTCCGGTTGTCACGAAGGTCTCGACCGCACAGTGTGCCTGCGGGTCATAGGCCAGAAACTGATCAAGGATGGCGTCCGAGATCTGGTCGGCTACCTTGTCGGGATGCCCCTCTGAGACTGATTCTGATGAAAATAAATAGGCCATATCTTTTATGATTACATCTTTATGCGCGTACAAAGGTACTGCAAAATTACATGATAGCAAAAGAAAAGACTGAAAATAGTTCAGCCACTGATCGTGCGGAAGCCTTGGTCGGCGGTGTCATCATTGGCTTTCGGTGCCGCCGTTCCGGATGTTCCGGGGATGGTGATGCAGGATGGCCTCGCGCAACATGGGTGCATCGATGTGGGTATAGATCTCGGTTGTGCCGATGTCTTCATGTCCGAGCATGGCCTGGATGGCCCTGAGGTCGGCGCCGCCTTTCAGTAAGGCGGTGGCGAAGGAATGGCGCAGCGTGTGCGGAGATATGGTCTTGCGGATGCCCGCGGCCTCGGCCTGCCGCTTGATCATGATCAGGATCATCGTGCGTGTGAGATGATGGCCCCGCCGATTGAGAAAGACGTAGTCCTCCTCGCCCGGTTTGATGTCGAGATGGACGCGGTCCGCGAACCAGAGTTCAAGCTCGTGGACGGCGCGGGAGGATATGGGGACGAGCCGTTCCTTGCGCCCTTTGCCGACGACTCGGATGAGACGGTCGTCGAGATAGAGGCTTGAGAGCTTCAGGTTGACAAGCTCGGAGACGCGCAGGCCGCAGGAGAAGAGCACTTCGATGATGGCCCTGTTGCGCTG
>JALFRV010000091.1 GCA_022778905.1 Prevotella sp. | reverse complement strand
AACTTGGCTACGAAGTTGTGCCGGTCCTTGGTTTTGATGATGGTGTTGTGATGCTGCCATGCAAGGGAAGCCCTATAGTTTGACTGCTCGGTGCCACCGTTGAACGAGACGTGATGATTGGTTGCCATGCCCGTCCGTGTGATGGCGTTCGGGAAGTCGGTGTCGAATCCGCCGTCGTTATAGTCGAGTCCCAGCCGCTGAGCCGTCGTCAAGTAGTCGTTGCGGCGCAGCATGCGGATGTTCTTGTACACGGATTCAAAGCCGACATTGCCGTCATAGGAGATGTGGAAGGCGCCTCCGCGCCCCTTTTTGGTCTTCACATTGATCACGCCGGAGGCACCCCTCGAGCCGTACTGGGCCGTCTCGGCGGCGTTCTTCAATATGGAGAAGCTCTCGATGTCTGCCGGATAAATGGTCGAAAGCGTCTCGAGGTCTGAGTAGACGCCGTCAATGATGACTAAGGGATCGTTTCCGCCGGTGATGGAGGTTGTGCCCCGGACGCGCACGCTGCTGAGCATGGCCATGCGGTCGGCCCCGCTGTTGCTCACGTTGACGCCTGCCGCCTGCCCGCTCAGCGCGTCGAGCGAGTTGTTGAGAAGGCCTTTGTTCATGCGGTCTTCGGTGACAACGTCTACCGAATGGGATGTGAGCGAGTCTCTCCGCTGTGCTTCGGAAGGCAGGGCGATGACGGCTGCCAGTCCGAGCAGGAAGGTCATCCTTTTTTTCATGGTCGCTTAGGTATTGATGGTCGTTGCAGCAAAGATAAGCTAATTATTTCAGAGATGCAAGCATACGGGTCAAAAGAATTTCCCGGAAGTCTCTGTTTCGTTTCTGTCCGTTGTGCTATCGGCAGGCGAGGGCTATCCTTATTTTTTCTTAAAGTCATGATTTTCGGTGTGCGGATCAGTGCAGTCTCGGCATTTTTCGTTATTTTTGCAACATCCTCAGACCGATTCCGGTTCGTATAGAAACCATTGAAGAATGAATCATCGAACGCTTATGAAACCTTACCATGCTATTCTTGTCTTCCTCGTATTGTTGGGCAGTGCCGTTCTGTCGGGCATTTCAAGCTATGGACATACGCGGGACGGGCTTGTCAGTGAGATGAACCAGGCCTTGGCGCTCACGCTTCAGACCAAGCAGGAGGGATGGATCACTCCCGACACGATATACGACTATCGGCGTCATCTGAAGACTGCGGCGCTGCGGGAGCATTCGTTCGTCTATTATGCCATGGACACCCAAGCCCGCAATCTGTGCAGCGACCGGATGCGATGGCGGTCGGATGACCTTACCTATACGTTCCAGAGTTACGCCGACTTGTCGTCCTGGACCATTCTCGGGATGTCCGATCAGCGTCTTTCGGCATCGCTTTCGCTGCTGGCAGCCATATGGATGGTCTTCGTGCTTGTCTATTTCCGGAAGCACAGAGACGGCCTGCAGGTCCTCGGCAACATCGTCTACCACGCGCAGGAACGTGCATTCTATGACCTCAGCCACCGTCCGATCTCGTTCACTCCGATGCAGGAGCAGCTGATGGAGCTGTTTTTCAGCTCTCCGGGTTACAGTCTGTCGAAGACCGAGATCTGCGACGCGCTCTGGCCGAACAAGCCCGACGCGAGCGAGACTCTCTACACGCTGATCCGCCGGATCAAGCCGATCGTCGGGGAGCAGGGCCGCCTCCGGATCGTCTCCGACCGCGGAAAGGCCTACCGGCTGACCGTCGACGGCTGACAAGAGGAAAATTCCGTCTTTCGACGCGTCTGACAGTGGCCGACCGTGAAATGTCAGACAGATGTCAGACAGATTTCTTGTCCGTTTCATCCTGCTATTCTACATTTGCAGAAAAAAGCCATGATGAAGCGACTATTGATGATGACCGCTACACTGGCGGCTGCGCTTTGCATGCAGGCGCAGGATGACAGGGAAGTGCAATTGGATGAAGTCCGCGTCGAAGCGGCACGCATCATCGAGAAGCCCGACGGGCAACTGATCCTGCCATCCGACGCCCAGAAGCGTGCCTCGACCAACGGATATACGCTGCTCGGCAAGCTTGCCCTGCCCAAGCTGCGTGTGGATGAAGTGCTGCACACCATCGTCTGCAAGGGCAACTCGGGACAGGTGCAGCTGCGGATCAACAACGTCATCGCTTCGAAGGACGACCTGCTGGCCTTGGATCCCATGACGGTGAAGAGCGTGGACGTGATCGACAATCCGGGCGTCCGCTACGGCACGGACATTGCCTGCGTGATCAACGTCCGCACGCAGCGCGCGGACGAGGGCTGCACCTTGGGCCTCGACGCGGTCAATGGACTGACGACGTGGCGAGGCGACAACATGGCTTACGGGCGATGGAACCGTGGCCGGTCGGAGTTCGGAATGACTTACGGCTTTGCCTATAAGGATCTTGACGGCAACCGATACTGCGAACGGGCCGACTATCTGCTCGCTGACGGCTCAACCAAGACCGTCACCCGAGCTGACGAAGCTACACGTCAGCGCAGTTTCGGGCATAATATCCAGTTGAAATATAATTTGGCCGACTCGGCCTCGTATGCCTTTCAGGCCACGTTCTCGCTCGACATGAATCACAATCCGGGCAGTTCACATGCGCTTCGCGTTATCTCAGGCGATCAGAACAACTTGACTTCGACTTTCGTACAGGGACACGACCGCTCGCCCGTACTCGACCTTTACTTCTTCCGCCAGCTCACGCTTCGCCAGTCGGTCACGGCCAACGTGGTGGGTACCCATATCGCGACCCATGGGAAGAACTATATGGACGAAGGGTCGCCTTATGGCTATTTTACCCGCGGCCGAACGTGGTCGCTGCTCTCAGAGCTGATCTATGAGAACCGTCTGAAGCCGCTCACGCTCTCCTTGGGACTGCGCCAGCGCCTGAAATACACGCGCAACGCATACGCCGGAGATGTCGATGCGGTCAACCGGATGCACAATGACGGCCTTTATTTCTTTGCAGAAGGGAAGTGGATGCTGCGCCGGTGGGGCTATGTGGCAGGCCTTGGCGCGAGCCGGGAGCATTACAGTCAGGGCGCGTCACGCTATACCTACTGGCTCTTCCGGCCGAAAGCGACGCTCACGTATGCCATCGCTCCGACCTGGCATTGGCGCTATTCGTTCGAGGTCAGTCAGCATATTTCCCAGATCGCCATGATCAGTGACACCCGCATTCGTATGAACAGCATGGAGTGGACGGTGGGGAATCCCGATCTGAAGCCTAATCGCGTGATGACAAATCAGTTGCAGCTCTCGTTCACAAAGCCTTGGCTGACAAGCCAGATCTTGGCTGAATACCGGATGAACCGTCATGTCAATATGCCGAATTTTATCCGGTCTGATGACAACCAGTTTCTCTACACGCAGACCAACCAGCATAGTTGCGATATGATCTACGTCCGCAGCGACATGCGCTGGGAGGCCATTCCCAATCGGCTCTCGGCTTCCGTTGAGGCCGGAATCTACCGCTTCTTCAACCGCGGCGACGACTACCGCCACTATCTCACCGCTTGCAACGTCGGCGGAAGCCTCCAGGCCTATCTCGGCCGATGGACGCTGACGGCCAATGCCGACAACGGATGGAAGTTCATGGAGGGTGAGACGTGGAACCGCCAAGGAGCTGCCGTCTACCTGACGTGCAGCTACCGCCTCGGCGCATGGGATCTGTCGATTTTTTGGCAGCATCCTTTCGAGCGGGAACCGAAGACGTTTCACGGTGCGGTCGTCAACCGGTTGGTCCACAAGACGATGGAGATGAGGCAGGCGGACCTCGGAAACATGGTGAGTATCAACATTGCCTGGAAATACAATCGCGGACGCCAGTACCGTGCGATCGACAAGCGATTGGAGAACAAAGACACGCAGACCGGCGTGCTCCGACAGCAATGAGAAAGCTCCTGCCCGCCATCCTGCTGCTGGTCATCGGCGGTCTGATCATCGCCGAACGGATCCCTTCCACTGACGACCGGACGCCGGCGAAGCGCTTCGAGGAAGGAATGAACTTCGTGGAGTTCACAACCTACGTCGACCCCGACTTCGGCTACAGCTTCGAGTATCCTGTTTTCTTCAGCCGGGAAGATCAGCCCACGTTCGGCATCGGGCATGTGCGGTTTGGCTTCCATGCCGATTCGGCCAACATCGTGATCGAATGCCGCGTGCTGCCGGGGCGCTTCAGGAATGGTCGGAAGGATGATGACATGGAGACGGGGGCGGTGGATGGCGTGGATGGTCACCGTTTTTTCACCCATTACGTGCGCCGTCAGGGATGCTGGTATGTCCTTACCGTTTACTATCCCGATGCCTACCGCCAGGCCTTGGAACGCCTGCTCTATCGGGTGAAAATATGGTCGCCTTTTCCCGAAATGATACCCTCCTTGTGGCAGAGCTGTCATGAGGCTCGCCCGGAGCTATCCTTTCGACGGCCCGGAGCATAGCTTTCGACGCCCCAGAGCATAGCTTTCGGCCGCCGAAAGCTATGCTCTGCTAACGCGTTGATTATCAGATGGATATAAGGCATGTTTGAGATGAAGGTGCGGGAACGGACTTTTCTCAATGTGAAATGAGAAATGTTGACCGTGAAAGGATGGTTTGTCAAGTGATTGAATTCTATCAATGGAGGGTTGGGAAGTATGTTTTATCAGTGTAAAGTGGGAAATGGTGAGTGTAGGATGAGGAGCCGTTTCTTCATGAAATAAGTACAATAGAATGCAGGGGCGGGCCCTGTGCCAGTCTGCAAGACCCGATATTTCTGTCCGATCATCACCGATCCATCGTAGTGGCGGATCCGCGGATCCGCCCGCAATTGATCCATCGTGACAAGAACATGGTACGACAGGACGCCCATATAAAGCCCGCCCCGACCCTCCCTGTAGGGAGGGAGAGGCACGATATCAAATTTCCATTTGTCATGGATAGGCTCCCCGCCACTCGGAGGGGCTGCTTTCGTCCCTTGCGGGCGGATACGCCGATCCGCCCCTACGGTAGGAATGGGGGCAAGACACATGTAAACCGTTGAAAGCGGACTGACGATCCACCCATCCGAGATCACCTCCCTTCCCACCGGAGGGGACGGGAGAGGCTCCTGCGGACGGGCGCAAGGCCCGCCCCTGCATGATGTTATGAGGTTATTGCTTATAAACTCATGGCCTTGCTACTTGAAAATGTTGCGTGTGAAATGATGAAATGGTTAACCTCGATAAAACTTTTGAGGCTAAAATATTGCAATCATTCAGAGTCTCCTCCAGCCTTTCGTGCGCTGTCTCCGGATGGCGCATGGGTGGACGGGATATGCCGGGCGGATCGCCTGATGATCGCGGCCGGGATCAGCCGTTGGATGATGCGCTTTTGCGGGCTTTGGCTTCCTTGGCTTTCTGCTTCAAGACTTCAAGGCGGTCGTAAGCGTGGCTGCGCGTGCGATTGATCTGGTAACGATAGACCAGGCACGTGAGGAGGAAATAGACGAGCACCTGTGTCCAAAGCACTTGATACTCTGTGCGGATGTCTGCAAGGGTTCCGCCCATCGAGCTGATGCGCAGGAAACCACGGATGCCGAATGTGGATGGGAAGAGCCAGGATATGCCCTGCCAGAAGCTGGGGATGTCTGTCTGAGGCCAGCTGATGCCACTCATGAAAAGCAGCGGAATGGAGGTGAAGACGACAAGCAGCATGACGTTCTCGCGATAGCGCACGACACAGGACATCGCCATGCCGAAGAAGACGCATGCTAAGATGTAAGGCAACAGCAGACCGATGAGTGCCGGGGCTGTCGCCATGGTCGTGAAGTGGAAGAAGCGGGGCACGCAGAGCGTGATATAGGCCGCCATCACGGTATAGATCATGAAGTAGGCCATCGACTTGCCGAGCACGATACGGAAGATGCCGTTGTAATGCCGGCTGATCGGAACCAAGTCCTGATAGCGGTTGTTCTCGCGTGCGGTACCGGCAGAAAGCCCGATGCCGAGCAGAAGCGTCTGTTGCAGGATGAGCATCAGCACGCCGGGGATGAGCGCATTGCCATATCCGCCTGTGGCGTTGAATATCTGCACCTCGTCGAAGTCGAGCGGCCGGCTGCTGATCTCCTCGTCTCGGACGGTGATACTTTTGGAATGGGCAATCTGGATCTGCGTGTTCATCCCTTGACTGACAGCTTGTGCAGTCTGGAAGATTGCCTTGTATGTGAGCATCAGACTCATGTCGCAATAGACGCCCACGTGGCTTTGCTCACCGCGATAGAGGCGGGTTGAGAAGTCGGCCGGAAAATAGAGCACGCCCCGTACGGCCTGCTTGCCGACGAGATCCTTGGCCTCTTCGAGGTCGTTGCAATAGTAGGCCACCTTCGTGTCGGGGCTTGCGTCGAAGTGGCGGATGAACTCCCGGGACGACTGACTGTGAGAGCGGTCGACGATGGCCACAGGGACGTCTCTGACAACCTCATTGTTATAGATCCACGAATAGAGCAGGGGGTAGAGCAACGGGACCAGAAGGAAGAAGATCAACACGCCCTCATCAGTGACCGTAGAGCGGATCTCCTTGGCCCAGATATAGCACATATCCTTTACACCATCGATGATCGTCGATATCAAAGTCGACTTTTGGGAGGTGTCGTTAGTGCTGTTCTGATTGTTGTCTGTATGCTGGTCGTTGTTCATCTTGTTGATTCTTTTGCTGTTCGTCTCTCATAAGTCACGTCCGCATATCCTATGGGATGTAGATATATTTCAGCATGGCGGTCTTGATGTGATTGATGTTCAGCATCGGCAGGGCAAAGAAGGCGAGGAGAGCGGCAATATGTAGCCAGTACGCTGTCAAGGGGAAGCCGTTGAAGACGCTGATCTGATAGATCATATAGAAATGGCGGAGGGGAAAGAGCTGTGCGATGGCTTGGATCATCGGGTCCATTGCGACGAGCGGGAATGTTGCACCCGCAGCAGAGAAACTGATGACCGACCATAGGGAACAGACACTCATTGACATGCGCAGAGACGGCATCAGGGCGAAGATGAAGATACCGAATCCCTGGCACGCAAGTACCGCGAGCAGGCCGATGAGCAATAAGGGGATCGGACCGCCCGAATGTGGAAAGCCTAATATATAGAATATGTAGTACTCGAAACCATAAAAGATGGTGAGGAATGTCAATGTCTGCGGGAACATCTTACCGGCAATGGCGATATGGATGTTGTTACCCGAGAGGGCGATCCATTCCTTTGCAGTCTTGAACTTAAGTTCCGTTCCGATGGAGTAGGGGGTGATGATGAAGATGAAAAGCATGAGCAATCCCGGCACCATGCTGGTGGACAGGTAGACGTTGTAGTTAGCCCAGGGATTGTTGATCATGTGAAGATCGAGCGTGACAGGTTGCAGGAAGGTGCGGATCTCATCTGACGTCTTGCCGATGGCCGCTAACTTCGTGGCGGCAACGCCGGCCGACCCTAAGGTGGAGACTGTCTTCAAGTCTTTGAAAAGCGTGGATCCTGCCAAGATCGTCACACTGCTGTAGTAGAAAGAAATCTTTGGTTGACGGGAGCTGAGCAGCTCGTCTGTCGTTCCTTTGGGAATGAGAAGAAAGGCGTAGATTTCGTTCTTCTGTATCGCTTCGCGGGCCTCATTCATGTTCGGATAGTGTGCTACGACATTCGAACCTTGGAAAGAATCAAGGTTCCGGATCATCTTCCGCGACACGGAGGTATTATCTTGGTCGACCACGCCCACCGGCATTTCAATCGGCTGACCTTCGTTCATCAGCGTGGTAAAGAAGAAGATCATGCAGACAGGGAAGATAAGCATGCAGAAGAGATAGATGGGATTGCGTCGCAGAATCCCACACTCGCGAAGGGCAATATGATAGATCCGCTTGATCATTCGTCCCTATCATTCCTCCTTGATGATCAGTGACATGCCGGGACGGAGCCCGTCAAACTTCTCCGTAGGACGTGCCTTCACCTCAAATGTCTTCAGGTCGTACTGGCCGTTTGCTTTAGTAGCCTTCCATACTGCATAGGAACCTTGGTCCTTGATGTAGAAAACCCGCATCTTTAAGTGTTTGTTGAAGGCGGGCGAGAAGGCTGTAAAAGTGTCGCCGATCTTCATCCCTTTCAACTGATCCTCACGCACATTGAACGTTCCCCACTGGTCATTGAGGATCGAAATGCTCATGATTGGAGATCCCAAACCGACCAGTTCGCCGACTTTCGGATAGACATCGCTGACCTCGCCTTCGACATTCGAGATCTGGACCGTTTCCTTGAGCAGCGAGTTGACCACCTCTACAGCGCTCTTTGCAGCCTGTGAATTCTTGGCGGCAATGGCCTTCTCCTGTGCGCGGGCACCGTTTTTGGCCATCTCGTATTGACTTTGGGCAGCCTTGACTTGAGCCTCGGTGGCTTTGAACGCAGCAAAGGCTTCGTCCCGTTTCTGTCCGCTTATCACACCTTCATTATACAGATTCTGCATGCGGTTGTAGGTTTTCTGTGCGATTTCATTGGCTGCCATCGCCTGCTGATACAGCTGATAGGCGCCTTGAATCTGTTCTTTCCGCGCGCCTTCATCCGTCAGACTTTGGACCGCTTCAGCCGCCTCGCCGGTCGCCTGGGCAACTTTCTTCTGTGCATCCACTTCCGGAACTTCAAGAATGGCAAGCGTATCTCCGACATGGACAAAGTCTCCCTCTTTCACTCGGATCTCGACCACGCGACCTGGAAGTTTGGAGGAGACTCGGTATTCGGACACTTCCACTTCGCCCTGGATAATCTCCGGCGTGCGTCCGAGGGTGAAGAAACCAATCAATGCAACGATAACGACTGCTGCTGCAAAGCCTAATACGGCAAGCAAAATATTGTTGTGTTGTGATTTTGCTGACATAATTCGATTTATTCTAATACGCCGAGCGCCTTCATGAGGTTTACTTGGCTTAGTTTAACTTCTACTTCTGCGTCTATTTTTTGGCTTTGGGCCTGCTGCCAGGCTGTCTGTGCGGCCATGACATCCGTGATGTCCATTACGCCTTCCTTGAATCCCAAGTTGGCACAGCGCAGGTTTTCGTCTGCGCTTTTCAGATTCTGAGTGGCCATGACAAATTTCTTCTGGGCCTCCCGGACCTTGAATCTGCTTTGCGAGATCTGCAGGTTTACCTTTTCCTGAAGATCGCTGAGCTGCGTGATGGCCACCTCCGTCGCTGCCTTGGAGGCACGGACCTTGTATCTCCCGTCAAACCAATTCCAGACCGGGACCTGAACAATGATGCCCACATTCCATACACCGGCAAACTTCTTTTCAAATCCATTGAAGACGTTCGGATTAGAGATCATGTAACCTCCGGTCAAGGCTACATGCGGCAGATAGGCTGCCTGAACCAGCCGGGTGTTTTGGATGCTCATGTCAACGGCATTTTGCAGCATCCTGATTTCTGGCCTTGCGTTCAGCGAGGTGTCATTGATGTGGGAGAGATCTGTAGTGGGCGGATCCAGCGTATCTTTGTATTCGTCAGCCAATATGATCTTCTCTTCAAGTGGGAGGCCGCATATCTGGCAGAGAAGCATCTGGGCCAGTGTGAGTCCGTCTTCCACCTGCGTGACCTGCATGTCTGCTTCGTTGACCTTGACAGCCACTTTCAGGCCGTCTGCCCGTGTGGCCACGCCTTCCTTGATCATCTTTTCGACATCTGCATTCAATTTGTTCACGAGCTCCCGATAGCTGTTGGCGAGCTTCTGTTTCTGTCGTAAAGATACGATCGTCCAATAGGTCTGGTCTATGTTGTAGAGTGTTGTCTGTGTCTTTAAATCAAGGTCATTGGAGGCGATTTCTTCGCTGATGTCTGCCATCTTGTTGGCTGCAATGATCGCACCACCCATATATATAGGTTGGCGAAGCATGATCATGCCCGACCAGAGATTTCTTGTGTCGGTCCGGAATGCATCGGCAATGCCTTGGCCGAATTGGTCTCCGGCCTGCGCGAGGGAGCCACCTATCTGGTTCAGAATTGTCCCAAAGTCGTGCGCTACCTGCGGGGAGATCAGTCCGTTCTGAGCAAGTCCGGTAAGCAAAGCCGACATGTTGGTCGAGAGGCCTGTCGCTGCGTTGGTCCCCAATTGCCCGAGTGCCGCTTTCTGGTCATTGTTCAGGATGGAGATTTCCTTGTTAAAGTATTGGTAACCGCCTGCTGCATCAACCTTCGGAAGATACTTCGTGCGGGCTGACTTGCGAATGTTCTTCGCAACGTTCTGGTTAAGCTTGGAGATGTTGAGCTGCTTGTTGTTGCGCAAGGCCAGTGCTCTGCAACTGTCCAAAGAAAGGACTCGTTGCGCCTGAACACCCAAAGCGAGAAGCCAGAAACCTGAAATAATTAAAAGTTTCTTCATCTTTCTACTCAAAAGTAAAGCTCTTCGAACCGATCATATTGCCATCCGCGAAGATGCTTACATGATAGGTTCCGCCGACGAGCGTCTGGCTTACGTTCCAGAAAAGGGTCATCGGGGTTTCCTGTCCGCCGTATTCGACGCTCTTCTTCATCGTGCTTGTCAGCGACTTATTCTCATAATTGAAGGCACCTGCATCGCCTAAGGTGGCTCCGGTCGGTGACGTTATCCGCACGTAAACGGTCTTCATGCCGCTGCCGGCCGTCACATTCTTGGCCAAAGAGAAATTCACCTGGATGACTTTACATTTGCTCATCTGGGTCGTGGGCTTGTTTCTCTTGTTTCTGGCAGTCATGTTGATGTTGGTCGCATCAAGCTGGGCGGCGATCGCCACTTTCTCTGAGAGTGATGCCTTTTCGGTGTTCAGTCCTTCTATCTGGCGTGTCGCTTCGGCGTATTGGCCTTTTACGCGGGTGTTTTCTTCTGTCAGATTCTGGTTCAGACGATTCAGTGAGTCAATCTCCATGACATAGCTGCGCAGGACGGCTCGTACGGTTGCAAGTTCCTTTTTCAGTCTGGCGATCTCACGGGCATCTGTGCTTTTAGTCTCTTTCAGTTCCTGCAGCAGTCGCTGTGTTTTCTCCTGCTCGGCGGTCAACTGTGCTACGATCGAGTCATTGTTGATCTGCGTTTTCATCTCGCTGTACTGGTTGGCAAACTGTTGATATTCGTTTTCCATTTCCTTTTTGTCCAGTTCTGCGAGCTCCTGCATGGCCTGATTCTGCTTCTTCTGCTTTTCGAGACTGAAGTAGAGATAACTGATGCCTCCGATGAGTAGTAAAACCACAAGAAACAGTGGTATTAAGATCTTCTTGTTCATTATATATGATGACGTCTGATTACACGTGCAAATTTAAAGTTTTTATCTTAAAAGCCAAAGAAAAATGTGATAGAATGGCTGAACCAGCTATTTTTTTAGTATTTTTAGATAGAACTTCGTCCAAATTTAAAAATATTTTTTATATTTGCCGAATAAAACTAAAGAAGGGCAAATGAACAGAAATGGTTTCCTCTATCGTGCGTTCGACCTGTACTATGACGGGTTTAGGCATATGACATTGGGTAAGACCCTATGGGCCATCATTATTATCAAGCTTTTGATCATCTTTCTTGTCCTGAAGCTGTTTTTCTTCCCTGATTATATCAAGGAGCACGCAAAGGGCGGAGACAAGGCTGCTTTCGTTTCCGAACAAGTCATGGAACGTAACCATTAATTATTAAATCAATATGTTGAACAACTTATTATTAGACATTAGCGTTGGTACGATTGACTGGTCGCGGGCGCAATTTGCCCTGACAGCTATTTACCACTGGCTTTTCGTCCCGCTCACGTTGGGCTTAGCCGTCATCATGGGAATCGCAGAGACATGTTATTACCGGACGAACAAAAGATTCTGGAAGGACGTTGCGCGTTTTTGGCAAAAGCTGTTCGGAATCAACTTTGCGATGGGCGTTGCGACCGGTATCATCCTCGAATTTGAGTTCGGAACCAACTGGAGCAACTATTCCTGGTTTGTCGGCGACATATTCGGGGCGCCGCTGGCGATAGAGGGAATCATCGCCTTTTTCATGGAATCCACCTTTGTTGCGGTGATGTTCTTCGGTTGGAAGAAGGTGTCGCGAGGATTCCATCTCGCCGCCACATGGCTCACCGGTATTGGTGCGACGTTCTCGGCATGGTGGATTCTCGTTGCCAACTCATGGATGCAGTATCCCGTGGGCTGCACATTCAATCCCGACACCATGCGCAACGAGATGGCATCGTTTGCCGAAGTGGCTCTTTCTCCATTTGCCATCGACAAGTTCTGCCACACGGTGATATCATCGTGGATTATCGGTGCCATCTTCGTCATCGCAGTGAGCTGCTGGTATCTGCTCAAGAAGCGCCACACCGAACTTGCCACAAAGAGCATCAAGATCGGTTCTGCCGTAGGACTTGTGGCATCGCTTCTCGCCCTGCACACCGGTGACCACTCTGCATATATGGTGGCACAGGTGCAACCGATGAAACTTGCTGCCATGGAGGCTCTGTATGACGGAGGGGAGAAGCAGGGACTCACCGCCATCGCCCTGGTTAATCCCTTCGAGCAGCCCGACTATGCCTCCCACGAGGAAGCGCCACTGAAGATAGAAATCCCCTACGCTCTCTCCTTCCTCGCCACACGCGACATAAACGGATATGTGCCGGGTGTGAACGACTTGCTCAAGGATAGCGACGAGAAGATAAGACGCGGAAAGATTGCCATCTCGGCTCTCAAGGAATATCGCCAGAAGGATGTGACGCCCGAGAGAAAGGCGCAACTCTTAAAGGACATACAAGAGAACATGCCATACTTCGGATATGGATATATCAAGGACAAGGCCGACCTCGTGCCCTACATCCCACTTTGCTTCTATGCCTTCCGCGTGATGGTGGGATTAGGTACTCTGTTCCTACTCTTCTTCGCTGTTATGACATTCATCTCATGGCGCAAGGATGTGGCATGCCCCAAACTGCGCTTGCTCCACATTGCTGCTATTGCCCTATTGCCATTGGGATATATATGCAGTGAGTCGGGTTGGCTTGTTGCTGAATTCGGACGCCAGCCTTGGGCTATCCAGGATATGATGCCTACATGGGTGGGCGTGAGCAACATCGGCAGCTCAAGTGTAATGCTCACCTTCTTCATCTTCCTTGCACTCTTCACCACCCTCTTGGCAGTGGAGATAAGCATACTTATAAAAGCTATCAAACAGGGACCGGAGGAGAAAAATTAAAGGATTAAAGATTATTTCAAAATTATAATTTTTGGCAAGTATGGATTATACTATATTACAACAATATTGGTGGTTCCTCGTATCACTTCTTGGAGCCCTGCTGGTTTTCCTGCTCTTCGTACAGGGAGCCAACTCACT
>JALFRV010000170.1 GCA_022778905.1 Prevotella sp. | reverse complement strand
ACCGCTTCTGCCCGCTGTCAAATCCGGTCTGACCCGTCGTTGGCAAATAAGCCAAGTGCATATTTGGATTGCAAAATTAGCAGTTTCCTATATAATAGGCAAGTTTTGGGCGGGCATTTCGCCTAAATATATCCGCAAATTAATATTTTCTATTATTCTTTTCAAGTGCAGAAAGCAGGGCTTTGTCTTATCCCGAAATAGGTTGGCTGTTTTTTGCAGTCTCGCGAATTGACACGAATCTATGCATTGCGTTTATTGGGGCGACCAGGTCGGTCGCACGGATTTCACAAGTTCAATGAGGCCCTGGTGCATATTGTTTCAAGTCGGCAACAGAGACGGCTTTAAGTCATTCAGCCTGACCAGAATGAATGCCATGCGTTCATGGCCCCAATACTTGTTAGGGATGTCTTTGACGTCGAATCGCAGTTTTTGCAATTCCGCATCGGTATCGCCCGGCTTCCTTATTCTGATCATGAAATAGGCAGAATGGCCAGGCGTGCCGGGGTAGTGTTCGCTTTCCAGTTTTCCCCTTGTCCACACATCATGCTTTGTGCGGACTATCTTGCAGAGTTTGCCCGCATGCTTCTCACCCTTGACATACAGGAGCAGATATTTCGCCCGGTTCCATGGGGAGTCCGCCACTTTATCCAGTGGTATGTTGTACCAAAGATGGTCAAAAGTCCATTGCCGTTTCTCTTCGCTGCCGGCAATGGCCACCATCACCAGGTCGTCTGGCTGCATTCCTGCCTTTTCCTCCTCGGTGACATAGGCAAGCGTGCGCTGGGGCTTGGCTTTCGCCACATGATGGCCCGCTGCCGTATAGTTCATTAGAATCTCTTTCAAATGCTCCCGCAATAGGTTGTCGCTGTTGGGCAACAGGGGGAATGCGCCGATATTCACGCTGTCGACACTCACGCTGTAATAGCGTTCCCTGATGCGTTCGTCGCTGCCACGCCCAGGGAAGAGGATGTAGCCACCTATGATTTCCTTCGCGCGGTACGGCTCATGTTCCTTACTATAGTAAATGGCATCACGGTAGCGGTGCATCTGGTTGATGGCCTCCGTTGGCGGATAGTCACCGCCAGGCATATTGGTGTTCTCGACAAAGTCCTGCTCTTCAAAATCCTTGTCAAGTTTCTTGTCGTTGATGACGCGATACTTTGCATCGTACAGGTATGTCAGTACGAATTCTCCCGAAGCCTTGCGTATGTTGAGCACGATGTCCGGGCGCTGCTCCGTGGTTGCCGTATTGATGCCCCAACCATATTCGTCCTTGCCGCTTGTGCGGTTAAACGTATGCTGGTAGTGAAGGGTCACCACGTCCCCCTCGTGTGCGGCAAGCAGGGCCTTGCACCCGTCTGTGTCGTTCTCCTCTGCTTTCGGGTAACGGTATTCCACGATATGCTCCAGGGAGGAATTGGTAAACGGGTTGAGCAGAGTCCCTTTGGGTTCAGTTATCAATTGTTCGTGTGATGGCTTTTTATAGTCAATGCCCATGGCATCGGCCACCAGTTTCTTCATCTTGATGAAGCACCACAGCTCGTAGATTTCCCATATCTGCAAAGTGCCGATGTTGGCTGCTCCGTTATACAGGTCGATGCCCCGCTTCAGTTTCAGCCAGTCCTTGTAAATCTGCTGATACCCCTGCCGGTTCTGCAGCACGAGGCTCTCCTGTTTCATTCCGTCGAAGCGGCCCACGGTTTTGAAGAACGGGTGTTTCGACAGTCTTCTTATTGCGTCCTGATAGTCTGTCCACATTTGGCGGTGGCTTTCCGACAGTTCCTTCTGCGAGGAACTGAGCACGGTGGCGATGATGGATGTCAGCCTTCGCCCGATGCTTTGAAGGGTATGTTTCACGAAACGGTTCTCCATCGTGTCGTGCGTGGAGTGCACTTCATTATAGCCGAAGTAATGCTCCTCCTGCTTGCCTTCCCGCTCAATCTCCCCGTACCGCTCCTCCATCATGGGAGTCCAAAACCTGATTTGCTCCGCTTTTCTCGAGGTGCGGAAGTTGACAATCTGCGAATGGGGGTTCTGTATCACGCGCTTCACGTTTTTTACGTAGTCGTCCACAACGCTTTGGAATGCAGCCATCCATGTGGCATCGGTGTTGATGCGTCCTCTACTGAACTGCTGGAGCGTGATGCTCAGATAGCGGTAGATAACGTTCTCGTATTCCTCGTTGACTTCTCGCAGGAGCGACTTGTAATCGCTTTTCGTGTCGAGTTTCGGCGACACTACGTCAAACGTCACAAAACTCTCCTTGCGGACGCCTTTCTTCTGATAAGAGAAGTCGAGCCTGAACACTCCCGGCTCATTCAGGAAGTTCAGCTCGCCCGTCAGCGACTTGTCCTCCCGCCCATTCAGTTCCTCGTCTAAAAAGAAACTGTCCTCAATGTCTTTGCGCACATGGCGTATTTCCGGCACAGAGTCCTTGTCGATTCCATGGAAAAGCACGCGGACCTGATATTTGCAGGTTTCATAGACAACGGGCCACAGCCTTTCCCACTCCTTGCCGTCTTTCAGTCTCGTGTCCTCTTCATCGTTCGTTTTCTTTCCGGTTATTGGACTATATAGGCAAAGTTTGCATTCATCTTTCGAGGTATAGCGGCAATATGCCTCCGGCGCACCAATGCCTGGATTTTCTCTCCCAGTATAGTTGATGCGCCCCTTGAACCGTTCCCACGAATAGCTGATGTCCTGCGTGCGGACAATCACTTCGTAGTCGGGATGCGTGAATCTTAAAACCTCTGTCTGCATACGCCGGTCCTATTCTATGTTATGGCCAGAAACGGGTGAACTCCTGATTGTCCAGCCGGTCAATCATCTCCTGTATCTTCTCTTTGGCCGTTTGCTGGCGCTCTTTCACGCTTTCAGCCTGCTCGTCGGTTTCTTCGCCCTCGGGTTCTGCATCGTCCGCCGGGTCATTGATCTCCGGTGCAATGGCCTTCAGCCATTCCAGTCGGTTCTCATAGCCTTTCTCCTTTGACAAGGCAAACATTTCGGCATCGCCCTCTATGCGTGGCAGGATCTTCATCAACAGGATGTTGTTGACAGACTGGGCAATGGCCTCGCCAAGTTCCTTCCCCTCGTCGAGCATCACACCCGTCATAATGGTCAGTTCGTTCAGTACACGATAACTTACCTCAAAAGGAGTTCCTTTCAACGCCTTGTTGATTTCCTCCAACTGTGCAGGAAGTTTTTTTATCAACTCTTCTGCCACATCTGGATGTGCCTCCAGCACTTCGTCAGCAGTCACATATTGACGAGTGAACGCATTCTGCCATTCCTTTTGCTCTGCCTCAGGCAGGTACTCCAGGTTCTTGCTGCCGCCGAACATATTGCGCAGGTTGCCTCCATTCATCTCTATGGTCATGGCTCGGTCAATCACCTTGCGCGAGAACTGATGCGTCGTGTCGTCCATATTGACCGTACCGATGATCACTACATTGTCGGGCAGGGTAAGTCCTTCGGTTGACAGGTCTGTACGTGCTCCCACCTCTTTGTCGATGTCGCTTTCTGTTTCAATGCCGAAGAGTTTAAGGTAGATGTCCCTGTCCGTTAGGCTGCAGAGGTATGGTTGTCCCGTCTGCGCGTTCTTGGCGTCTGGCATTTCCGACAATTCGCGGAAATACCGGGCGTCGATGATGGTTCCAGTCTTTACCACAGTCATATCCACCTTGCCCGTCTCCATATTCTTCGGATGCTTGCGGGTTTCCAATATGCTCAGAATCTCCGCAAAGTATTGTTCCACAGGCGCCAGGTTCATTTCATCCATGCACACGAAGAATGGTACTTCCGGGAACATCTTTGCCTTCACCAGGAACTTTACGAACTTCGTAAACTGATAGCCTCCCTTGCCCAGCCGGCTGTAATACCCCAACAACTCTGTTGAGTCGTGCCAGTTCGGCTTCACCTCTATCATGCAGTAGTTGCCGGGCGTGGTGCCGTCTTTGTCTTGCAAATACTTTGGGCATGACTTGAAAGCAAACTCACGTACTATGCGGCTCTTGCCAGTACCTGAGATGCCGGCGAGAAGAAGGAAGGGCTTGGTGCGGATGGATACGATGTAATTTCCTACACAACTATGTAGAGGTGATAATGCCGCATTTACAACATGCGTGTTAGAATCTTTTTGAGCAAAAGGAGGAAACGTATATTTCCCGTCTCGCAGATTCTTCCATGCATTAATTCCTGCGGAAAAATAAGCACTGCTTCCTGAATTAAAACCACCATCAAGCAACAACTGCTCGTAATCCCCATCGTAAAATGAAGTTATTGCTTCGCCATGTGTAAATCCGAAAAACATGCAGAAATCGTTTTTGGATATTCTTTTATTTGAATAATCTTCAAATCCCTTTTTGCATGCATCTATAAGTTCTTGCTTTGTATTGATAGTCTCTTTGAATGGTACCATAATAAACCAATTATATATTAAACATATGCTTTCCAAATAGTTTTACGCATTCAACATTTACAGCATTCCCCAACTGTTTATATGCTTGTTGCTGCTTTACATCGGGATAAAAACTCTCGGGGAAACTTTGAAGCCGAGCGCACTCTCTAGGCGTTAAGAAGCGTTTTCTGGAGCCTATGATTGAAGTCTGGACAATGGCAACGAGGGCTGGGAAATACGTATTTACCTTAACACGAATACCTGAAGGTCGTAACTGGAATATTTGATTCCATATATTAGGATGCTTCATTTGTCCTGCTTGCCATTCTAATTTGGCTTTGGCCCCGAAAAATAAAGGATTCTGTCTTGCACGCATAAGCCATTCATCAACAAACTCACGATTGTTGACATAGAGTTCATTGTTCTTTCTAATAAAGTTTTGTTTCCAAGATGGGTATTGCTCTAAATCTTCATTTGGATTAAGGTCACACAATCTTTCAGACCAGATAGGGAAACCTGGCAATCTTTTAACCCTTATCTTTTGAATAAACTCATTCCATAAATTTATGAGATTCTCCATATCTGGTGAAATCCTATATTCGTTAATATTTGGAATCTCGTTGTCGTCTTGAAGAATAGAGTCAAAAGAACATGGTTTCACTTGCTCTTTATTAAACACAAAAGGATGTATGTCACCTACATCTTTGCGCACACACATAATGTACACACGCTCACGATGTTGAGGTATACCAAGGTAATGGGGGCTAAAGATTACAGGTTCAGAAAGAAGATTATAACCAAGTCCTTCTAACTTGTCGTGAATGATTCTCCATGTGTTGCCATGGTCATGGCTGGCAAGATTACGTACATTCTCCAGTAGGGCATATTTAGGATGATGATATTTTAAGATACGACAAATATCAAAGAATAACGTACCCTTTGTTGGATCATCAAAGCCTAAACGATTGCCGGCTTTTGAAAATGCCTGACAAGGGAAGCCGCCACATAACACATCGTGTGCCGGAATATCTTCTGCGGAAATCTTGGTAATATCACCCACAGGTGCAATCCCATAATTAACTTCATATGTTTTACGACAATCTTCATCGATATCGCTAGCAAAAACACACTCACCGCCAAGGGATTCCATTGCTTGGTGGAAACCACCTATCCCACAAAATAAATCAATAAATCTAAATGATTCCATTATAAGTTATATAACTAAAAACGACAAACTTGTCATTCTTAAGCACTTTCTGATAATTATCACGCTTTGCCATAATGCTAAGGTTCAATCGCAGAAAGCAATGCCTCGCCGGTCGCCTCTTCCTTTTCGCCGAGGTTCATGAAATGGAGGAGGGCGCGGTGGGCGGCGAGGCGCACGGGGTGGGGGGCGGCAGGGTCGGAGAGGGTGGCACGCGCTTGGTCGAGAAACTCATTGGCATCGCGCTCG
>JALFRV010000045.1 GCA_022778905.1 Prevotella sp. | reverse complement strand
CGTGTCGGGTGGTAATTCGCAGATTGTCAAGGTCAATGCCTATAACGACATAGAGGTCTTGGGGCAGACCATCGATGATGCAGCAGGCGAAGCCATCGACAAATGCTCCAAGGTAATGAACTTAGGTTATCCCGGCGGACCGATTATCGACCGGTTAGCCAGACAGGGCAACCCGCTCGCATACCACTTTGCCGAACCGCACATTCCTGGTTTAGATTATAGTTTTTCAGGACTGAAGACATCTTTCCTCTATTCTTTGAGGAAGTGGGGTGCCGAAGATCCCGATTTCATCGAGCATCACAAGACAGACATCGCGGCAAGTTTAGAACACACGATTGTGGAGATTCTGATGAAGAAACTGCGTCTGGCTGTCAAGCAGACGGGCATCAAGCATGTGGCAGTCGCAGGTGGCGTATCTGCCAACAACGGCTTGCGCAATGCCTTCCATGAACACGCGGCGAAGTATGGATGGACCATTTACATCCCGAAATTCAGCTATACGACAGACAATGCGGCCATGATCGCTTGCGTAGGGACATTCAAGTATCGCGACAAAGACTTCGCGTCCATTGACTTGCCGGCATTTTCAAAAGTGACTTTTCAATAACCCATCAAGCGAAGTAGGAATGGAATTAGAATCAAGAATCATCAGTAAGGAACTACAGCAACATCTATACGATTCAGGAAAGACATTGGGCACGGCCGAAAGTTGTACCGGTGGGCGGATCGCCGAGGGCATCATCGCTGCACCGGGAGCATCCAATTACTTCAAGGGAGGCATCATAGCCTATGCCAATGAAGTCAAGGAGCAGCTTCTGCATGTCAGCCATGACGTGCTTGAAACGCATACGGCCGTCTGCGAAGAAGTAGCTATCGAAATGGCCAAAGGAGCCTGTGACACCTTGAAATGTGACTTTGCCATCTCTTCGACGGGCATTGCAGGACCCGGAGGAGGCACCCCTGACATACCGGTTGGCACCATCTGGATTGCTTATGGCACGAAGGAGGATGTGCGCACCATGAAGTTGACCGAAGACTTTGGGCGTGACATCAACCTGGCCATTGCAACCAACAGGGCCCTGAAGCTCTTCTTGGACTATCTCAAAGAGACCGTTCCGCCCAAGGAAGAAGCATAGCAACAAGCCATTTTCATCAAGAAAGGCAGGTGTAAAGGACGGAAGTTCCTACGCCTGCCTTTCTCTATGTCAAAGCCGGAAACATCTTCCATCCCCGTCACTTTTTGCCCATTTCATCGGAAGAATATCAAAATAAATTTATATCTTTGCAAAAAATAGAGATCTATGGGTATATTCGGGTTGTTCAATAAGCAAAAGAAGGAAGTACTGGATCAGGGACTTGAGAAAACGAAACAAAGCGTTTTCAGCAAGCTGACCAGAGCAGTGGCAGGCAAATCAAAAGTGGATGACGATGTCTTGGATAATTTGGAGGAAGTGCTCATTTCCTCGGATGTGGGCGTCGATACCACCTTAAAGATCATCCATGGCATTGAAGAGCGGGTGGCTCGAGACAAATATGTTTCGACGTCGGAGCTGAACAGCATCCTGCGCGACGAGATCGTGTCCCTGCTGGCCGAGAATAATGCAGTAGACGGAGACAACTGGGACTTCCCCAGCACACACAAGCCGTATGTCATATTGGTGGTAGGCGTGAATGGCGTAGGCAAGACTACGACCATCGGAAAGCTTGCCCATCAGTTCAAACAAGCCGGCAAAAAGGTGTACCTTGGTGCCGCAGATACATTCCGTGCGGCAGCTGTGGAACAGATCCAGATATGGGGCGACCGCATCGGAGTCCCTGTCATCAAACAGCAAATGGGGGCCGACCCCGCTTCGGTTGCCTTTGATACCCTGCAGAGCGCAAAGGCCAACGGGGCTGACGTGGTGTTGATAGACACAGCGGGGCGACTGCATAACAAGATCGGACTGATGAACGAGTTGAAGAAGATCAAGGAGGTGATGAAGAAAGTGTTGCCGGATGCACCAGACGAAGTTATGCTCGTGCTTGACGGCTCCACAGGCCAGAACGCCTTTGAACAAGCAAAACAATTCTCGGCAATTACACAAATCACCTCGCTTGCGATCACCAAATTAGACGGAACGGCCAAAGGAGGCGTCGTCATCGGCATCAGTGACCAGCTGAAAGTACCGGTCAAGTACATCGGTTTGGGTGAAAAGCCCGAAGATCTGCAGTTGTTTAACCGCAAGGAATTTGTTG
>JALFRV010000026.1 GCA_022778905.1 Prevotella sp. | reverse complement strand
GAAAGCATAGCTCTTGGCCGGCCATATGTATGCTTTCGGCCGCCCGAATGATAGCTTTGTGGATGGAAAGTGTAACGTTCAGTATATCAGATAGTTATAAATCCGTATCCGACACCTTTCCTGTCGCGGATCCAATGGGGGCGGCGGCGGTGACTGGGGGATGATACGGCTAATGAAAATGGACGATCTTCTGATTCCCGGCAGATCTTATTCCGGGCAGACATAGGCGCCGTTGACCTTCAGGGGCTCGACATGGAGCGCGACGTGGGTCCCCTGTCCGAAGCGCTCTTTCAGTCGGCGCTCGATCTGCGAGGCATGTTCGTGGGCGGCATAGAGCGTGGTCTCGCCCGCCATACGGACGTGCATCTCGATCGCAATGTGGTTGCCGAGGCTCCGGGTGCGCAGGTTGTGGATCTCGCTGACGCCCTCTTCGCCTGCCGCAATCTGCTTGATCTCGGTCTCCACGGCCTCCGGGAGGCTCTGTTCGAGCAGTTCGCCGAACGCCTGCCGTACCAAGGAGAAGGCTGCCATGATGATGAAGACGCTCACGATGATGGCGGCAATGGGGTCGAGGACGGCCCAGCGCCTGCCGAGGAGGATGGCGCCGCCGATGCCGAGTGCGGTCCCGATGGACGAGAGGGCATCGCTGCGGTGGTGCCAGGCGTTGGCTACGGTGGCCTCGGAGTGGACTTCCTTCCCCGTGCGATAAGTGAACCGGTAGGCCCATTCCTTGAGTCCGATGCTGGCCAATGCGGCGATCAGCGCGATGATTCCGGGCTGCCGGAGGGGGTAGCCTTGTATGGCCATCCATGTTTTCATCACACCCTGGTAGCAAATCATGGCTCCCACGCCGAGCAAGGCGATGCCGATGACGGCGGTGGCGAGCGTCTCATACTTGCCGTGGCCATAGTCGTGGTCCTTGTCTACGGGCCTGCTGCCGAGGCGGACGAACAGGAGTACGATGATGTCAGTGGCAAAGTCGGTGAGCGAGTGCACCGCGTCGGCGATCATGGCTGCCGAGTTTCCGACGAATCCGGCTATGAACTTGAAGATCAGGAGGCACACGTTGATGATGCCTCCGGTGATAGTCACGCGGTAGATGCGGCGCTGCCGCTCTGCGGGATTGATGTTCAGGGCCGCGCTCCCCTGCCCCATGGCCGATGCGGAACCGGTCTGCGGACTTGCTGCTGCGCGATTTTCGGCTTCCCGCGGGGCGGACGAAGCTTCGGCGGGCGATGCCGACCTGTTGTTCAGTTCATTCATGACTCTATCAGATTGGACCACTTCGCAAAGTTAAGAAAAAGATTCTACAGTCGGAAGCGTATATGAAAAATAATCCTGCTGACGGCCTTTTCTCGGATTAAATGACTAACTTTGCACCTGTCAATACATTATAAAAGGATAGAAATGGCATTAAAATGTGGTATCGTAGGACTGCCCAACGTGGGCAAGTCGACACTTTTCAACTGTCTGTCGAGTGCAAAGGCACAGGCGGCAAACTTCCCCTTCTGCACCATTGAGCCCAATCTCGGGGTCATCAGTGTGCCGGACGAGCGGCTGACGAAGCTCGCCGAGATCGTCCATCCCGGACGCATCGTGCCGGCAACGTGCGAGATAGTGGACATCGCAGGACTGGTGCGCGGTGCCTCGAAGGGTGAAGGATTAGGCAATAAGTTCCTCGGCAACATCCGCGAATGTGACGCGATCATCCACGTGATCCGCTGTTTCGACGACGACAATGTGGTCCGCGAGGGCGGCGCACCCGTCGACCCGATCGCCGACAAGGAGATCATCGACACCGAACTGCAGCTCAAAGACCTCGAGACCATCGACAACCAGCTCGCCAAGCAGCAGAAAGCGGCTGCGGCAGGCAACAAGGACGCCAAGGTCATCGTGACCGTCCTGGAGACCTGCAAGGCCGTTCTCGAGCAGGGAAAGAATGCCCGCGCCGTCACCTTTGACAGCAAGGAGGAGCAGCAGGCGGCCCATGACCTGTTCCTGCTGACCACGAAGCCGGTGCTCTATGTATGCAACGTCGACGAGGGGAGCGCCCTCTCGGGCAACGGCTATTCGCGAATGGTCGAGCAGATGGCCGCTGACGAGGGCGCCGAAGCCATGGTCATCGCCGCGAAGACGGAAGAGGACATCGCCTCGCTCGAGTCCTACGAGGACAAGAAAATGTTCCTCGACGAGCTCGGTTTGCAGGAAAGCGGTGTCAATCGGCTGATCAAAAAGGCCTACAGCCTGCTCAACCTGCAGACGTTCATCACAGCCGGGGAGATGGAGGTGAAGGCATGGACCTGTCACAAAGGATGGAAGGCGCCCCAGTGTGCGGGTGTCATCCACACCGATTTTGAGAAGGGTTTCATCCGCGCCGAGGTCATCAAGTATGACGACTACCTGCAATACGGATCGGAAGCAGCCGTCCGCGACGCCGGCAAACTCGGCATCGAGGGCAAGGACTATGTCGTGCAGGACGGCGACATCATGCACTTCAGGTTTAATGTGTGAGGAATCCCCCCTCGTAGGGGCGGATCTGCGTATCCGCCCGCAATGATCTTCTCACTGACTATCCATGACTGCTGACTATCCTGAACGCAAGGAGCACCGGTTGAAAGGATTTGATTATTCAGCTGCTGCCTTCTATTTTGTCACCATCGTGACACAAGACAGGCAGATGCTGTTTGGGCATATTGATCAGGGGAAAATGCACTTAAACGAAGCTGGAAAAATGATTTCCGACACCTATACTGCTTTGGCTGAAGATGCGGAGCCTGACAGGGATCACCTGTTCACGGTCATGCCTAACCACATCCACTTCATTCTGATGAACCCTCTTGATGGCATGACGGACCTAAGGACGTTCGTTCAGCAGTTCAAACGACTGACAACGAACAGCTATATGAAAGGAGTGAGACAGTCGGAATGGCCGTCATTTGAAAAAAGACTGTGGCAGCGAAACTATTATGATCATATTATCAGATACCAACAGGCCTATATAAATATCTCCGAATACATCCGCACAAACCCGCAACGATGGTCTGAGGATTGTTATTTCGGGTAAAACGAACGTGCCGGATGAATGCGGGCAGATACGCTGATCTGCCCCTACGAAAGGCAAAAGCATAAACATACAATATGACAGAAACTCTTCTTTACATCCATTGGAATCCGGATCTCTTCGCCATCAGCATCGGAAGCTGGGGCATCCGCTGGTATGCGCTC
>JALFRV010000309.1 GCA_022778905.1 Prevotella sp. | reverse complement strand
GGCCTGAAGAAAGATGAGTTTGTCTGCAACTGCTCTGACATAGACGACATCATCCTCTTCTACAAGGACGGGAAATACAAGGTGATCAAGGTAGCGGACAAGATCTTCGTCGGCAAAGGGATCATCTGGGCGCAGGTCTTCAAGAAGAACGACAAGCGAACGATCTACAATGTGGTCTACAGAGACGGCAGACACGGCTTCTACTTCATCAAGCGCTTCAACGTGACGGCCCTTACGCGCGACCGGGAGTATGACCTCACGCAGGGCACGGACGGTTCGCGGGTGATGTACTTCAGCGCCAACCCGAACGGAGAAGCCGAAGTCATCAAGGTCACATTGGACCCGGACCCGAAGAAGAGGAAACAGAACATCTTCTTGGAGAAGAGCTTCGCCGACGTGATGATCAAGGGACGGGCGGCCAAGGGCAACCTGCTGACAAAGAGTTCCGTGCACCGCATCGGGCTCAAGAGCCACGGCCATTCGACGCTCGGAGGGCGCAAGGTCTGGTTTGACCCTGATGTCAGACGCCTCAACTATGATGAGCACGGACGCTTCTTGGGCGAATTCAACGAGGATGACAAGATCCTCGTCGTCCTCGGAAACGGCGACTTCTATGCCAGCAACTTTGACATCAACAACCATTATGAGGACAATGTGACGATCATAGAGAAGTGGGATCCGGACAAGGTGTGGACTGCGGTCCTCTATGATGCCGACAACGAGGGCTACCCGTATATGAAACGGTTCTGCATGGAGGCAACCAAGCGCCATCAGAACTATGTGAGTGACAACCCCAATTCGCAGCTTGTGCTCCTGACGGACGAGGTCTATCCGCGCATCAAGGTCACCTTCGGAGGCGACGATGCATTCCGGGAGGCGATGGAAATCGACGCGGAAGCGTTTATCGGCGTGAAGGGATTCAAGGCCAAGGGCAAACGGATCACCACGCTGAAGGTGGACCGAATCGAAGAGTTGGAGCCCACCCGCTTCCCCGACCCGGAAGAAACGGACGAGACGGAGACCGGCACGGAGGCTGCCGAAGAACTGCTGACGGAAGACCTCGATCCTGATGCCGGCAAGAGTCAGCAGCAGGTCATTGACGAGATGACGGGCCAATTAAGCTTGTTCCCCGATGAGGAGTAAGACTGCCGTCAGGCTTCCGCGCATGGCATTTTATGTCCTTTGCGCCCTCTGCACCATTGCTGCCGAGGCCCAGGACATCACGCAGGCGAGGCTCGTCGGCATCGGATCGGCCAATCTCTTGGACACTTATCTCTCGCAAGAGAAATACAGCGGCTACGACATCCGCTACCTCTCCCACACGCTGCGGGAGGACTCCACCCGCTGGAAACGTGTCATGATCCATCAGGGCGAGTTTGCTTCGGCCTCCAACCGGAGCGAGAACGGGACGATGATCGCAGGGATGTATAACTTCCAGTTTGGCTTCCAGCGCGAGATCGGACGCTGGAATGCCGGAAACGGAACGCTGATCCTCGACGCCGGCTGCCGTCTCGACGCCAACGCAGGATTCGTCTACAACACCCGCAACTCAAACAACCCGGCGCAAGCCAGAGCCTATCTGAACATCACACCTGCCCGTGCGGGCGCCTACAGGTTCATGATACGAAACCATCCTTACACCTTACACTATGATCTGGAGGTGCCCCTCGCGGGCGTGATGTTCTCCCCCAACTACGGCCAGTCCTACTATGAGATCTTCTCGCGCGGCAACTATGACCACAACATCGTGGCGACCTGGCCGGGCAACGCGCCCAACCTGCGCCACCTGCTGACGATGGACGCGACGCTCGGAAGGATCACCTTCCGCGTGGGCTATCTCGGCGACTACCGGCAAGCCCGCGTGAACGGACTGAAGAATCATCTCTACACGCACGCGCTCATGATCGGCGTGGTGCGCAAATTCCAACTGATCAAGAAACAGCCATGAAACATTCAATGATCCTGCGGCGCCGGTCCGGCTGGCTCGGACTGCTGATCCTGACGGTCGGCCTGACGGTTTCGTGCGTGGACGAAGAGACCTTCGCCGACGATCCGGCGGGCAACTTCGAGGCGCTCTGGAAGATCATGGACGAGCACTATTGCTTCTTCGGCGAGAAAGGAGTGGACTGGGGCGAGGTGCATGCGCGGTATGCGCGACAGGTACACGACCAGCTCACGGAGCGCCAGACGTTCGAGATCCTTACCAACATGCTGAGCGAGCTGCGCGACGGGCATGTCAATCTCTACTCCACTTTCGACGTGGGACGCTACTGGGCCTGGCACGAGGACTTTCCGGCCAATGTCTCCGACACGCTCCTGCGCCGCTATCTCGGCACCGACTACCGCATGGCGACCGGCCTGAAATACCGCATTCTCGACGACAACATCGGCTACATCCGCTGCCCGAGCTTCGCTTCGTCCATGGGCGAAGGCAACTTGGACGAGATCATGCAATACCTCCTGTCCTGCAACGGACTGATCATCGACATCCGGGACAACGGAGGCGGCATGCTCACTTCGGCCGAACAGTTGGCCGCCCGGTTCACCAACGAGGATCTGCTCGTGGGCTACATGCAACACAAGACGGGCAAGGGGCACAACGATTTCTCGTCGATGGAGGAGCAGCACCTGCGTCCGAGCAAGGGCATCCGATGGCAGAAACGGGTGGCCGTGCTGACCAACCGGAGCGTGTTCAGCGCCGCCAACGAGTTCGTCAAATACATGAAGTGCTGCCCGAAGACAACAATCGTGGGCGATCAGACCGGTGGCGGAGCCGGCCTGCCATTCAGCAGCGAGCTGCCCAACGGCTGGAGCGTGCGCTTCTCGGCCTGTCCGATGTACGACCGGGACCGCCGTTCGACCGAGGGAGGCATCCTCTCCGACCATCAGGTGGCCTTGCGCGAGGCTGACAGCATGCGCGGGGTGGACACGATCATCGAGTATGCCCGCGAATTATTATCCAAATAAATTTGGCGTTCACACAAAAATCATGTAATTTTGCAGTCATCTATGCGCCCGTGGCGGAATTGGTAGACGCGCCAGACTTAGGATCTGGTTGTTCACGCAGTGCAGGTTCGAGTCCTGTCGGGCGCACATTCCGAAAATCCAAGAGCAGCAGAACACGTTCATTATCACGCACTCAGGCCGTTCGCTGCTTTCTTCCATTCTTTTTTCAGGTCACATCCGGGACGCACCAGCGCCTCTGATCGATGCAACAGCGCCTGCGTCTACGCGACAGGTATGCCACAGCACGCCTGACCAGCCTGCTTTATATCAAGCCTCAACAGCTGCATCCGGCCGGTCAAACAGGAGATGACGCATGCTCGGTGCATCCCATCCGGCAATTGCAGGCCAACGGTCTGTCGCTGTCATTTCATCCGCGAGAAGCGTTTGTCCAATCAGGGTCGGGTGCCCGGTGGATGCATGAGACCGGCGAACGGGTGTCGCAGCAAGGGCGAAGAGGCGGCGGCGGAAGGAGCGTCCGACGCCCTTCGGGAAGCAGCGCAAAACACTATGAAACAACGATTTATCCCGGATCGGTCATTAGCGTCCGAACTGATTTTGTCCGATGG
>JALFRV010000303.1 GCA_022778905.1 Prevotella sp. | reverse complement strand
AGGCTACCTGGATGAGTATCATTTCCGCTTCAATAGACGCAATAATATGGACACAATCTTCGATGTGCTTATTCGTAGAATGGTCTATAATCAGCCAATACGCTTAAACACAGACAGTTGATTAGTGCGGTCTAAACGCCTTACCTGTCTTAAATTTATAAAGGTTGATTGAATATTTGTCATTTTTTAAATTTCATTCTTGATATATTGATAAACTCTAAAAGAACGATGACGACCAAAGAAATGAGAAGCGACACAAGGAGCGCATTCAACATTTCAAGATGAAAAAGAAGATGGAATCCCCAAGGAAGAAAACTTCCCAACACGATGCCCGCAATGATCCAATAGCCGGCAGGGATCGTGTTCCATGTCTGAATTTCGTGTTTACAATGGTTGCACTGAAGGGAACCATAACTATACCAGAGTCGCCGTCTGTAGGCTTTGAAGGATATTGGCCGG
This sequence comes from Prevotella sp., assembly GCA_022778905.1. GTDB lineage: Bacteria > Bacteroidota > Bacteroidia > Bacteroidales > Bacteroidaceae > Prevotella. The sequence continues at coordinate 4,899 of JALFRV010000303.1, read as the reverse complement.
TGGCAATAGGGACATTCTTTGTTTTTCATATGATATGTATTAAAAGTTGAGGCAATTATTCGGAATTTCTAATCAGTTTATGCCAACATGGCGAAAAGATTACGGCCTTTTACACACTTTCCAAGCCTCTTTATAATATAGCGTTTCGTTTGAAAACATATTGTGATTTCCGGGGCAAAATAACTAAAATTATTTAAATATGCAAATGATCAGTGCATTATTTCCCTGCATGAGCGCCGTTTGCTTTATATTTACTATCTTTGCGGCCACATGAGGATCATCCACAACCGTTTCATCCCTTTCCGGGGCTACGACGCGATCAATCTGCTCGGCCTGCTTTTCTGCCGCAAGGGCATCGTACTGCCGAACAATCTCATCCAACATGAGCGCATCCACACGGCGCAGATGCTGGAGATGGGCATTGCCGGATTCTATCTCTGGTACGTCATCGAATGGCTCATCCGCCTTCCGTTGAAAGGAAGGGCCTACAGCCGGATCTCTTTCGAGCGCGAAGCCTATGCCCACATGGACGATGAGAACTATCTCCTGCACCGCCGGCATTATGCCTGGCGGCGCTATCTGCGCGCAACAGAATAAGCAGAAGCCGGCGGCGCAGGCGACGGTGTTATTTCAGGATGATCCCGCCCATCGGCTGCAGGGTCACCTTCAGTTCTCCTTTCGCATTGATGCGCAATGGTTTCATGTAGGAAGACGGCACGGTCTCGCCTTCCTTCCGTTTGTTGTCCGCATAGCATTTCACTTCCTTTCCGGCCAGCATCGGCACTTGCAGGGTCAGCGTCAGCGGCTTGTCCGTCCCGTTCAGTCCTGCCACATACCAGTCGGATCCATGGCGCCGTGCCAGCACAGCATACTTGCCGGGATAGCCGTCGATGAATTTCAGCTCGTCCCAGGTCGTGGGGAGGCTGCGCAGAAAGTCAAGTTCAAAGGCCGGAAGCTCCGTCAGGTTGTTGGGCTGCAGGGCTACGCAGTTGACGCTCGTCTGATTGGTGATACCCGTGGCCATCTCGAAGACGTCGGAGGTGCGACGCGGATGGCGGCTTTTGTTGTCTTTGCTCAGATAGCGATTCATGATGATGCCGCCCCAGTCGAAACTTCCCACGGCGTTGCGCATGAATGGATGGACGGTCATTTCAAATCCTTCGCGCCGGGCGTGGTGGTCGGTGAAATAGACATTTTCCGATGCCAGCGCCCCTTCACTTGCGACATAGTTGGGATACATGCGCTCCCAGCCTCTCGGCAACGTGCATCCATGGAAGATCACTTGCAGTCCATAGTCGTTGGCATCACTGAGTATGTCCTCGTAGAGGCGCATCGTTTCCTGCTTGTCTCCACCGAAGAAGTCGACCTTGATGCCTGCTGCACCGATGCTGCGGAGCCACTTCATCTCCCGCTTACGGGCGATGGCGTTGTTCATGCAGTCGCGTGGGCCCTGCGGAGCGTCGTTGGCAAAGCCGTTGGAATTGTACCAGATGAGCAGCCGGACGCCTTTCGCGCGGGCATAGCCGGACAGCTCCACCATGCGGTCTCGCCCGATCCGCGTGTTCCAAAGCGCGTCAACGAGTATATATTCGTAGCCCATCGCCGATGCTAAATCAATGAACCTGACCTGGTCGTCATAGTTGGCAGACTCGTCCTGCCATATCAGCCAGCTCCACGTATACCGCCCCGGCTCGTAGCGCTGCGACGGTTCGTAACGCGGATCGACCACATCCCAGTGGACCGTAGTCTCCACCAGAGGCTTGAGGTCCTTGCCGACGGTGATCGTGCGCCATGGTGTGCTCCCCGGAAGGCTGATGCCCGGCTCTGCACTGCCATAGCCGTTGTTTTCGCCCGGCTGCGGATAGGCGACCGTGTAGCCTGTCTCGGGCGAGCAGTCACTCAACCGGGAGCCACAATATTCACTGCCTACGCCAGTCTCGCTGACCTGTACCCAGCCGTCGTCACCGATGCGGAAGAGGCACGGGAAGGTATAGCCGACTCCGAATTTCGACTTCGCCGTCATCGGCGCGTCAGGCACATACTCCTCCTCGTAGGAAGGTTTGGTGCGCTCCCATCCGCTCATCGGCAGCGCCTGCGGGCAGAGGAAGGTGGTCGACTGGTCCGGAAAGCGGAATCCGGTAGCCTCACGGAGAACAACCGCACCGGTCGGCTTGTTCTTCGACGGGCGCAGCAGTGTGTATCTGAAAGCGACATCGTGATCGGAAACATGGAAAGTGACCTGCATCTGCATCTGTGACGCGTTGGTGAAGGTGGCCGTAAGCCGATTGGCCTCCACGTGCACCCGCGACACCTTTGCGCGGGTCATCTCATAGTCTTTGACAAAAGGCGCCGTCTTGGCATCTGTCAGCCGGAGACCGCTCGTGAAGTCGCCGACATTCGTGGTCAGTCCCAATGCGGATCGCAGAATCATGGGACGACCGGCATAGGTTACGTCATAGGCGGCCCGGCCGCCATCATCAGTGAGCGTCACGACCAATTGCCCGTCGGGCGATGTGACGGTCTTCGTCTCTGCAGAGGCAAGGGCCGGAACAAGCAGAAACAGGAGGAAAGAAGCATAAAGTTTCATGGTGAAAAAAGTATAGTTAATGTGTGGTTCTTACGGTGTTTTGCTCCGCCTCCGGCCAAGCTGACATATGGAGGTTCAAGAGCTATGCTTCGGGCTGCCCGTATGCATCCTTTCGGGCTCCGAAAGGATGCATATGGAGAAGCCTAAAGATTGGTCTTCTCGATATCCTTGAAATATCTGTAGGTTCCGACCTTCAGTTCTTCGGTTGCAGCCTCGTCGCAGACGATGATCGCATGGGGATGCGTCTGCAGCGCGCTGATGGTCCATGCCTGCGTGACGGGACCTTCCACGGCGGCCTGCAGGGCGCGTGCCTTGTGGTGTCCGTTGCAGAGTATGAGCACCTCCCGTGCATCCATCACCGTGCCTACACCGACAGTGAGAGCGTGCTTCGGCACCTTCGTGATGTCGTTGTCAAAGAAACGGGAGTTGGCGATGACCGTATCGGTGGTGAGACTCTTTATCCGCGTGCGTGACGTAAGGGAAGAGAAAGGCTCGTTGAAGGCGATATGCCCGTCGGGGCCAATACCTCCGATGAAGAGATCGATGCCTCCTGCCTCCCGGATCAGCTCCTCATAGCGGACGCACTCGGCTTCCAAGTCGGTTGCGTTGCCGTTGAGTATGTGGACCTGCTCACGCGGACAGTCTACGTGGTCGAACAGGTTGCGCGCCATGAATGAATGATAGCTTTCGGGATGAGACTCCGGCAGCCCCACATATTCGTCCATATTGAAGGTGACGACATGGCGGAATGAGACGCGCCCTTCACGGCAGGCACGGACCAATGCGGCATACATGCCCTCGGGAGACGATCCGGTGGGAAGGCCCAACACAAACGGACGGTCGGCCGTGGGACCGAAAGCGTTGATACGACTGATGACATGCTCAGCTGCCCAATGCGACAACTGATCATAGTTTGGCTCAATAATTAATCTCATATGTTTGTAAGATAATGGTATCAGTGACCTTATTCACTGCAAAAATAAGAAAAAGTTGGCAGACAGAGAGCTATCGGCTTTGTTTTTCACATCTTTTTAATCTTCAGGCCGTCAGCACAACTATTCAGCGGTAATCACCGTGGAATTTAACCGGAAGTGTAAAGCTTTTCAGGAACAAAGTAAAGTACATGTAAACCAATTCAGCAGCAACAGCCCAAACCGTGTGAAGTAAAATCAGGCATCATCATGAACATATGTTCGTTGGCCGATGAACATATGTTCGTTGGCTGATGAAGCTAACTTAAATGGCCGATGAACATATGTTCGTTGCATTGTGAAGTTGACATGGTGACTGTGCACATCTGTCAAGGAGGCTCTCGCCGCTGAACAGTTACCCGTCAGCAGTCTCTTCCGCACGCGAAGGATTCTGCAGGCTGAACGGGAACTGCCGGATGCCGCACACGACAATTTCATATTGTCCTGTCATCCCATCGCAACACGTGATGCAGCCCATGATCCCTGATGGGACGGGAACTGTAAGAATAGAAAAGCCTCGACGTCTCGTCGAGGCCTGTTCTTTCCATTTGAATGTTTCAGTAGTTTCGTTTCGTGCAGTTTAATTTGTTATTTGAAAATCAGTTATTATTTTCATGACGTTGCAAAATTAGAGATTATATTGATATATGTCAAACTTTTGATTGTTTTTTATACGTTTTTTCACGTAAACGTTTGCGAAGAGTTTACACTCAAAAGAAAAAAAATGAATCGCCTACAATGCTAATCGGCAATCTTTTATTATCTTTGCAGGTATTAACGAACCAACCGGATGAAAGAATTTGTAATCACCGATGTCAAGGCCGAGACTGCGGTCCTCGTGGGTCTGATCACCCCGGAGCAGGACGAGGCCAAGACAAAAGAATATCTCGACGAATTGGAATTTCTGGCCGACACGGCAGGTGCCGTCACCGTGAAGCGATTCACCCAGCGCGTGACAGGCCCCAGCTCGGTCACCTATGTGGGCAAAGGCAAGTTAGAAGAGATCAGACAATACGTCAAGGAAGAGGAAGAGAACGAGCGCCCCGTGGGCATGGTGATCTTCGACGATGAACTCTCCGCCAAGCAGATACGCAACATCGAGCAGGAGCTTCAGGTCAAGATTCTCGACCGGACATCGCTCATTCTCGACATCTTTGCGATGCGGGCGCAGACCGCCAACGCCAAGACGCAGGTCGAGCTGGCACAGTATCGCTACATGCTTCCACGCCTCCAGCGGCTCTGGACCCACCTCGAACGACAGGGAGGAGGGTCCGGTTCGGGCGGCGGAAAAGGCTCCGTGGGACTGCGCGGGCCTGGTGAGACCCAGCTCGAGATGGACCG
>JALFRV010000297.1 GCA_022778905.1 Prevotella sp. | reverse complement strand
AGGTCGATGATGGGGCCGAAGTCGATCTTCAGCTCTTCGGCAAGCAGGCTGCCCACCTCCTGCTGCGTGTATTCGACGGTCCAGCGATAGAAGTCGGCCGTCTCCTGATCATAGTCGTTGAGCACCTGGCGGAGCACGTTCGCGTCGTGCGTGTTGCAGAACGCATCCGGCGCCGTGCGGATCCAACGCCCGGCATTGGCCTCTATGGTCAGATCCGGAAGATCGTGCGTGGCCGCAAGCCCCCCCCTCATCCCCTCATTCTTCATCCTTTCATCCTCCCTCGAAAGGTCCCGCACGGCCGTGAGATAAGGCTTGCGGATGTTCTCCCAACAGTATTGGAACTCCTCGGTCATGCCCCCACAGCACTTCGAAAAGCGCGCATCGCAGATCGAATCATCCATCATGAGGATCCGGCCGCGCGTTTCGCGGATCGCCTCTGCCACATGCGGATTAGCCGCCTTGGTGATGCCTTGGTAGCGCTGGCAGTGATCGTCGGCGCAAACATCGAAGACGGTGTGGTCTTCACGGTCGTACCAGCGTATCAGTTCGTCATCGCTGCGGTTGAAAGAGAAGAATCCCGTGCCGGCCGCCTGGGCCGTCCGGCGCTTCTCCATCTGTGCCAAGAGCCAGCTGCGGGAGATGACCGCGTGCGCCTTGAGCAGTTCGAGGGACGACGTTGCGCTCATTTCGCTCGAGATAACGCTCTCAAGATAGCGCTCGACAGCAATCTCGTTGATGGCGCAGATCTTGTCGGCCTCGACGACAAGCCGCAGTGTTCCGAGGAACGTTTGGGTCTCCTTGCGCTCCCAGTGGAAGTTGACGCCGATGGTGACATCATGCAGGGAGAACGACGCATCATCACGCAGGGGATGGAAGATGAGCTCCCGATACTGGTTTCCGTTCCACAGGATGGCACCCTCATCGTACGTCACGCGCTGCTCGCCCTGCACTTCGAGGCCTTTGGCCGTATAGAGACTGTTGAGCGAAAAGCAGATCTGCTCGCTGCTCACGATGCCGACCATGACGGTGGGTTCATGGTCCCAGCTTCCGGCAGCTTTGCCTCGGGGGCTTCCGATCACACTGCCGGCGGCGTCGGAGGTATCTTTTCCGACCTCCCGATGATCCGTCTTGCTGCCACTGACGGCAGATGCGACGAGCCCGTCGGGAAGCCTTGGACTTTCGGTATGATCTCTCATTGATTTGAAAATTATAAGTGCAAATATACGGGATTTCAGATGAACGACAAAATAAAAAACCGTAAAATAGCGCTGCATGTGGCTTCAAATCAATTAAAAATCGTAACTTTGCACAATTAAAATGATCGGGAAGATGGCTGACAGCAGTAAGAAATCACTTTTAGGACTCACCTTGACGGAGCTCAAAGACGTGGCCCGCCAATTGGACATGCCCGCTTTCACGGGTGCACAGATGGCAAAGTGGATCTACGGACGGCGCGTCCGGTCGATCGAGGAGATGACCGACATTTCCAAGGCAAACCGTCTCCGGCTGGCCGAGCACTATGAGATCGGCTGCCATGAGCCCACGGATGCACAGCACTCAAAGGACGGGACGATCAAGTATCTCTTTCCTGTCAGTCCCACAGGCAAGGCGGGCGGACCGGCCGAAGGGCAGCCGCAGCAATTCGTGGAGACCGTCTTCATACCGGAAGAGAACGACCGCGCCACGCTCTGCGTGTCCTCCCAGGTGGGCTGCAAGATGAATTGCCTCTTCTGTCAGACGGGCAAACAGGGCTTCGACGGAAACCTGTCGGCCCGTGACATTCTCAATCAGGTGTATGCATTGCCCGAATGCGACCGGCTCACGAATATCGTCTTCATGGGGCAGGGAGAGCCGATGGACAATCTCGAAAGCGTGCTCCGGGCCACCGAGATACTGACCGCCGACTACGCATGGGCATGGAGTCCGAAGCGCATCACGGTGAGCAGCATCGGCGTCAAGGGCAAGCTGAAGCGCTTTCTCGACGAGAGCGACTGCCACGTAGCCATCAGCCTCCACTCGCCCCTGACCGAACAGCGGGCGTCACTCATGCCGGCCGAGCGCGCCATGCCAATCAAGGAGGTGGTCGACTTGCTGCGGAACTATGACTTTTCGCATCAAAGACGGCTCTCATTCGAATACATCGTCTTCGGCGGGTTGAACGACTCGACGGCCCATGCGCGCGAGATCGTCCGCCTGTTGCAGGGACTCGACTGCCGCATCAACCTCATCCGGTTTCACCAGATACCCGGAACGCCGCTCAAAGGAGCTGATGAGCAGCGCATGGAGGCATTCCGTGACTACCTCACAGCACACGGGATCTTCACCACGATACGTGCAAGCCGAGGCCAGGACATATACGCTGCCTGCGGCTTATTGAGCACAGCCAAGAAACAGAAACATGAAACGCCTTCGTGAAAGGATAGCGCTGGGGGCGGCATATGCATCCTTCGGGTTAGCGATATGTATCCTCTGCGCGTGCGAAAGATATCTGCTGCGGAAGCCGAGTGGCGGCCGTCCGTTCGAGACATTGATCGTGGGTGACACGGACAGCATCATCCGGCAGGTGCTGGAAGCCGATGCCGAGGGCCTCCCGCAGCCCGAACCGGCCTTCGATGTCTCTGCGGTAGAGCCTACGGCCTTCAAGCATCCGCTCACAATGGCACGCAACATCGTGACACTGACCATTGATCCGGCGGCACCGGATGTACGCATCCGCTACGAGAAAAACGTCTATGCGGAGCCGCAGATGATCGTCCGCATCACCGCGCCCACCACTGCGGCACTGCGAAAGTATCTCGGTCGCGGAGCCGAAGCTGTCAGGCAGCTGCTCCAAAGAGCGGAAATGAACGCGCAGATTGACAGACTCAGAAGGCAGAGAAACGTCAAGGCGGAGCGGATGGTGAGCCGGATGTTCGGTGCGGAGATGATGATCCCGATGGACATGACATCCTGCAAGCGCGGCCGGAACTTTCTCTGGCTGTCAAACAATGCCGCACGCGGCATGCAGAACATCTGCATCTACACCGTCCGCAAGGGTGATATCGTCGCTCTGCGAGACAGTGTCATGCGGGCAAACATACCGGGAGCGACCGACAGCATGTACATGTCGACCCTCCGCACATCCGTCCTGCTCAGTCGGGTGACCGAAAAAGGACAGATCGGACGGCAGATGACCGTCGCCCGCGGATTGTGGGAGATGAAGCATGATGCCATGGGCGGACCGTTCGTTCTCCACTGCCTCGACCGGCCCGACGGGCATATCGTAGTTGCGGAAGCATTCGTCTACGCCCCCGAAATGAAGAAACGAAACCTCATGAGGCTTTTGGAAGCCTCCTTATATACATTAAATTTCAAAGACAATGGAAGATAGAAGAATTCGTGTAGCTATCACGCATGGTGATACAAACGGCATCGGATACGAACTGATTTTTAAAACCTTCTCTGCCCCCGAGATGCTAGAGCTCTGTACGCCGATCATCTATGGATCGCCCAAAGTGGCCGCCTATCATCGCAACGCACTTGATATCGAGGCCAATTTCAGCATCATCGCCGATGCCGGACAGGCAAGGGACGGGCACGTCAATCTACTGACGACATTCGAAGAAGACGTGAAAGTGGAACTCGGACAGGCCACCCCCGAAAGCGGAGAGGCTGCACTGAAAGCCTTGGACCGTGCCTTGACCGACTACAGAACCGGCCTCTTTGACGTCTTGGTGACAGCTCCGCTTAACCCGGACAACATCAATGTGAAAGGCTTTGAGTTCAAAGGGCAGCCGCAGTACATTGAAAACTGCCTCGGAGAAGGTCGCGAGGGACTCACGATCCTGCTCAACGAGCGGTTCAGAGTGGGCTTCATCACCGACGACATGCCGCTTAAGGATGTGGCATCGTCCATCACTGCCGAGAACATCATCGACAAGTGTACCATCTTCTTCAATGCGCTGAAGCGCGATTTCAGCCTTTCCAACCCACGCATTGCAGTCCTCTCGCTCAACCCCGGCTATACACCGGGCGCCTCTGTAGGCAAGGAAGAGGCCGAGATACTGATCCCCGCCATCAGCCAGTTGGCCGACAAGGGCATCCAAGCATTCGGTCCTTACGATGCCGAAAGATTCTTCGGCAACATGGAGTATGAAGCTTTCGACGGCGTTGTGGCCATGTATCATGACCAGGGAATGGTGCCCTTCATGGCCCTCACACCGGGTGAAGGCGTGCGGTATCTGGCCGGACTGCCGGTCGTATATGCCGCTCCGACGAACGGCGTGTCGTATGACCAGGCCGGAAAGAATACAATCGACGAGACCTCATTCCGTCACTCCATCTACTGCGCGATAGATGCGTTCCGCCATCGCGAGGCTTACGACGAGCCGATGGGTAATCCGTTGAAGAAACTCTATCATGAGAAGCGCGACGAAAGCGAGAAGGTCCGCTTCTCCATCCCTAAGAAACACGAGAACAGCATCAAGGAAAAGCAGGCTTGAAAAGGTCATGAAGAAGAAGTATCAGAATGCTTTCTTCCTCTTCGGAATAGCCGTCATGGCCGTCATGGTCACACAGCTCGACTTCGCAGAGGTATGGCACGGCCTGCTCCATGCAGGCTACTGGTTCTTCGCCGTCATAGCGCTGTGGGCGTTTCTGTATCTCTTCAACACGGCCGCATGGTATCTGATCATCCGGAGCCAGGACGCTCCGAGCGGCGCGGAAGGCTGCTCCGGTCCGGCCGCAAAGGACGGACGGGAGCGACCCGACACGCTTTCAGACAAGCCGGAACACCCTTCCGGAGACAGCAGAACAGTCACCTTCCGGTGGCTCTACAAGATTACAGTCTCGGGATTTGCGCTCAACTATGCCACCCCAGGCGGTCTGATGGGCGGCGAG
>JALFRV010000284.1 GCA_022778905.1 Prevotella sp. | reverse complement strand
GACTTGTCTGCTCAAGCATATAAACATGTATCGAGGAGGATACATCGTTAAATTCTGTTGCATATATCATATCTCTCACGATACAAAGTTAATTCAGATTAAATAATTGCCTTTAATCGCTTACGATATAAAAAGTGTGCTATATTTGCATCGTCAACGATAAGACGGCATGGCTGTCGAGCATCAGCTACTTGTCATCAGAACTGTATGCCCTGATCTCCGATGAGTTTACCATTGATTCGAACATGTATTCGCAGAGACGAACAGATGATAAACGTTAACATAATAAACTAACAAAACATGAACATGAAAATTTATGGCCTTACCAAAGGCTCGGAAATGGAGAAAAAAATTGCAGCACTTGCCCAGGCTGAGGCCAACGGCACAAAACAGTATTATGCGATGGCAAGATTGGCCCGGGAACAGCAATTACCCCAGGAAGTGGCCGACACCTTAGAGCGCATGGCTGATCAGGAAAGCAATCATGCAGGTTTCTATACGGTGCTCAACGGCGGATTACCTGAAGACCTGTTCAAGATGATGGAACAGGCAGCCAAGGTTGAATGCAGCGCCAAGAAGGGGATCTCCCCCCTGGCAGACTGTCTCCGAAAGATGGGGGCCGAGGAAGCTGCAGACCAGGTAGAGGTCTTCATCAATCAGGAACTTCATCATGGAGAAATCCTTCAGGAGCTGTTGAAAAAATACCGCAAGTGAAGAAAAGGATATCGCGCATGTTATGACTGGCGGCCAGAACACTCAGGCATTACCCGACATCGCAACCACGCTCTCTGCAGGCTTGCCTGAGTATGCAAAGTGCCGCCACAAAGAACAGAGGCAACAAAAAAAATGACAATATGAATGCTATCACAACCGTTTATGAGTTCTTGGATCATGCCAAGACCTATTATCTGGCAACAGTCGAAGACAATCAGCCACGTGTAAGAATCTATGGAACGATCCTTCTTTTTGAAGGCGAACTCTATATTATGGCTTTACGTCACACGAACGCCGTCAATCAGATTGCAAAGAATCACAACGCCGAAATAGCAACGTTCGATCAAGGCAAACAACTGCGACTTACTTGCAAACTTGAGCCTACAGACCGTCAGGAGGTGCGCAATGCCATGGCGGAAAAGATGCCCATGCTGAAGACTGCTGCCGGAGAAAAATACAGCAATTTCGTCATGATGAAGATTATCCAGGCTCACGCAACCATCGCAGACATGGCTGGCAATGGCGAGACTTACACATTTTAATTGAAGACATTGAACTATGACATCCATTTATGATTTTAAAGCCCTCACGAGCAAGGGCAAAGAATTAGATTTCAGTCAGTTTGAAGGAAAAGTGCTGCTTATCGTCAATACTGCCAGCAAATGCGGATTTACCCCACAGTTTGAAGGCTTGGAGAAGTTGAACAGACAATATAAAGACCAGGGGTTGGTCATTATAGGTTTCCCGTGTAATCAGTTTGCCCATCAAGATCCAGGCACAGATGAAGAAATCAGTGGCTTTTGTCAAATGAACTATGGTGTAAGCTTTCAGATCATGAAGAAGATAGATGTAAACGGTGAGCAAGCAGACCCTATCTTCAAGTATTTGAAAAAGCAGACGGGAGGATTTTTAGGCAGCAAGATCAAGTGGAACTTCACCAAGTTTCTTATCTCACGTGACGGAAAGACTATTAAACGCTTTGCTCCTCTTACCAAGCCTGAGAAAATTGAAAAAGACATCCAGCAGATGCTCGGTTAACACAAATAATTAGAATAAATTATCTCCTGCAGACTCACTACAGGAGATTTTTTATACTTTTGCATTTTAACAAGACAGTTTTCTTGATATTAAAAGACAGTTGCAAGATGGAATACGAACAACTAAAACTTAACAATCAGCTCTGCTTCCGGCTCTACACGGCAAGTCGACTTGTTCAGCAGGCCTATGAACCTTATTTCAAGCCACTCGGTATCACATATACGCAGTATATAGTTCTCCTTGTACTGTGGGAACAAGACGAGCAGCCCATAAACACAATCGGTCAGCGGTTGAAGTTGGGCATCAACACAACCTCACCGCTCATCAAGCGTATGGAAAAACTCGGACTGGTGGACCGGCGCGAAAGCGAAAAGGACAAGCGACAGCAGATTGTCTACCTCACAGATAAAGGAAAGGCAATGAAAGACCAGGCAGCTTCCATTCCGTCTTGCTTGATGGGTGATTTAAAAAAATGTGGTGTCAAGACCAAACTGTTGATATCAATGGTTCCCGGGCTTGATGAGATTATCAAGACCCTTTCTCCGAACGACAAAAGCAACGAATAATTGATCGGTGGCCTGACCGCTGTTATCTTCAGAAATTATCTCCCTTATGAAACAATTGTTACTCCGGATCAAAGTGTGGCTACAAGGCTTGTCCTTCCGTACCGGCGTCATCGTACTCACGCTCTGCATTCCGTTCTATTTACTGTCGTTTGCACAGATGGCGGTGCCCACTCATTACCTTTCTGTAGAAGCCAAAGGAGTTCTTTGGGTGGTGTTATTCGGTATGGCGAAGACATGTCAATATGGCGGCCTGACCATTCTCGGTGTGGAAGGCTATCGCAGGTTGAAACGTCAAATGAAATGGAGATCGGCGGATCGAAAGGAGATCAAACCGAAATAGAGGGGCTTTGCCCCTTTGATGATCACCGTGCAGACAATCGTGATTCCTCATGGAACAGTGCAAGTTACCCTATGGGCAATCGCTCACTTTGCATGTTCACATCCAGACTTTGACCTATGCCGTATTTCCATATTTGCCAGATGAACCACAAAGGCAGGCTGCATATTTATATGAAATCACAAACATCCGACATGTGACTTTTCCTGCACGAAACGCAAGATTATCCAAGGAAATGACTATCTTTGCAGTAGAAGATTTTACAGCAAGTGAAGCTTGCCGGTAGGCAAACACTTTGCCAATCTGAATAAGTATATCCTGCAATCAAACCAATCTACAGCATGGAAAAAGAAAAAGTTTACGCGTTGCCCCTGCGCAAAGTTTATCCGGCCATCTTGAACAAGGCCTTGAAGAAAGGGCACACAGAAGAAGAGTTCCTACAAATAGTGACCTGGCTGACAGGCTATACGAAAGAAGGCATCGACCAGCAGTTGGAAAAAGATGCCGACTATAAGACGTTCTTCGATGAGTCGCCGGTATGGAATCCGGAGAGCAGACTGATCAGAGGAACTGTCTGCGGCGTGCGCGTGGAAGCGATAGAGGATCCCACGATCTGGCGGATGCGTTGCCTGGACAAGCTGATAGACGAATTGGCAAAAGGCCGCAAGATGGAAAATATCCTGCACAGGCAATAACCGCATCATTCTCAGACACCACCTACACAGGGTCCATGGCTTTCTGAAAGATACGGACAAGCTTGGAAAGCCTTATAACGCTGATCAAAGAGATGCCACATCGTTAAAAAATCAAGCATAAAAGTTAAAACCACGCTATATGCATGATATTCTGCCTAAAATGATTAACTTTGCATGTCCATCATCAATATTCTTCAATATGAAAAAGTTTATTTTTGCCATACTTTTCCTTTTCCCATTGACGATTTGTGCCCAAAGCAATACGCCCACTACGCCGGAAGAACAATTGGCCAAGGCCCAAAAGCAGTTGGAAGAAGCCCAGAAAGCCGTAGAGAAGGCAAAAGCGGAAGCGGAAAAAGCTAAACAGGAAAAGGCTAAAGCGGAAGCGAAAGCCAAGGAAAAAGCAGCTGCGAAAGCCAAATCTGAAGCTGATAAGGCAGCCGAAAAAGCACTCAGGGAAAAACAGGCAGCCATCCAGGAGCAGATCAAAAAGGCTCAGGCCGAAGCCGAAAGATTGAAAGCCGAGGCAAAGAAGCTGAATGCCGAAACGGAAAAGATTGCGTCGGAAAGTTCGGGAAGCCCCGCAACGTCAGGATGGACGGTACCCAACACGGCCAACAGAAGTCGCGTGGCCAAAACGAATTCGGCACAGGTGGCGAACACAGAGGTGAATGAAGCCAAGTATCTTAGCGGCGCCATCCCCGAAGTAGACGGCAAAGTGGTCTTCACATTGGATCTTGATGTCCCCGGCAAAAACGCTCAGGAAATCTATGACATGGCTTATGCCTATTTGGATGATCTGTCGCAAGGCCCTGAGCAGTTTGATGAAAGTGCCGTGGTCCTGCTCAATCAGAACGACCATATCATTGCCGCCAGATATAAGGAATGGCTGACATTCTCCAACAATTTCATATCTTTGGACCGCACGGTTTTCAGTTACACCGTGATTGCCCAATGCTCCGACCAGCACCTCCACCTGACGATGGAGCGGATGAACTATAACTACGAAGAAGGACGGAGCACGGGATTCAAGACTTCGGCCGAAGAGTGGATCACGGATAAATATGGACTCAACAAGAAGCAGGACAAACTGAGCAAACTCTCAGGTAAATTCCGCAGAAAGACCATCGACCGAAAGGACGAGCTGTTTAACGGCATAGAGAATGCCCTACTCCATTAATCGTAGATGAATACAAACAACAATCTTGACCCAGAGACGACGAACAGGCCGAGATCCTATCGCAGCCACAAAGAAGACCGCTCGCCTGACCGCTTTTTTAAGGTCCGTAACATCCTGAACATCCTGTTCATGCTGGGGGCAGTGGTCGGCGTCCTGATCTATTTTTATGCCAACCGCACAGTCGGTACAATCGTGATTCTCATTTCGATGGTCTTCAAGATCATCGAAAGCACCTTGCGTTTTATCCGTTGATGAAGAAAATTATTGCAATTACACTTCTGATTGCAGTCGCGGTCACGGGACACGCCCAGGTCCGGGATTTCAACCAGATTGATGAAGATGGGACGATCACACGAGCCGGCCAGCATAAGACTGACAGCCTTGGGTCAGACAAGCAAATCCCGAAGGGAATCAAGGTATGGACCGTCGATTCCCGATTTGGGGATATCCGACCCGCAACCCCCGATACCCTCTCCCATATGTTCATGAATTCGATCTTTACCACGGGCCTGCGTGGAGAGTTCAACACCACCGGCAACTTAGGGGCTCCGCGCATCAACCGCATCTATATTGACCGTCCGGAATCTGATCAGTTCATATTCACCCAACCCTATGACTTCTTCATCAAGCAGCCTCATCAGTTTATTTTCACCAATACGCTTTCGCCCTTCACCAACCTCAGTTACAACAATGCGGGCAACCGAACGAACGGCGAGGATCATTTCACTGCCAAGTTCGGAGTGAACGCCGGTAAACGGATCGGGGTCGGTTTCCATTTCGATTACATCTACGGACGTGGCTACTACAGCAATCAGAGCACGTCCCATTTCAATTATACGATGTACGGATCCTATCTCGGCGATCGTTACCAGGCCCATCTCCTGCTCTCTACCAATCATCAGAAGGTCACCGAGAACGGAGGCATCACGGATGACAACTACATCACGCACCCCGAATCCTTCAACGAAAGCTACCAGACATCGGAGATCCCTACAGTCCTCAGTCAACACTGGAACCGCAATGACAATCAGCATGTGTTCCTCACCCACCGCTACAGCGTGGGGTTCAATCGCAAAGTGCCGATGACGCCGGAGGAGATCAAGGCCAGGAAGTTTGCCATCGAGTCGCATAAGGAGCAGGCTGCCAAGGAGGCACGCAAGCAGGCTGAAGAGAATGCCAAAAGATCCGGACGCAACTTGAATGAGAAAGAACTGACCCTACCGAATCTTAGTGGAAGGCCCGAGAACGCGAAGATAGCCGGCATGGAACCGGATCTGAAGAAGAAGAAGAAAGGCGACCGGATCGCAGTCAATGGCAAGGAGGCTGCAGACAGCATTCTGGCAAAGAGCAATCAGGCGGAGGAAGACACGTCCTGGATGAAAGATGAGTATGTGCCGGTCACCAGCTTCATCCACACCGTGCAGTTTGACAATTTCCGCCGCATCTATCAGGCTTATCAGACGCCCGAAGGCTACTTCGATCAGAACTATGATGTCAAGGAGAAGTTTGGAAACGACTCGATCTTCGACCAGACCAAGCACTATCGCCTGCAGAACACCTTCGCCCTGTCCCTGCTGGAAGGTTTCAACAAGTGGGCCAAAGCTGGTCTGAAAGCCTTTGCCAAGAGCGACTTGAGGCATTTTACCCTACCCGCTTCGGCCGGCATCAACACGTATAACGAGCATGTGCTGTCGGTCGGCGGACAACTCATCAAGTCGCAAGGAAAGACCTTACACTACAATGTGACAGGGGAACTCGCGCTCACCGGCAAAGATGCCGGCGACATCAGGATCGACGGCAAGACGGATCTGAATTTCCGGCTGTTTGGCGATACGCTTACATTGGTTGCCAGCGGGTTCTTCCATCGGACAACGCCGACCTTCTATTTTCGCCATTATCACGCACGCCATTTATGGTGGGACAAAGACGATCTGAGCAAGATCACCCACACAAGGATCGAAGGAGTGCTCAACTATCGAAAGACGAACACAACGCTCCGCGTGGCTGTGGACGAACTGAATGACTATACTTACTTCGGCCAAAGCTATACCCTCAATGCAGGCAACAACCGGACCGGCAATGCCGTAACGGTCAATCAGTATGGCAGTCCTATCAGCGTGCTGACGGCTTCGCTGTCTCAGGACATGCAATTGGGACCGCTCCGCTGGGAGAGCGTGCTCACTTACCAGAAGTCAACGGCCAAGGATGTCCTGCCATTGCCTGATCTCAACATCTACACGAATCTCTTTCTGCGCTTCAAGATTGCGCATGTGTTGAAATGTGACTTGGGGGCCGACGCCCGCTATTTCACCAAGTACTATGCCCCCGACTATTCGCCGGCATTAGGCCAGTATGCAGTCCAGCAGGGTGAAAACAAGGTCGAGATCGGCAACTATCCCATTGTCAACCTCTATGCCAACTTCCACCTCAAGCAGACAAGATTCTTCGTCATGTTCAGTCACGTAAATGCCGGATCGGGTAATCAGAACTATTTCCTGACGCCCCACTATCCGTTGAACAACCGCATTCTTCGGTTCGGATTGAGCTGGAACTTCTACAATTAATACGGGACGGGAGAGTGCAAAAGGCAAATGAACAACTCACAGATCAGAACTAATTCCTTTCAGGCATGGTTTCTATCCGCCAGGCCGAAGACGCTGTCCGGGGCGGCAGTTCCGGTGATGCTCGGAGCTGCGCTCGCTCTCAAGGACTGTGGCTTCGGGAATTTCCAGTTCGCTCCTGCAGTGCTTTGCTTCCTGTTTGCATTCATCATGCAGATCGACTCCAACTTCATCAATGACTATTTTGATTGTGTCAACGGCAACGACGACACCGCTACGCGCTTAGGCCCGAAGCGTGCATGCGCCGAGGGTTGGATCACCCTGCCGGCAATGCACCGGGGACTGGTCCTGACGACGCTCGCAGGATGTCTTGTCGGCCTGCCCCTGATCTTTTACGGGGGCATTCAGCTCATCATTGTCGGCATCCTCTGCGTGCTCTTTGCCTTTCTGTATACGACAAAGCTCAGCTACTTAGGGCTGGGCGACGTGCTCGTGCTCGTCTTCTTCGGCATCGTCCCGGTATGTCTCACCTACTATGTGATCCTTCCGGAGGCGGTACAGACAGTCACGTCCGAGGTTCTATGGGCCAGCGTAGCTTGCGGACTGGTCATCGACACGCTCCTGCTGGTCAACAATTATCGTGACCGCGACAATGACCGGCGTGACGGCAAGCGCACACTCGTTGTCCGTATCGGGGCCGCCGGCGCCGAGTATCTGTATCTGTGGACAGGCATCGTGGCGTCAATCATCATGGCTGCCATTGATCTTTCAGCCATCTGGGCGGATAAGACTACCAGTGCTTCCAGCTGGATTGCAGCCGCCGCCAATGGATCCGTTCTCTTCTATCTCATCTTCCACATCAACACCTGGCGGGAAATGAAGCGCATCCATGCCGGAAGCGGACTGAACAAGGTGCTCGGCCTGACGGCCCGCAACATGTTTATCTTCGGACTGTTCCATTCACTCACACTCATACTGATCTACGCATTATGAAACAGCAAATCAACCTCGAGCTGATGGGCTTCATCGAGAAAGACATCCTTCCCCGCTACACCGCCTTCGGAACCAGTCACGGCCTCAGCCACGTCACACGCGTCATCCGCAATGCGCTGGAGCTTGTCGGACCCACTGGAGCTGACATCAACATGGTCTATGTGATTGCCGCCTATCATGATCTCGGCATGGCAGGG
This sequence comes from Prevotella sp., assembly GCA_022778905.1. Classification (GTDB taxonomy): domain Bacteria; phylum Bacteroidota; class Bacteroidia; order Bacteroidales; family Bacteroidaceae; genus Prevotella. The sequence goes on along the minus strand of JALFRV010000284.1, from coordinate 962 downwards.
CCGAGGGCCATCCATCACCTGACGGGCGGAAAGATCCTTGCCGCCGATGCCCGACTGAAAAAATGGTTCTCGCCGGAGCAGATCAGGGTGATGAAAGAGGCCGTGGAGGACCATCGCGCATCGGCTTCCCATGCTCCGAGAAACATCTATGGAAAGATCATCGCTGAAGCGGACCGTGACTTGGATCCTACGACTGTCTTCCGCAGGGCAATCCAGTTCGGGTTGGAGAACGAAGCAGAGCAGGATGCCATCCACCAATGGGAACGGTTCGAAAAGCACATGGAAGAAAAATATTCGGTACATGGTTACATCCACCTGTGGATCAACAACTCACATAACGAAAAGAATCTCAAAGAGTTACGACGTATCATTGCTGACAAGGAAGAATTGCGCAGATGCTTCGACAAGCTCTACGCCGAAGAGGCAGCCGCAGCCTCGGCACACGATGCAGAAGGCAACCGCAACCATCCCTTGAAAACATCACACAAGGCAAAGATTCAATAAATCTGAATCTTTCATATAGTCAACAAATTACAAGCTGGAAACGAGCGAGTTTCTTCCCATGTCATTATTCTGCATACTATCAAAGAACACTTGATTTATTGCTGTAAATATTATATTACTGTCCGCTAAACATAGAAATCCTCATCCCAACTCATTGAGCCACAATAGTTGGGATGAGGATTTCTATGTTTAGCGGACAGTAATAAATAAATTATCTTGGCAAAGTCATTTAGGTGTGACGATACTCAAATTTTAAGTTTGACCTATCTCAACGAACCTATGTTCGTCGGTCAATTAAGGGGATGTGCCTATTTTGACACATCCCCGTTGCTCTATCAAGGCTTCTCAAACCGAGGGCGATAATTCTCCTGCAACAGTTTTTCCACATCTTCTTCCCGATAGAGTACCTTTCCTCCTAACTTGATAAAGGAGATCCTCCCCATATTGCGATAATCCTG
>JALFRV010000279.1 GCA_022778905.1 Prevotella sp. | reverse complement strand
CTTACAATTATAAGCTGGCAGACGGTGTCGTGTCAATTAACTCACAGGCCGTCCAACCAGGTCATCGCAAGTATAAGGACTTATCAGGTCCTGACGGAAAGCCCGATGGGACGATCACCGTGGATGACAAGACTGTTATTAGCAACAGCAATCCTAAATTTAATTTTGGTGTTGGTAATCAGTTCCGATACAAAAACTTTGAATTGAGCATCTTCTTTACGGGTTCCTATGGTGGTGAGGTTATCAACGAGTTCAAACGTCTGACAGAAGGAGGCAACCCGAGTCAGTATAATTTAACGCAAGAATATTGGCACAACCACTGGACTCCAGAGAACCCGTCCAACACGTATTCGAGCATCACCAATGAAAATAGTTATGTGTCATCTTATTATGTGGAAGATGGTTCTTACATCCGTCTGAAAGACATCAACCTGAGCTATACGGTCGATAAGGCTTTGGTGCAGAGATTGAAACTCCAGAATGCAGTTCTCTATTTGTCTGCCGGCAATGTCTATGTGTGGTCTGACTATTCCGGATTAGACCCTGAAGTGCGTTCCCCGCAACCAAGTCTGCGTGGCTATGACCGATTATCCTATCCAAGGGCTCGAACTTTTACGTTCGGACTGAAATTAACATTCTAATCAAGAAACGATGAACGTAATTTAATATCACATGATTATGAAACGGTATAAAATCATTGTATATTCAGCATTTATCTCTGCATTTGGATTAGCTTCCTGCGAGAATGCCTCTTTCCTTGATGAGAAAACGTTCTCCATCACTTCAACTACAAATTTCTATAAAACAGAGAATGATTTCAGATTAGCATTGATTGGCTGTTATGAGGTAATCAATTCCACGTCCATTGCCGGAACATGGATGCCTGAAGGAACTTATTCCCGTGGCCTGTTCCCGATTCTTGAAGGCTGCAGTGATGTTGCTGTCGGCGTTCAGACCAATACCCTGGTTGATTTCGTCAAAGGAAATTTTCTGCCCGAAAATGACATCTTGAATAAGTTCTGGAGTGCTTTCTTTGCCGGCATTTCACGTTGTAACTATCTGCTGGATGAGATCGAAGACAAGGATTTAGGCGCAGAGTTCAAACAGCAGGTTATCTGTGAGACACGCTTCCTTCGCGCTTTTTATTATTATCATTTGGCCGCTTGTTTCGGCGGTGTGCCAATAAGCACGACGCCTTATCCGGATATCAAGGCGCCAAGAGCGAATGTGGAAAAGGTATATAAGCAGATTATCAATGATTTGGAATTTGCGTATGCCAACTCCAAAGCAGAGGCCCTCTTCAAGAGCGGTGCCAATCGCTGGGCTATGGGCACCCTGCTGGGAATTGTCTATAATTACTTGGCAAGTTGCAAGCGATATAATGTTGGGGCCCGATTAGTCGCCATCAATCCGATCAACAGCTTCCAGTGGGTCAATGAAACAGAGATGAGCCAAAAGGCGGCAACTGTATTGAAGGATATCATCGACAACAGCCCTTACACCTTGCTTCCACGGGAGCAATACACTTATCTGTTCAGAGAAGGAACGAAATCATACCAATACAAAGAATGTCTGTTCCTCTCAGAATGGAATGAAGGTGTCTCCGATGCCTACTTTACCAGAGCTTACTTCTTCGTTCCGAATGGATCCAACAATTATGGAGGTGGCAATGGCTACTATATCCCGACCTATAACCTGTATGAGAGTTATATAGAAGGCGATATCAGGAAAAAGCATAACATCACAGGTGGTTACACTGCCCAGAGCAAGACAGAGACCATTGACGGGAAAGATTACTTTGTTCCGACAGATGCACCGATCACTTCCTACACCTTTTGGAAGACCGGTAAGTATCGTGCATGTAAGCCAAATACGTTCAGCGGTCTGCCTGTTCATGGATGTGTCATCAATTATCCTTTGCTCAGATTGGCCGACGCCTACCTCCAATATGCAGAAGCCTTGTATTTCAATGGTAATGAAACTGAGGCGAGAAAGTGGTTTGACCCCATCCGTGGGCGCATTGTCGACCCTGGAAAGACCACCTTGGAGGCCATGAATCAAGCCTATCATAAAGAGAACTTTGTCGAAGAACTGCTTGATGAGCGCATGCGTGAATTGTGTTTTGAGTCCAAGCGGCGCATTGACCTGGTCCGTTTTGAGAAAACGACAGAAAAGATCAATGGCTTAGTTGGCGACAAAGGAGCCTTCACTGTCAAGGATGGTGTCAGGAACATTCAGGCTAACTGGCAATACCATAAGATCTGGTATCCGATTCCACAGACACAGATCGACCTGAACAAGAATCTTGTCCAGAATCCCGGCTATAGCGGTGAGTCCTATTAAGGAGAACCGTTTCATGCGATAATTGATAATGATTTCAACTCTTAGTCCTGTCAAGCAACCATGATATTGAGGAGTTTTAGAAAGATTTTGGCAGTCTCATTGCTATTGCCATCCTTGCATTCACCCGCACAGGTCACATCTGCGCCGCTGTCCTTAAGCCAAGTTGAGAGTCAGATTGCGGGACCTGAGGACTTTGACGTCTATTTGCCTGAGGCTGATGCAAACTGCGTCACATACCCCGTTGAGAATTTTGGACTATCTCCTTCGAATACGCCTGAACAGAACGCAGCGGTCATAGCTGACATCGCGAATGCCATATCGGGAAAAAGTGGAGTCATATTGGTGTTTCCTGCCAACAAAGTCTACACCGTCAAGATAAAGAAAGGGCAGCCGCTATTTGTCTTTACAAACAGCAATGATTTGTATGTCTCGGGTAATGGTTCACGTCTGATATTTCAAGACGGAGATGAGGCCGACTCCGGCAATGCTTATTTCAAATTGACGCATTGCAACCGTGTGGTGATCAAGGATCTCACGATCGGCTGTGATTGGGAGTACAAACCGCTTGCTGCGGTCGGCCAACTGACGAGCTACAATGAGGCAACCTTGACAGGTGTTTATACTATCGTTTCAGACGCCTCTGTCAGAGAGGGATATACGTTTCCATACGTGAAGTCTTTCGATTGGGATGCCAAGATGAGAACACTGGATGAATATCTTCCGTCATTCAAAAGCTATAAGGTTATTTCAGACAAGCAGATAGAAACAGTCTTCAGATCACCGTTGACAACTGAGCAAAAGAATTCTTACGTGCACTTTGCCATTCAGCCGACAGCCAAACATTGTGCGATCATACTGTCGGGCAACGATCATGTGCTCATAGAGAATGTCAAGTTTATGGGCATTCCATTCATGGCTGTTGCCGGAAGGGACAATGAGGCTACCGGACACCTCATCATTCGCAACTGCAGCTTGGTCCCGCCGAAGCCGAATACTTATTGGGCTGCTTTGGAAGGATTTGACGTCAAGTCATCATGGTATAAGTTTGAGGACAACAACATTGAATATTGCTATGACGACGTGATGAATTTTGAGGCAGGAAAATTAGGTTATTTCCTTGGTGGATCATTGGATCGGGATGAAGGACTTACCTCTAACCAGATCATTGCAGACAGTTTGCAATACTATTATGCCAGGAACATTATTCTGAAAGGAGCAGAGATGGAGTTGGCTGATGAGAATTTCAAGCCAGTTGGTTGGAAGAGCACGATTGAGTCTTTCAAATTCCAGCTTCAATATTACCCTACAGATCCTGCCCATCGCTGCCTGATCACTTTCAAGGATCCTTTCCCCGCAAGTGCACAATCCAACTATATCCTGTACACTATACAATCGACCGACGGCGGCTATTTCATCCGCAACAACACGATTCGGAACTGCTTTCATCATGCCATATGGGGTGGCAACGCCAACGGACTGATCGAGAACAATACGATTGAACAATGCGGCTACCCGGCCATCATGATCCAGATGGCCTCTCGCTGGTCTAAATGGTTCAAAGGGCTTTATCCCAACAATGTCATCATTCGCAGCAACAAGCTTCTGAGGACAAACATGGCTCTCCGGCAGCCTGCATCTCTGTTTGTCGGAGGAGGCTATGACACTCAGTATAACGGCTATTTCCCGGTCGACTATGCTGTCACGACGAATGTGCTGATAGAGGGGAACACCATCGAAAATGCGTCGCAGGCGGCCTTGGGAGCATGGTCCTGCAAAAACCTGATCATCAGGGGAAACACGCTGATCAATCCTTCACTGTATCCGTTGAAGTCAAACAGTAATGGTAATGGAACACTGTTTGTGAAGAAATCTGAGAATGTTTTTATCATTAACAATACCGCCCAGTACAACGCAACATCCAGCCAGAAGGGCATCGTGAATGAGAACAACACCAATATACAATTGTCCGGTAATACCGGTTTTTAAATACGTCATTTATGGAAAACGCAAACGTCTTTTATCTATTTTTGGTGATAGCCCTGATCTTCACCTCTGAGGCCCGAGCCCAAGCTTCGGATCAACATGAGGCCGACTTTGTTCATGCGCAACGGTTGAGTGCCTTAGAGAAAGAGATAACGGGCGGAAAGCCATTTGTGTTGGACACACCGAGAATTGACGGAACATCGAAGATCATCAAGGTTGAAAAATTCGGACTGTCTCCAAGGAACACACCGGATGAGAACCTGGTCGCACTCGACAAGTTGTCAGCTGCCCTGAGGGGTGCAAAGAACTGTATAG
>JALFRV010000265.1 GCA_022778905.1 Prevotella sp. | reverse complement strand
CCTGCCTCGACGAATGTCCGGGCAATGCCTAAGCCAAGTCCGCTGCCGCCACCGGTGATCAGCGCCCTCTTGCCATCTATTCTGAATGCTTCCATCATGATTTGTAAGTGGTTAAGTAGTCTGAGATATTCGATCTGTACGGATCACATGATCCCGAACTTCCGGAAAGCTTCTGCGGTCGTCATCCCTTCCTCGAGCGCTTTCTTGACACGCTGCTCTCCTCTCGCCTTCTCGATGGCGAGAGTGAAAGCCTCACCGACCGCCGCCTCGGGCACGATGATCACGCCATCCAAGTCACCGTAGACGATGTCGCCAGGTGTGACAGGAATACCGTTGAACTCTATCCGGCAGCGGTAGTCAAGCACCTTTCCGCGAGGGCCTTGGTCCTGTGCATAGGTCCCCAAAGAGAAGGTCGGGAAATTCAGGCGAAGGATTTCGGGCGTGTCGCGGGAATAGCCATCAACGACCGCCCCTGCAGCCCCGCACTTGACGGCACGTGTGCTCATCAGTCCGCCCCACAGTGCATAGCGGGGCGAAGATCCCGAACAGATGTAGACCTCGCCGGCTTTCAGCGAGTCTATGGCCTCGAACATGATGCCGAAAGGCTTGCGCATGACTTCCTGCCGGGCGTCTTCAGACTTCTCGGCGAAGACATCCGCTTCCAATACAGGCATCGCACGCCCGATCACGACCATGTCCCCGCGCAAAGGCTTGATGCCGGGAGCAAGAAACTGATGCAGAAAGCCCATCTTGTCGAGCACGTCACCGACAAGGGCGGTAAACAGCTCTTTCCGGGCGATGGCAAACAGTTCCTCATCACATTTCCATAGTGTCATAGTTCTTAAATATGTAAAATAGCTGCCAAGAGTTCAGCAGCTATTCGTTTGTTTGTCAGTTCATATGATCCAAAACGACTGCAGGCCGCAGCCTGCAGTTTCGATGTTTGGTGTCAGGGCCTATTTCGCATAAGCCACGGAGCGGGTCTCACGGATCACCGTGATCTTCACCTGGCCCGGATAGGTCATCTCATTCTGGATCTTGGTGGCGATCTCCGAGCTCAGATTCTCGCTTTCATCGTCGGTCATCTTGTCCGCTCCCACAATCACACGGAGCTCGCGACCGGCCTGAATGGCGTAGGTCTTGGTCACACCCGGATAGCTCATGGCAATGGCTTCCAAGTCGTTCAGACGCTTGATATAAGCCTCCACGATCTCACGCCGGGCTCCCGGACGGGCACCGGAGATGGCGTCACAGACCTGCACGATCGGTGCGAGGAGCGTCTGCATTTCCACCTCATCGTGGTGCGCGGCTATCGCATTGACGATATCAGGCTTCTCCTTGTATTTCTCGGCGATCTTTCCTCCATAGAGTGCGTGCGGCAGTTCGGTCTCCTCGTCAGGCACTTTGCCGATGTCATGGAGCAGTCCGGCCCGCTTGGCCTTCTTGGGATTGAGCCCCAGTTCGGCCGCCATGACGGCACATAGGTTAGCGGTTTCGCGGGCGTGCTGCAACAGATTCTGACCGTAGCTTGAACGATACTTCATCTTTCCGACGATCCGCACCAACTCCGGATGCAGACCATGAATGCCCAAGTCAATCGTCGTGCGCTTTCCGGTCTCGATGATCTCGTTTTCGAGCTGTTTCTTGACCTTGGCCACCACTTCCTCGATGCGGGCTGGATGGATGCGGCCATCGGCCACGAGCTGATGAAGGGCCAGCCGGCAGATCTCGCGGCGGACTGGATCGAAAGCGCTGATCACGATCGCTTCCGGCGTGTCATCGACAACGATCTCCACACCTGTTGCGGCTTCCAAAGCACGGATATTGCGTCCCTCTCGACCGATGATGCGTCCCTTGACCTCATCATTCTCGATGTGGAACACGCTCACACTGTTCTCGATAGCAGTCTCGGTAGCCACGCGCTGGATGGTCTGGATGACGATCTTCTTGGCCTGCTGGTTGGCATTCAGCTTCGCTTCGTCCATGATCTCATTGACATAGCTGGCTGCGTCCAACTTGGCTTGGTCCTTCATGCTTTCCACGAGGCGGGCCTTTGCTTCATCGGCGCTCAGTCCGGAAAGCTCTTCCAGCTTCTCGCGTTCCAGTATCTGCATCTTCTCGAGTTCCTGCTGCTTGACCGAAAGCAATTTCTTTTCGCTGTCGATACGCTGCTGGTTCTGCTCCACTTCCTGCTTCCGGCGACCTAATTCTTCCTGTCTCTGGTTGAGCGAGATCTCGCGTTGCTTCAGGCGGTTTTCGCTCTGCTGGATCTTCTGATTCCGCTGCTGCACCTCCTTTTCGAGTTCCGACTTCTTGTTGAGGAACTTCTCCTTGACTTCGAGCAGTTTCTTCTCTTTCAACACATCAGCCTCTTTGCCGGCTGCTTCGACAATCGCATTATATTTTCCTTTAATCACATAGCGGAAAATAGAATAGCCTATGAGCCCTCCTAATACAAGAGCCACTACGGCCACAATTATTATACCAATCATTATTAGTTTATGTTAATATTCTCAAGTTTCATTCTTCAGTGCTTCCTCGATCTCTGAAGTCAACTTTTTGAGAATATCATCATACGGCTCCGTATCATTACGCTTAGCCTCTTTCTCGTATCTAAGCGCAATGTCTACCATTGCCATATACAACACCATCTTGTCGCTGCGCTGTCCCTTGGAAATGGAAGCGTAGGTATTGATGGTATTGGTTATAAGTCTGCCGGCCGAACGATAGAGCTCCTCCTCATCCCGGGGGATGTTCACGGAGAGGTCCGTATCGTAGACGTGCAGTCTTATATGTAGTTTTTCCCTGTTTTCTTCAGCCATCGCACCGATTTATTTTTCTTTCAGCAGCGTGATGCACTTGTTGACATCCCTGATGAGTTTGGCCAACCGCTTCTGTGCGCTTTCCATGTCCCCATCCGTGATTTCAAGCATCCGGGCCATTTTCATGTTGTTGTAATCCTGATGCGCCTGGGTCAACTGAGCCTCGAGCCGCCTGATCGTAGCGTCACGTTCGTCCACCATGGCATACAAATCCTCATTCTCCTTTTTTGTCTCCTCGAATTGAATGATCATTTGTCTGACTCTGGTCGTAAACAGTGCTAAAGTTTTCTCAGTAGCATTCATGGATTTACAATTTGGTCACAAATGTAAGTTAAATATTCGATATTTCCAAATAAATAAACATTTTTTTAACGATCGGATGCATCCTGATCGGGTTTGGGCTCTTTCTTTGCCAGCATGACGATTTGGTAAACGAAGTCCGTGGTCCACTTCCGGGAGAATCCCAGACGCTTGTCGATCTGCCTGATGGTCATCACGGACTTGACCACTCCGGCATCCGTATAATCGTTCTTGTCAAAGATGTCGTTGACGGTCTTCTCTGTCATCGTGTAGAGAGCCTTCTTGAATATCGAGGGCATACGCAGCTTGAACTTCATCAGGTTGCCCACTAACATCATCAGTTCCTGTGTGAATGCCTGAAACTGATACATGTAGGTCTGCACGTCCTGAATCTTTCTGCAGTTCTTGCGGATGCTCTGATCGATTTCCTTGAAGAAGCCGTCGTCGGTCTTGTAGATATCTTTCATCATCTTCCGGCAGTGGTTTTTCTCCCCGACTCCCAACTTGTTGTTGACCGTCGGCACGTGCAGCGTCGACTTGAAGGTCCGCAGATCCGGAAGCATAGACAAGTTGTTGATTCCCAGATTAGAAGCTATAGATGCCTGAAAATAGACTCGAACCAGCGACATATAGTCTTCCATGCCTCCGGTCCGCTTCCCTTCAGATTTTCTTCCAAATAGTTTCGAAACAATTCCCATAAAGTTTTATACAGTGTTTTTTAATGATTCTATGTTGTCATAACATATTTCTACGTGCAAAATTACAACAATCTATTTGAAATGCAAAAAATATCCATCCTTTTCTGATCTGACGATCCCAAAACAGACATGCGCCATCCCGGAGTCCCGACAGCTTCCCGCCGACAGCCCGGACCGGGCGCAAACCGCTCTTAGCGATGCCTTCTGACGAAATATCTTGAAACAAATTGAAACGGGAAAGAAAGTATCCGTCAATAAATATTCACAAAAACAGACACTGCACAGCTGTCCTTTACAGGAGCCGCAAGCCAGCTGTCCGGATCCCGGAGCTATCCTTTGGCGACGCCGGAGCTATCCTCTTCCCCGGCAAGAGCTATCGTTTCGGTTCCCGAGAGCTATCTTCCGCGCGGCCGAAACGGTCACTGCCGGCCACCAGCATCGTCATACCGACGTGCGAAAGCTATCCTCTCGCACCCTCGGACCGCCACACCGGGTCGAGCACAGCAACCCTTCGGGATCGCAACAGGCTGATTTACCGGCCGATACGATTTTCGGCAAAAATCCGCATCGCCGGCCCATAGAACGGCCAGACGATCAACAACGAAATCTCAGAAGGTGTTTTGTCCTGTTTATTCAGCGTTGTCCGCCATCCTCTCTCGCACCCTAAAAATCTCAACGGGACGCCATCCGCCTGCACCTCCTCGCCAGAACGCTGCAACCGCCCCCCTCAACCGGATGGTCCGAACAGCGGCCTACGAAGAGCCGGGGACACTTTTCCGCATATCGCTTTTCCGCCGTATCAAGACCGGACTTTTTGCACCCGAAAAGACCAAAAAGACACTTCTCGACATGAATATCACCATTTTATCTGTATTTTTCCTTTATTATGACATATCCGTATTCTTTTTTTTATTACCTTTGTGCGCGATTAAATTACGTATTGACTATCCCTATTTATGAAGCAGTATCCAAGCGGGACGTACCTGATCATGGCATTTGTCGTTTTAGGAGATTTCATCCTGCTTAACGCCTTACTTATCGGATTCATTCTATTCTTCCCCGATTGGGTTCCGGAATATTTCCACCACGCTACTCGAATTACTGTTTTAGTGGCCAATATGGCCATGGGTATCAGCCAATACTTTTACCAGACGGTCGTCCACTACCGTCAGACGTCCTTTGAAGCCATCTTCACCAGAGTTTCCAAACTGATCATCCTTCAGGTCACCCTGATGTTTGTGTTCCTTCGGTTTCTCACCAGTGCGGGCGGCTTCTTCAGTTTCATGGTCATCTTCGGGATCACGTTTTTCGTTGCGACAATGCTCGTCCGTTTTTTCGAACGCTATATAGTGAACAAGGCTCGCTCTTTAGGCAGAAACTCGACCTCGGTGCTCTTCGTCGGAAATGATCCCGCGCTCAAAGGGCTTTATGAGGACTACATGTCGAACAAAGCGACCGGCTACAGGGTGAGAGGATATTATGCCGTAACCGAAATAGAGAACGCCCCGGCCTCCTTGGTGCATTTAGGCACCATTCAGGACCTCAATCAGCAGATGGACAAGCATAAAGCCGTCCCGACGGGAAACGGGACGTCACGCTGCGTCGATGAGGTTTTCTGCAGCCTGCCCAACGACATGTCAGCGGAGATACTGCGCCTGATGCGCTACTGCGATCTCCACATGATCCATTTCTATTATGTTCCGCGAATCTACGGAACCCTGCAGCTGCACTTGAAGCCTCAACGGTTCGGCACCTATAGCCTGTTCACCAACTATGAGGAGCCGTTGGCCTCGCTGCTGAACAAGTTCTGCAAGCGCACCTTCGACATCGTGTTCAGCTGCGTCGTTTGCCTCTGTCTTCTCCCGGTCATACCACTCTTCGCCCTGATAATCAAGCGCCAAAGTCCGGGCCCGATATTCTTCAGGCAGAAACGGACAGGCCTGAACGGAGAGACATTCACCTGCTATAAATTCCGCTCCATGCACGTCAACAAGGACGCAGACAAGTCGCAGGCGACAAAGAACGATCCCCGCAAGTTCCCCTTTGGACAGTTCATGCGCCGGACCAACATTGACGAACTGCCACAGTTCTTCAATGTCCTGAAAGGCAACATGAGCGTCGTGGGCCCTCGCCCGCACATGCTTCACCATACCGAAATCTACAGCAAGCTGATCGATAAATACATGGTGCGCCATTATAGCAAGCCCGGCATCACCGGCTGGTCACAGGTCACCGGATACCGCGGGGAGACGAAGGAACTGTGGCAGATGGAAGCCCGGGTCAAAAGAGATATCTGGTACATCGAAAACTGGACATTCTGGTTGGACATCAAGATCATCTTTATGACAATGGCATCATCCTTGCACCCAAACAAAAACGCCTATTGACATGAAAGGAATCGTACTGGCAGGTGGATCGGGTACACGGCTATACCCCATCACGAAAGGTATCAGCAAACAGCTGATTCCCATTTTTGACAAACCGATGATCTACTACCCCATCTCCGTGTTGATGCTGGCCGGCATCCGGGACATACTGATCATCTCCACACCCGATGACCTTCCCGGTTTCAGACGCCTGCTCGGCGACGGCCATGAGCTGGGGGTCCGGTTTGAATACGCCGAGCAGCCGAGCCCGGACGGATTGGCACAGGCCTTCCTGATCGGCGAGGAGTTTATCGGGGACGACAGCGTATGCCTTGTCTTAGGCGACAACATCTTCTACGGCGCAGGCTTTTCAGGCATGCTGGCAGAGAGCGTCAGAACCGCCGAGAAGGAAGGAAAGGCAACCGTCTTCGGCTATTTCGTCAACGATCCCGAACGATACGGCGTTGCAGAATTTGACCAGGAGGGCAACTGCCTGAGCATAGAGGAAAAGCCGGAACATCCGAAGAGCAACTACGCAGTCGTCGGGCTCTACTTCTATCCCAACAGCGTCGTCGAATTGGCAAAGACCATCAAGCCGAGCGCAAGGGGCGAATTGGAGATCACCACATTGAATCAGCTCTACCTGCAGCGCCGCCAACTCAAGGTCGAAACATTGCAGCGCGGATTTGCCTGGCTTGATACGGGCACCCATGACAGCCTCAGCGAAGCAGGAACTTTCATCGAAGTGATAGAGAAAAGGCAAGGACTGAAAGTCGCATGTCTGGAAGAAATCGCATTTAAAAAAGGATGGATAGATGCCGGGCAGCTGAAAGTGGCCGCACGGCAGATGGCAAAAAACGAATATGGAAAATATCTGCTGAGATTAGCAGAGGAAGGTCTACGAAAATAAATAACAAGCAATAACAATGGAAGAAAACAAGAATTTTGAAACGGATAACATGCCTGAAGTTGAAGAGAAATCATCTTTTGACTTTCAAGCGATCTACACCACGCTGGTCTTAAACTGGAAGTGGTTTATCCTCTCACTGATCATCTGCCTCGGAACAGCGGCTATTTACCTGCGCTACACAACGCCCGTCTATCAGGCTTTCGCCAAACTGCTGATCAAAGACGAGGACAACAGCCGCAACAGCCGTAACGCATTGATGAACACGGCGAACCTTGGAATGATCTCAAACTCCGCAGGCCTCGACAACGAAATGGAGATCCTGAAGTCACACTCCATCGCGCAGCAGACGGTACGTGACCTCAAACTCTACGTGAACTATTTCGCCAGCGGGAAGATCAAGGACAATCTGCTGTATAAGAATCAGCCGATTTCCGTCGACATAGATCCCGCCCACTTGGAGAAGCTCAACAGTTCCATCAGTCTGCAGATACAGCGGGTGGGCAACAGCTACCACGTCACGGGAAACTACTATGTACCTACGGGAGAGAATACCGTGGAAGGACCTTTCGGCATTGACAAGTCATTCAGCCAGCTCCCGGCAACAATCGGCACACGGGCCGGTATCATCAGCTTCAACAACAACACCCTCGCCTCCCCCATGGCGGACGGTTCGATCATGAAGGTCTATATCACTTCGCCACGCATTGCAGCCTACAAATATATCAACGGACTCTCGGTGAGCCAGACTACAAAGACGACGACCATCGCCGCACTCGTCCTTCGCGACGAGAGCCCGCAGCGTGCAGTGGACTATCTGAAGCAATTGGCGATCGTCTATAACCGTCAGGCCAATGAAGACAAGAATGAGGTGGCGTTACGGACAGAGGAATTCATCAACGGCAGATTGGAGAAGATCAATGCCGAGTTGGGCAACACGGAAGGCCAATTGGAAAGTTACAAGAAGCGCAACAACATGGTTGAGCTGAAGATGAACGCCGGACAGGCCGTCCAGAATGCCGACCAGTACAGCCAGAAACTTGCCGAAGCCAATGCCCAGTCAGCCATGCTCAACGAGATGCAGAGCTATGTGAACGATCCGAACAATAAATATGAAGCAATCCCGTCCAACGTCGGCCTGACCGATCCGGCATCCACCTCGCTGATCAATCGATACAATGAGATTGCCCAGGAGCGCAAACGCCTGTTGCGGAGCGCCAGTGAGAACTCCCCGACCGTCACACCGCTCACCGCCCAACTGGAGGATCTGACATCGTCCATCAAGAGCGCCATGACCCAGGCCCGCAACTCCATGAACATCCAGATCAACAGTGTGGCACGTCAGTTCGGCAAATATCAGGGTGAGGTCGGCGCCACACCGGAACAGGAAAGAATGCTGACACAGATCGGACGTCAGCAGGAAGTGAAGTCTGGACTCTACCTGATGTTGCTCCAGAAGCGTGAAGAGAACTCTATATCACTTGCAGCCACCGCCGATAAAGGCAAACTCATCGATGATCCCTCATTAGGAGGCAAGGTGGCTCCGAAGTCTTCACTGATCCTGCTGATAGGCGCAATCGTCGGCTTGGCTATCCCCATGCTCTTCCTCTTCGTACTTCAGTTCTTCAGATATAAGATAGAAGGACACGAGGATGTGGCCAAACTGACCAAGCTTCCGATTCTGGCGGATGTGGCGGTTGCCAGTGATACGGCCAAGACAAAAGCCGACATCGTCGTCCATGAGAATCAGAATAACCAGATGGAAGAAATCTTCCGAAGCATGCGAACCAACCTCCAGTTTATCATGACCGCCGGCCAGAAGGTTGTCCTGTTCACGTCTACGACCTCCGGAGAAGGCAAGACGTTCACGGCCGCCAACCTTGCCGTCAGCTTTGCCTTACTGGGCAAGAAGGTCGTGCTGGTCGGATTGGACATCCGCAAGCCGCGTCTCGCCGAACTGTTTGAGATTTCCAACCATCATAACGGTATCACCCCACTGCTCAGCAAGATCGACCCGACATGGGAAGATGTCAAGAGCCAGACCCTCCCGTCAGGCATCAACAACAACTTGGACCTGCTGATGGCCGGTCCCATTCCGCCCAACCCGTCGGAGCTCGTGGCACGTCCCTCGCTTGACAAGGTCATCAATCACCTCAAGGAACATTATGACTATGTGCTGATTGATACGGCTCCTGTAGGCCTTGTCACTGACACCTTGCAGATCGGCCGCGTCGCTGACGCCACGGTCTACCTGTGCCGTGCCGATTACACACCGAAAGAGAGCTTCAACCTCATCAACAGCCTGGACTCAGAGAAGAAGATGCCAAACATGTGCGTAGTCATCAACGGCATCGACATGTCGAAGAAGAAGTACGGCTATTACTACGGCTATGGCAAGTACGGAAAATATGGACGTTACGGACGCTACGGACGTTACGGGCGCAGTGGAGGCTATGGAAGCTACGGATCTTACGGAAGCTACGGATCTTACGGCAATTATGCCAACAGCCACTATGGTGACGCAAACGACACATCAATCAAGCGCTGAAGGGCTTGATTGATGTGTTCGGTCTCATGAAACATCAACTGCCCCGACTGCTGAAAAAATACTGATATGACAATCGCTATAGATTTTGACGGGACGATCGTGACCCATGAATATCCGGCAATAGGTCAGGAGATCCCGTTCGC
>JALFRV010000240.1 GCA_022778905.1 Prevotella sp. | reverse complement strand
AGAAAGAATATCCCATACAACAAAATATTTCAGAAAATAATTTCAAAAATAATGAATGTTTTCGGAAATACGGACAAAATATAGCTTCAGATCAGCTAAAAATAAGCGATGAAGCCAGTATTAATCTGAAACTGGTCAATGGGAGATTTGCTCTGCTCACTGATTGGTCAAAGTCAGAACAACGTATTCCGAACGGGTTCCAATCCGAAACTTCCCTCCCCAGATTCCGATTCCACTGCTCACATAATAATATGTATGTCCTTTCTGCAAGGGACCGAACGCATCTTCATAGATTGCATCTTCGATCCAGTTGATCGGCCAGACCTGTCCGTAATGTGTATGTCCGCTGAATTGGAAGTCGATTCCCGCCTTCTGTGCCTGTCCGAGCTGATAAGGCTGATGGTCGAGGAGGATCGAAAAGCGCGTCATATCGGCCTTTCCGGTCAGCCGGGAGAGTGCTTCGCGACGGGAATTGGTCCTGTCGTCCCTGCCGATGACGGTCAACTGGCCAAAGAGCGTGACACTGCTGTCGCGCAACAAGACAATTCCGGCTTCATCAAAGAAACGCTTCGAATCCGGTTCACCCGCAAAATAGTCATGATTGCCCAAGCAAGCATAGACCGGAGCCTTGATCCTCCGGAACTCCGAAGCCATATTTTCCATGAGCAACGGGCGCACACTGACATCGACGATGTCGCCGCCGATAAGGACCAGATCCGGATGTTCGGCGTTGATCATGTCAACCCATTTGGTCAGATCTGCCTTCCGATTATGATAGCCCAAATGCATGTCGCTCATCAGGACGATGGTAATGGGCTTGCGGAGGGGCTTCTGCGTCTTGAGCCGGACGGGCTGCCTTACCTTATTATAATAATGTATATTACCATAAGTGAATATGGCCACCATGACGGCCGCTACGGTCACCGATCCCCAAAGGCTTCCGTTCAGGAAAGATGCAGGCACCAGCCGGAGGGCTCGACCGATGTCGAGGATGAGGAAAAGCATGACCAGATAGAGAAGGATCATGAGCGAAGACGTCCCGACCTGGTAGACAACGGTCGTGACGGGCATCGGCATACGATCGGCTCCGATCAGGAAACAGGCGAAGAGACACAGGAAGCACAAAGCCATCACGACGATGACCGCAGCCTTGAAAACAAGCATCAGCGGCAGCATCTTCCACACATGCCACCCTACATACAGGCATCCTAACAAGGGAAGCAGCAAAAAAAGAACAAACCAGATCTTCATAAGGAGGGGCTATAAGCATGACAGGCTGATCCCAGACCATGCGCATGGAGGGGCAGCCCGAACGTTGAGGTCAGGCAACACAAAAGACCTCCGGAAACTATTTCTTCACTATAGACCAAAGCCAGAGCAAGATCACGGCGCCGATGACGGCCGTCCCGATCTCGCCGATGGTCCCTCCCCAGGAGATGTTCAGCCACTCCAAAACGTGGCCGCCTAACCAGCCGCCGACCAATCCGAGCAACAAATCGATCAGGCATCCCGATCCTTCATGCTTCATGAGCTTGCTCGCGATGAATCCGGCGAGGATTCCAACGATGATAGTCCAAATCATAGCAATCAACTGTTATATAATGTCATCAGGAAACAAAGATAAAGCATTTTTTTCAGAACTAAGGTCTAAAATCAACCAAAAATGCAGCAGGCAATGAAAAAAGATGTATCTTTGCAAGCAACAAACTGCACACCTGTCCCGTTCGACAAACGGCCGGCCAAGCAGCCGGAACGTCATCGAATGAAGGCGAGATCAATCTTTTTATACCATATCAACAGCAATGAAAAAACGATTTTTATTTTTAGCTGTCCTGATGACCATAGCCATCGGAACCCATGCACAAAACCCCGGATTCAGCGGAAACAAAGTGAAAGACCTGCGAGCGATCCACCCATGGACCGGAGCACGCGTGGCCTACTTCGGCGACTCACTGACCGACCCGCGAAACAACGGATCCAAGAAAAAGTACTGGAACTTCCTGCAGGACTATCTGAACATCACGCCCTACGTCTATGGCGTCAGCGGGCGTGAGTGGACCGACATACCGAGGCAGGCCAATCAGCTGAAAGCGGAGCACGGCGACGACTTCGACGCCATCACCATCCTCATCGGCACCAACGACTATAACCACGGAGTGCCCATCGGACAATGGTACGCGGAGACTGCCGAGAGCGTCAGGGCGGCTGCCGGCAATCTGCCCAACCAGCTGTATCCACGCATGCAACGCCATTGGTCAAAAGACCGCAACACCTTCTGCGGCCGGATCAACATCGCGCTCGACAGTCTGAAGACCTTGTTCCCCACCAAGCAGATCGTCCTCTTCACAACTCCCCACCGCGCCATCTTCGACCCCAACGAGCGCAACATACAGCCCGAAGAGACATACACCAACAAGATCGGTCTCTATCTCGACGCCTACAACAAGGCCATCATCGAGGCCGGGCAGGTATGGGGCGTACCCGTCATCGACCTGTCGGCCCTCTCCGGCATCAACCCGCTGGTGAAAAGCCAGCAGATCTACATGAAAGACGAGCACGACCTGCTTCATCCCAACGATCCCGGACACGACCGAATGGCCCGCACCATGGTCTATCAGCTGCTCACACTACCCTGCTACTTCTGACATGGAACTGAACGAATACCAGCGGGAAGCACGGCGCACGGCCGCATACCCGCAAGAAATGAAGATCATCTACCCCACGATCGGGCTGGCCGGAGAGACCGGAGAGGTGGCGGAGAAGGTAAAGAAGGTGATCAGAGACCATGAGGGCGAGTTTTCCGAAGCACAGAAGGCGGAAATCGCCAAGGAGCTCGGCGACGTGCTCTGGTATGTCGCTTCCATCGCCGCCGACATGGGTTACCCGATGGACGACATCGCCCGACTCAACATAGAGAAGATCCGCTCGCGCGCCGAACGCAGCAAGATACACGGCGAGGGGGACAACCGCTGACCGACATCCGCCCGCCGGACCAGTTGCAACGGTCGACTATCAGACCGCCATTGCAATCCGGAAAATTGCGGCCAAAACATTTGACAAACCGCCTCACGAATGGCCCCGGAAGGGAGGAAAAGAAATTCCGGACGGAAAAACGAATGTTCCGAAACGGGCGGAAAGCTATGCTCTGGACACGAGAAAATCGCAGCGTCCGGTCCAAAGCTATCATTCGGCTTCGGCGGAGCTATCGTTCGGGCAGCCCGGAGCTATCATCCGGGACACCGAAAGCTATCATCCGGGCCGGCCGGAAGACAACAATAGCGAGGCCCAAATGGGCATTCGGCAAGGCAAGAGCATACATATGGGTCCCCGGAAGCATGGCAATGCGAAAAAAAACGCCATGTTTCCGGGGACTTTCAGATGGAATCCGCAGTTTTCGAAGCTGATTCTGACAATTGAAAAACAGGAATTATCTTGAAAAAAGAGCAGTCGGCCTGCCGGCCGTCCGGACGGCTTCGACAGACGCTCAAAGGCCGAGGCACGTCAGGCGGACAGCCTTAGGACACGGCTACCATCCCCCCCTTCGTGATGCCATCGCGCCCATCAGTCAGGCCGGCAGCCATCGCACAGGGATGGCGCAGGCCTCAAATGCCGTCAGCGGACGACCGTAGCCCGGATGATCCGCACATCTTCGACGGGCCGATCCTTGTCATCCGTCTCCACCCACTGGATATTCTTCACCACGTCCAAGCCTTCCGTCACTTCGCCGAAGACCGTATATTGCCCGTCCAAATGAGGCGTGCCGCCGATCCGGTTGTAGACTTCGCGGATCTCAGGCGTCAGTTTCACCGTGCCGTGCGTGGCCTGATCCAGACGCGCCTGGGCGTGATCGAGCATGTCCTCAGTCATCCGTCGGCCGTAGACGATGTAGAACTGAGAGGCCGAGGAGGCAAAATCAGGGTTCACATCGTCAGGCTCACGGGCAGCCGCAAGAGCACCGCGCTTGTGGAAGATCTGCGGAAAACGGATCTCGGCAGGAATCGTATAGTCTGGCGAATACAATCCGGCCGGCTGGCCCGGCTGTGCATGGCGCGTCGTGGAGTCGCCCGACTGGATCATGAAATTGCCGATCACCCGATGAAAGAGATTGCCGTCGTAATAGCCTTCGCGGACGAGTTTGAGGAAGTTATCACGGTGGCGGGGCGTCTCATTGTACAGAACGACCCGTATGTTGCCCATTGTTGTCTCTAAGAGAACTTCATGGCGAAGGGTGTCCTCCGCATCTTGGGCCAGCATGGAAAGCTGCCCGAGAAGCAGCAAAGACAACAGCGCAAAGGGGCGCAGGGAGCGAAGAGAAAAGCAGAAAGGCTTGTTCATAAATGGAAAATGGATCAGTAAGCGGATACGCATACGAACTGACAGGAAGACGGGCGGAAGCATTCGGGGTACCGGATCCCGCACCGGTCGTCCGTGCAGTTTGCCATTTCCCGTCTTCCGGCCATCATCCTGCCAGTCGGTCAGTATCTTTCAGTAAACGTCGTCGTGTGAGATATCCTCAAGGTCAAGCTTCTTTTTGTCCATGGCATGCCAGACATAGGCGATGTAGGCGAGGACAAATGGGATGAAGAGCGACACGATCGCCATGGTCTTGAGCGTGAAGTGGCTGCTGCAACTGTTTGCAATGGTCAGACTGCTCTGCAGGTCGGCGTTTGACGGATAATAGGCCGTATCGTTCCACCCCGCGCACAGGAACAGCGCAATCACCACAAGCACGACGCCGATTCCGGCCGCCCAGATGCCCTTGCTGTAAGTGGTCGAGAAGATGGTGCGCAACACCGCATAGAGCAAGAGGACTACTCCGACCAGGATAACGATCATCAGATACCACATGTCAACAAAGTTGTTGAAATACTTTAATGGTTCTATCATGATGACACCCGTGATGGCATCGTAGGCATAACCGTCCTTCAGCAGCAGCCTTACGAAGAAAGCAAGGAAGAGAACAAGAAAGATTCCGGCATTCCAAACCATGTGCAGACGAGCTCGGCTGCTTAGGGTCTTGTCGTTCACATTATTAATAATGTAGAACAGCCCTAACACTCTGGCGAGGAAGAATACGGCCAGACCGAAGACCAGATTCCACGGATCGAGCAGCGCGTCGAGGCCATTGCTGGCGTTGGCCCATTTACTGATGACAGGCTGAAGGCCGTCGACGAGGTTCAGCTTGTTGACAACGAAATTGGAACCGTTGAAGAATGTTGCCACGGCACCGCCCAAGAGCAGCGGGCCGAGGATTCCGTTGATGACCAAACATACTTGGAATGTCTTCGCCCCAAGGAAGTTGCCCAACTTGTTCTGGAACTCATAGCTGACCGCCTGAAGCACAAACGAGAAGAGAATAATCATCCAGAGCCAGTAGGCCCCGCCAAAACTGGTGCTGTAGAACAATGGGAATGAGGCGAAGAAAGCGCCGCCGAAAGTGACCAAAGTGGTGAACGTGAACTCCCATTTCCGGCCGGTTGAATTGATGACAAGCCTGCGCTCGTCGGGCGTCCGGCCAAGCGCGAAGATAAGAGAGTTGGCGCCTTGGACAAACATCAGAAAGACCAGCAGGGCTCCGAGCACTGATACCAAGAACCACCAGTAATGCTGAAGAAAAATATATTCATTCATATTTGTACGCTTTAAGGATTATTGATTAATAGGATTTTCCTCGACGACCGAATGCTCGGGGCCTTTCTTGATCTGCTTGCACAATATGCTGATCTCGACAGCCAGCATCGTCGTAAAGAGCACTAAGAAGATGAAGAACGTGAGGGCGACACTGCCCGACTTCAGATCACTCACGGCAACCCAGGTCGGCAGCATGTCCTGAATGGTCCAGGGCTGACGTCCCATCTCGGCAACGATCCATCCGCTCTCGCTCGCAATATAGGCCAGCGGGATGAAGACGAGCGCCAGGACATGGAACCACTTGAACTTCACGTCGGCAAGATCTTTCTTATAGACAAAGAACAGCGCCAAGGCGAAGAACAGGATGAGCAGACATCCGATGCCGACCATGAGGCGGAAGCTCCAGAACGTGATCGGGATAGGCGGCACAACCTGATCTGCCGACTTCACGTAACCATAGCCGAAATACTTGATATTGTCCATGATCACCTGCCGGTTGCCATCGTTCCGGATCCCTTTACGGTATTTTGCGACCGCGTCAATGGCCTTCTTGCCCATGGCAATCTTCTCTTTGAGCGACGGGATCTTCTCACCTTGCGGGGTGATATAGCCATTGAGGATGTCGTTCACACC
>JALFRV010000206.1 GCA_022778905.1 Prevotella sp. | reverse complement strand
CTGTTCATTCTCGGACTGCAGGTAGGGCACAACCATGCGCTCATCGCAGGTATGGCAAAACTCGGAGGCGAGGCTTTCGTCCTCACGGTCTGCAGCCTGGCGGGCAGCCTGACATTGGCCTGGCTGCTCTGGAGATACATTCAGAAGCGGAGGGAAACAAGAGATGAAGGGTAGTCTGGCCATATTGGCCTGCTTTGTGATCGGTGTCTGTTGCGGACTGACCGACTGGCTGCCGACGGCATGGGCCGAAGGCGACGTCAGTTTTATGGCCCTCTGCGCCCTGATGTTCTGTGTCGGGCTATCAATAGGGGCCGACAGTGACATCCTGACCAAGTTCAGGTCGCTGGACCGCAGGATGATGCTCCTGCCTGTGCTGACCATCCTCGGCACCTTGGGAGGAAGTGCGATGGCCGCCCTCTTTCTCGATCACCGGTCCGTCACCGATTGTCTTGCAGTCGGGTCTGGGATGGGCTACTATTCGCTCTCCAGCATTTTCATCACCCAATACCTGGGTGCCGAGTTAGGGACGGTAGCCCTGTTGTCCAATATCATGCGTGAGATTCTGACACTGCTGCTTGCTCCTCTCATGGCGAGATACCTCGGCCGGCTGGCTCCGATCTCTTCTGCCGGTGCCAC
This sequence comes from Prevotella sp., assembly GCA_022778905.1. Classification (GTDB taxonomy): domain Bacteria; phylum Bacteroidota; class Bacteroidia; order Bacteroidales; family Bacteroidaceae; genus Prevotella. The sequence goes on along the minus strand of JALFRV010000206.1, from coordinate 3,755 downwards.
GAGTGCCGACACCACATTGCCCGTCATCACAGCAAGCTGCGGACAGGAATATGCCGTGCTGTCTGTCTATCATGGATGTCTGACCGACTTCAGCGTGCCTTTCCTCGTCACTTTCTTCTGTTCGCTGTGACCGAAGTCTCTCTTCGTCACGCCTGAAATTCCCTTCTTGAATGGTCGAAATTCCTATTTTTCACAGCTGAAATTCCCCTTCGCCGCAGCTGAAATTCTCTTTCGCCACGACTGAAATTTCCCTTCTGTTACGAAACAACATTCTTTCGCCGCGCCCGGAGCTATCCTTCGGGTGCGCTTTCCTTGGTCACATAGCGTTGCCAATAGGCAATGATCAAGGTCGTCAGGGGCAGGGCGATGATCAGTCCGATAAATCCTAAGAGCGCTCCCCATACCGAGAGCGAGAGCAAGAGGATGGCCGGATTCAGTCCCATGGCCGTCCCCATCACCTTGGGAGTGACGATCATGTCGCTGATGATCTGCACCACGATGAAGACAAGGACGGCAAGTCCGAACACGACCCAGAAGTTCTGCCCTGTGTCAGCGGCCTTCAGCATGGCCAGAAAGGCTGTCGGGATCAGGGCGAATGAATGGAGATAAGGCACGAGATCAAGTATGCCGATGAGAATGCCGAGGCCTATGGCCATCGGGAAGTCGATGATCGTGAAGCCGATACAGAAGTTGATGCCCATGATCAGCGCCACGAGGCCCTGCCCGCGGATATAATTGTTCAGCTCTCGCTCTACGTCTTTCATCAGCTCCGACCAGAAAGGGCGGTTCTTGACGGGGAATATCCGGATCCAATTGCCTGTCAGATACTCGTAGTCAAGCAAGATGAAGAACATGTAGAGCAACGTGATCAGCGAGGCGATGATGCTGATGATGACGTAGGCAGTCTGTCCCACGAAGCTGAAGACCTTCGGCATGGCCACCTTGATGGCATCGGCAAAGTCTTTGCTTTTGAAGAAGTCCTCGATCTGCCGCTGATGTTCGGAGATCCATTCGGATATCAGCGCCGAGAGATTATTGGTGTGGGCGGTCTGGTGCATCCATTTGGAGAGGATGTCACCTAACTTCTGAAACTGCTCCACCATGGGCGGAATGATCAGATAGACGATCAGTCCGAGGATCGCGAAGACGACGATCAGCGTGAGGATAATGGCGATGGCACGGATCCGCACATGCAGTTTATACTGGACGAACTTCACGACCGGAATCAGCAGATAAGCAAACAGCCACGCGATAAAGAACGGGAGGAGCACGCTGCTCAGGTAGTTGAGCAGCAGAAGAACGACCAGTACCAGCGCCCCGGCACCGATCCAGCGGATGAACTTGTCAAATGTGATTTCCTGTTGCATATCTTCTGTCTTGATTGGTGATGATGTAATCGGAGGGCGAAAGGTCCGTCCCGGCGGGCTATACCTCGTCTGCGCCCGGTCCGGATGCCGTCTGCGTGTCGGCCGGAGAAGCATTCTCCTCGGCCAAGGCTTTCTGATAGCACTCGCGGCAGAGTGGCTCATACTCTTCCTTTTCGCCCAAGACGACCCGCTTGTCGCAATGTACGAGCCGGTGACTGACATAAGCCAGCGCCCCGCATCTGACACAGATGGCATGCACCTTCGTCACTTCGTCGGCGATGGCACACAGTGCCGGCATGGGTCCGAACGGAATTCCCTTGAAGTCCATGTCCAGTCCGGCGATGATGACGCGTACGCCCCGATTGGCGAGTTCATTGCAGACGTCCACGAGGTCGTCATCCAAGAACTGCGCTTCATCGATGCCTACCACGTCAATACCCGAAGAGAGGAGCAGAATGCTGGCTGATGAGTCGATCGGGGTCGACTGTATGGCGTTGTGGTCATGACTGACCACGTCGGCGTCGGAATATCGTGTGTCGATCGAAGGCTTGAAGATTTCCACCCGCTGACGGGCAATCTTCGCCCGCTTCAGCCGTCGGATGAGCTCTTCGGTCTTGCCTGAAAACATCGACCCGCACACCACTTCGATTCTCCCGGGGCGGTGTGTTTCCCCGACTAAGTTCTCCATCATAACATGTGCAAAGATAATAAAAGATTGCTTGATAAGCGTTTCGCGATAGAGATTTTTTGTCAGAAAAAGATCGTTACTTAAAAATTGCAAAGAATTGATTGATTTTTTTGCACGTGAAGAATAAATAGCTATATTTGTCAGCTATATGGGAATACTGTACATCGTGCCTACTCCGATAGGGAATCTGGAAGACATCACGCTCCGCGCCCTGCGCATCTTGAAGGAAGCCGACATGATTCTGGCCGAAGATACACGCACTTCGGGCATTCTCATGAAGCATTTCGGGATTCAGAATCATCTTGTTTCCCATCACAAATTCAATGAGCACGGAACGGCGGCAGGGATTGTCGAACGACTGAAAGCAGGGCAGACGATAGCCTTGATCAGCGATGCAGGAACGCCCGGAATCAGTGACCCGGGATTCTATCTGGCCCGCGAGGCGGCCCGCGAGGGCATCACCGTTCAATGCTTGCCGGGCCCCACGGCGTTCGTGCCGGCGGTTGTGGCTTCGGGATTGCCATGTGACAGGTTCTGCTTTGAGGGTTTCATCCCGCAGAAGAAAGGCCGCCAGAGTTTCGTAGAGTCGCTGAAGGAGGAGTCCAGGACCATGATCTTCTACGAGTCGCCCTATCGTTTGGTGAAGTCGCTCCAGCTCTTCGCATCCGTCTTTGGCAACGACCGTCAGGCCTGTGTGTGCCGGGAGCTGTCGAAACTGCATGAGGAAAGCGTAAGGGGAACGCTCGAATCGCTCATCCTCCACTTCACGGAGACCGAGCCGCGTGGTGAGATTGTCATCGTCGTGGCAGGCAGGGAGAAGGAACGGTGCGTCAGGACAGAGAACAGGAATATAAATAAGGTATCATGAAGTGCATACATGTGCTTCCCTCTCAACGATCTGCTACTATGCAGATTTCCGATCAATTGAAGTTGAAACTAAAATCTAAAGGAATATGAGAAAATTATTTTTTGGGGCTTGTCTGGCAATTGTTGCGCTGACAGGTTGTAATCAGAAAAAAACCGTTGACCTCGCGAGTCTTGCCAAGAATGATTCTTTGCAGAACATCATTGCACAGCGCGACAACGAGATCAATGACATGATGGGAACCCTGAATGAGATCCAGGAAGGTTTCCGTCAGATCAATGAGGCTGAAAACCGTGTGAACATCGCCAAGGACGGAGAAGGTGTCAACAAGGCGAGTCAGATCAAAGAGAACATCCGATTCATCGCTTCGACGATGAAGAAGAACCGAGAGCTGATCGCAAAACTCCGCAATCAGCTCAAGAATAGCAATTTCAACGGCGACCAGTTGCAGAAAGCCATTGACGGACTCAATGCACAACTCGAGGAGAAGGACCGGCAGTTGCAGCAGCTGCGAGAAGAATTGGATGCCAAGGACGTACATATCACTGAGCTTGATGAGACTATCAACAACCTGAATTCGGATGTTTCGAACCTCAAGACAGAAAGCTCACAGAAGAGCGAAACGATATCTATTCAGGACAAGCAGCTCAACACTGCATGGTTCGTATTCGGCACCAAGAAGGAACTGAAGGATCAGCATATCCTCGTAGACGGCAAGGTGCTGCAGTCGAACTTCAACAAGAGCTACTTCACCAAGATAGACATACGGGTCGATAAGGAGATCAAACTCTATTCGAAATCAGCCCGCTTGCTGACCATGCATCCGTCTGACAGC
>JALFRV010000073.1 GCA_022778905.1 Prevotella sp. | reverse complement strand
CGCATCCTCGGAAATCGGTAAAGGATAAAATCTAATACCTGAAAACACCGAGGAGTTTGAGGGCGAGCAGCCCTCAAGGAATGGTTTGAATTGCTAAAGTTCGTTAACCATATTCATTTTTCTTATTATAGTTCATGGTTTATTTGTTGATTTGCAGAGACAAATATACAATAAAAGATCTGAATGCAAGTGCTATCTACTAAAAAATATGTATCAATATGATATTGATGATGCATATTATCGAAGTCTCTGCTGCAATGCTAAGGATCTGTCGAACAAGATTTCTATGCATAAGTTCAATCACGATTTGACTGAAAGTATCTTCAATATTGGGCTACTGATCATTACCTATGGAAAAACAAGATTTGCCCGAAGTAATCTCCCCATGTGAAGTCAGATGAAGTCATAGATACCTTGTCTCACAGCCTCCTGTTACAGACAGGAAACTTTTATGATTGAAAGTATAACATAATTACATTATTTTTTCTGCATTTTTTTGTTTTTTAAATTCGTTTTTACTATATTTGCATCTTAAATATTTGTAGTGATTAACTCTACAAGGCTGGCAATGATCGCAGAGCACAGACACCGTGCCCACTCGGCTGAACATTATTAAGAGAGAATTATCAATGATTAACATTTTCCATACAACAGTAATAAATCTATGAAAAAAATTATTTTAGTATTAATCGCTTTTACGCTCGTGCTTCCTCAACCGATGTCGGCTCGGAAGAAAAACAAGAAGAACGCCGCAGCCGATTCTACAGCAACGGCAGCTTTGAAGAACGGTGATTGGAACAAAGCCATCAAAGGCACCAAGAAGATGGAAGGCATGTTCACCCTCTATCTGAACACTAAGGAGGGAAAACTGTTATTCGCCTTGGACGACTCCGTGTTCCATCGCGACTATATCTTGTCAAATCGAGTGGCAAAAACAAGCAACACTAATGACTACGTGGCAGGTCAGATAGTTGACAATCCGATATTAATTCGATTCTCACGCGACAGCAGTAAGGTGTTCATGCATGAGATTCAGCTCGGCAATATAGTGAAAACAGGCGATCCGATCGCAGCTTCTTTCAAAACCAACTTTGCGGACCCGATTCTCAAGGGCTTTAAGATCGTCGCCCAGAAAGATGGTAACATCCTCATAGATGTAACTTCTTTCTTTGGCGGAAATGAGAAATGCATCAGCCCTATCAAGCCAGAGAACCCTTTATCAGTCCTTTTAGGTGGCAATAAAGCGCTTAAGGGTAGCTTCGTATCAGAGGCCTCGGGGATTTCAGAGGTGAAAAATTTCCCCCGCAACATCGAAATCAAGACGGTTATGTCGTTCAATCTCATTCCATCAGATGATCCCTACACGGTCACCATGCACCGTTCGCTCTACTTAGCTCCGGAAAATCTGATGATGCCGCGACTGCACGATAAGCGTGTGGGGTACTTCATGAGCGACAAGAAAATTTACTCTTCGTCAGCTGATAAGATTGAGGAAAAAAGCTATATCCACCGCTGGCGCTTGGAGCCGAAGGATGAGGATCTTGAAAAATATTTCGCCGGTCAGCTCGTCGAACCGAAGAAACCTATTGTCTTCTATGTCGATACGGCTTTCCCAGAGAAATGGAGGGGAACGGTCAAACAAGGCATCATGGACTGGAACAAAGCCTTTGAGGCTGCCGGATTCAAGAATGCGATCATTGCGAAAGACTATCCCAAGAATGACCCGAACTTTGATCCTGACGACATGCGATATAGTTGCGTGAAATACGCAGTGACCAACGTCGCCAACGCTATGGGACCCAGCTATGAGGATCCTCGTACGGGTGAGATTCTGACAGCTGATGTTATCTGGTACCACAATGTCATCAGTCTCCTTCACAACTGGCGTTTCGCACAGACAGGAGCAGTAGATTACCGTACCCACAAGAAAACTTTCGACGACGACCTCATGCGAGAGTCGATGCGCTATGTATCTTCCCACGAGATAGGACACACACTCGGGCTCATGCACAACATGGGTGCCAGTTATTCATTCCCCGTTGACAGCCTGCGCAGCCCCTCATTCACACAGAAGTATGGCACCACTCCGAGTATCATGGACTATGCCCGAAACAACTACATTGCCCAACCGGGAGACATGGAGCGGGGTGTTCGGATGACACCGCCGATTCTCGGTGTGGAAGACATCAACGCCATCCGCTGGGGCTACACGCTCATCAAGGGAGTGAGAAGCCCTGAAGATGAGAAAGCCACATTGACCAAATGGATCGATGAGAAGAAAGGTGATCCTATGTATGAATTTGGTGCCCAGCAGATCTTTGGGACCGTTGACGTGAGCTCACAGACTGAAGATCTCGGCAATGATCATATCAAAGCAGGCAACTATGCCATCAGCAACTTGAAGCTGATCATGAAGAATCTTGAGAAGTGGACAGGCGAGCGTGGCGAAGATTACACACACATGAAAGATCTTTATAAGTCAATTGCCAGCCAATATGAACGCCATCTTGGCCATGTAATGCCCTATATCGGTGGTGTAATCTACCACGATGTACGCCAAGGAGAAACCCGCAGTAGCAAGGATTATCTTAACAAGATGACACAAAGGAATGCCATGCATTGGCTCGTAGGGCAGGCCCGCACTTATCGGGACTGGCTTGTGCCACAGTCACTGATGGAAAAATTTGATCGCCCAGAAGAAATTCGCACTGACTTCACAAGTGCAATTGTCATCTCTTTATACAACGGCACGAATCTTCAGCGTATTGCTGACGGTTACAAAATTAATTCCACGCGCAACTATAGTGTCGATCAGTATATAGCTGAAACTTTCACAGAGATTTTTAAGCCTACCATCCAAGGCCGGTCATTGTCCGAGTCGGATATCAAACTGCAGCATGAAGCAATCAAGTTCTATAGAAAAGGTTCCGGCATCGAAGCACCTAAAGCATCAGAAGGAAGCAGCAAGCTGCCTTTCCTTGATGGTTCATCGTTGTCAATTTCTAATGACGAGAAACTGCCCTGTGAATATTGCGACCCTTCCACTTCTTTCGTTCGAATCAACTATGGACTGCCTTCGCTCAAGGAAGAAATCTTCAGACCGCTCATGCTCCAGCAACTGAAGAAAGTGCTGAACCTATACAGAGCAAAGCGCGGAACGGGCGACAGCCAGACCCGTAACTTCTATGAGTATCAGATTCTGACCATCAACAAGTTGCTAAACCCCTAAAAGAGATATCATGAGGAAAAATATATTTGCGACTTTCATGTTGTCAATCCTGCTCTCACTCAGTGCAGCAGCCCAGAACATGACAGTCAAAGGAAGAGTCGTTGACTCTACTGGCGAACCGATCATCGGCGCCTCTGTCCGAGTTGAAGGTGCCTCTACAGGTGTGATTACCGACAAAGAGGGCAACTTTTCGATCTTCATTCCGAGCGGCAAAGATAATCTCGTCGTGTCTTACATTGGTTATAAGGATTCTAAAGTCCACGCCATTCTCGGCAAGTTGTTGAACATCAAGCTGAGCGAGGACGCACAGAACTTAGATGAACTCGTGATCATCGGCTACGGTACACAAAAGAAATCGTCCTTGACAAGTTCGATTGAGACGGTCAAAGGCGAGGATCTTCTGCGCATCCCAACACCAAACTTGGACGAAGCCTTAAGTGGTCAGGTAGCCGGATTGCAGGTTATGTCCATGTCCGGAGACCCAGGATCAGCCCGAGAGTCGATGCTTCGCATCCGTGCAGTGACGGGTGCAAGCACATCCCCGTTGCTGGTAATCGACGGCATTCCACGCTTTTCGGACAATACATCTGATGGTGAACAGCGTCTTTCTGACCTGAACCCGGACGATATCGAGAGCATTTCGATCCTCAAGGATGCCGCTGCTGCTGCTGTCTATGGCGTGCGCGCAGCCAACGGCGTCATTCTGATCAAGACGAAACGTGCATCCGGAGATTCAAAGATCAGGGTGAACTATCGCGGGCAATACAATATTCAGAAGGCCACACAGTTCCCTCATTTTCTCAACAGTTATGAGTATGCCAAGCTCTATAACAAAACCGTAGAGGGATCACCTAACGTGAACCCATTTACAGATGAGGAATTGGAGATGATCCGCACACAATCCAATCCGAACCGATTCGCCGACACCGACTTGCTCGATTACATCAAATCGCACGGTTATTCGACCACGCATGCCGTCTCTGTTTCGGGCGGTAACCAATACATTAAATATTATATCTCGGGCGCCTACACCAAGACAGTCGGTCTATATAGCGGTGTAGGCCGGGACAGATACAACTACTCCGCCAAATTGGACGCAACTTTGGCCAAGGGACTCGTTCTGTCTTTGGATTTGAATGGAGTGAACTCGGAATACAAGAACACCAGCTATACGACCTTAGATGCAGCCTATAGCTATGCGCCTACACAACCTTTCATTCTTGACAACGGTGAGTTGGCCAGCATCAATGGCGGCAATCCGCTGATTTCGGTGCGCGGTTTGGGAGGTTATGAGAAGAATACGACCAAGATGCACACCATGACGGCCAACCTAAATTGGGAACTCCCTTGGGTCAAGGGTCTGTCTGTCTATGGACGGGTGACGATCGATGACAACAGCAGCATCCGCAAAAGATTCAGCAATCCGGTAGCTCTTTACAAGTATGATGACCAGACCAAGGAAATCTCAGTGGACAAAACGACAATTTATCCCAGGGCTAAGATCAGCCTCTATCAGATGGATCAATTTGTCGATAATATGTTGATAGAAGGTGGAATCAACTATGATCAGACCTTCAAGGCCAAACATCATGTCACCGGAATGATCGTCGCTAACTACCAGACCTATAACAATAAGTACATGGACGGCACAAACAGTGACCTCCCAGGTGTTTTTCCGGAAGTCTTAGGTTCGTCAGAGAAAGCGACCCTGCATGGCAAAGAGTCCAAGATCCAGCGTGCTTCGCTTATCGGACGTGCCACCTATGGCTACAGCGACCGTTATTTCGCAGAGTTCAGTTTCCGCATGGACGGATCCGCAAAGTTTCATCCTGACCATCGTTGGGCATTCTTTCCAACTGTCTCCGCGTCATGGATCCTGTCCAACGAGCCTTTCTTCAGAAACTGGAAACAACATGTACTGAGCAATGTCAAGTTCCGTGCGTCGACCGGTCTGTTGGGCCGCGACGGAAGCGTACAGGACTACTCTTACCTGCTGAAGTATATTTACTCCCCTACCTATGGCTACAACTTGGGCGGAATCCATAGACCTTCCGTCATCGTAGCATCGGGCAACTACCCCAACTATGAACTTTCGTGGGAGAAAAGTCGCGACTATAACGTGGCCGTAGACCTCGGCTTCTGGGACAACCGGTTCGGCCTGACCTATGAATATTACCTGCGTTATCGTACCGACATGCTGACCGACGCACCCGATTATCTGTATCCTCCTTCGACCGGAACTAACGGAAGCGTGCCCTTGATGAACTTCGGCAAGCTGAAGGCATGGGGGTGGGATCTTACGATCACACACCGAAACTCAATCAATAAGTTCAAGTATGACGCGGCTTTCACTCTTGCATTAGGCCGAGACAAGGTCATCGACTATGGTGACGAATCCAATCAGTTGGAGAATCTGCGCCGTAAAGGTCACAGCACAGGCACCACTTGGATGTATGAAGCATTGGGGTTGTTCCAGACGCAGGAAGAGATTGACAAATGGGAACTCAACCAAGACGGTTCCTATAATGGCAAGAACCTGACGATAAAACCCGGTGATATCAAGTATAAAGACCAGAACGGCGACGGCGAACTTGATGAGAATGACCGCGTGGCGTTCAAGAACTCGGCTTATCCCGACTTTACGGGCAGTCTGAAGTTAGGTGCCAGCTATCGCGGATTCTTCTTCAATGTCATGTTCCAGGGTGTTGCCGGCTACAAGCAGTATATCTCCGAGTCTTATACATTGGAGAATAACAGCCTCCAGAAATTCCAGGACTATCACCTGACAGAGACCTGGACCCCCGAAAATCCAAACGCCACCTACCCGCGTTTGAAGCTTGCTACCGCCTATGACAACAACCGCCTTTCCTCCTCTTTCTGGTTGCGGGACAACAGTTTTGTCCGTCTGAAGTCCATGAGCATCGGCTATTCATTGCCGGCAAAGGTGCTCAACAAGCTGAAACTATCTTCACTGAGTATTTCATTGATGGGCGGCAACCTTCACACATGGAGCAAACTAAAGCACATGGATCCGGAATCGCACCGTGGATATCCCATCCAACGGACCTACGGGCTCAATGCGAACATTGGCTTCTAAATCCTAATCTTTTAATCACATGACTATGAACAGAATAAGAAAATATCTGTTGGGCGGATTTGCAGCGTTATCACTGACAGTGGCAATGACAAGTTGCAACGACCTATTCGATGATGCCCCGACCGACTCGTTAACAGAAGAGAGCATTTGGAAAAGCCAAATCCTTCTCGATGAATATTCTCTCGTGTGGTACCACAATGCCAATAATGGATTCAAGACATTGATGTCCACGAACTTTTTGTTACGTTCTCTGTCTTATCCTTACACCGGATGGTACACAGACCAGATCACTTACTCGATCACCGGATGGAACCGGACAGGGTTCGGAGACGAACAGGCGGGCAATCTGAGGGCTCTCTCGAGAGCAGGATCTTCGGCTTGGGGACTGTGCTATGAGATGATCCAGCACATCAACCGGCTGTTTGCGAACGCAAATAAGATTGCCAACGGTCCTGCAAAAGACCGCATTTTGGGCGAGGCCCACTTCTTCCGCGGGTTCTATTACTATCTGCTATTGCGTAAATTCGGCGCGCCGTTGCTCA
>JALFRV010000061.1 GCA_022778905.1 Prevotella sp. | reverse complement strand
CGCTTGGAAACTGGCCTGCTGCAAGCGTTCTCATCGCTTTCTGGGCCGACAGACTGCGCTCGAAGACAGCCGTAGCGATCAGACCCAATGGCATTCCGAGTTCCATGGCATTGATCACTGACCATTTGCCCGTTCCTTTCTGGCCAGCTGCGTCGAGGATGACATCTAACAGTGCTTCGCCCGAAGCGTCCTTATGGCACAGGATCTGGGCCGTGATTTCGATGAGATAGCTTTTCAGCTTGCCTTCGTTCCATCTGCTGAAGACGTCAGCCATCTCTTCGTTCGCCATTCCGCCCATATTTTTCATGACCCAGTAAGCTTCTGCGATGAGCTGCATATCCCCGTATTCAATGCCATTGTGAATCATTTTCACAAAATGGCCGGATCCCTGCGGCCCGACCCATTGACAGCAGGGCGATCCGTCTTCAGCCTTGGCTGCTATCGACTGGAGGATCGGCTTGACCGACTCCCAGGCTGCTGCAGATCCGCCCGGCATGATGGAAGCTCCGTTCAGGGCGCCTTCTTCGCCACCCGAAACGCCGCTGCCAACAAAAAGGAGCCCCTGCTGCTCTGCCCTCTCCACACGCCGGTTGGTGTCTTCGAAGTTGGAGTTGCCACCGTCGATCATAATATCACCGGGTTCGAGGATTGGCATCAACTGTTCCATCAGCTCGTCAACCGGCTTGCCGGCCCGTACCATCATCATGATCTTGCGCGGAGGGGCGACCGAATTGACAAAAGCACGGATATCCGTGTAACCTTCAATGGACTTGCCCTTGGCGCGACCCTCGATGAATCGTTCGACCACACCTTCTTCAACACCTGGGACGGTCCGATTGTAAACAGATACATTCCAACCATGATTGGCCATGTTGAGAGCGAGGTTTTCACCCATGACTGCGAGACCGATCAGCCCGATCTCTGTGTTCTTATGATTTTCCATCTTTTTCCTATTTTAAATCTGTATAATGCAAAGATACAAAAAAAAATGAGACGGCTCTTTTTTGTCGGATGTTTTTTAGGAGCATGACGCACTGCCCGGGAGTGAAGATACAGGGCCGGGAAAGGAATCCGGATGCCGGGCGCCAATTCCGGATAGGATTATCTATACCTATTTATATATATAAGACGGGGTAGGTCTATATATGTTGGATTAGGTAGGAAACGGTGGAGATACAATGCGAGATTCTTGAGCATGCTATCGATTGTCTATTTGATCAGCCTCTTCTTAAGTTTCCTACGCTTACACGCCGTGACAAGCGTAACTTTTATCAATGTCAGGATCCCGTTTTCCCTATCCGTCTGTCGCGATTTCCTTGACCACCCGGTCGGAATAGCACCTGAGGTTATGACTGACCAGTATCATGACCAAATTGACGAACGTTACTCCCGAACATCTGCCCAAAGCCGGTAGATAAAGGAAGAACATAATTTGGAAGAATACCTTGCTTTGAAGTTCAACGAAGCGATTGTGGGATACCGCATCAGGGGATTCCGAGTGCGGTGTACACTTGATAAAACAGATAATCGGTTAGCAATATGGAAAAGGAAGAAATTCTTATTTGCTAACTTTCCGAGGGTGGCACGAAAGAGTTTGATTTTATCAGTGAAAGAGTTTGTAAAGTGCGTTGGATGAGCGGTTGTTGCAGAAGGAGTCACTGCTGGATCCAGGCTTGATTAGTCGCTCTGGATGTTTAAGGAAAAGAAGACTCCTGCCACGTCCATAGGAAAACCTATTAAATATGGCAGGAGCAGATCTGTTGGGCGTCAGACAGTTGCTTTTCTATAGAAGCGGGTGTTGGCCAGTTGCCCGTCGTTCTATTCTTTCTGGTGAGCCTTTGCATGGTTGATGGCAGGGTTGGCGTACATCGTCAAGATTCGTTCGCGGAGGAACGCCTCGTCTTTATTCGGAATGTTCACCTTTGCCACGCGGCTCTGCAAATAAGTATCGAACTCGCGTTTCTCTTCGGCAGTGTACTTGTCGGCATGCGTCTGCGAGTTTGTCAGTTCATCCCATGCAATGAAGTTGTTCGGATAGAGTCGATAGTTTCGATGTATCTGCCTGTCGATATGTTCGCAAATCTGTTCGAGCATCTGACCGGTTGGGATCTCCTTGTCTTTCAGTTGTTCTAAATAGTCGTTGATGCAAGCAGCGGCATGATAATGGATATGTCCCTTGTAGCCTATGATACCCGTCTGCATGCTGATTATATCGTCCATTGGACCTTTCGTCCAGTTCGGATCGTCGCGTTTTGCCTGAAACTCTGCTGCCTTTAAGAAATCGCATGGGTCGAACTCGTAAGAGATGGAAAGCGGTACGATGCGCAATTTCATAAGGTTCTCCAATGGAGTGCCCTCGCTTCCAAGCGAAAGCATCTTCAATATCGCCTTCTGCGTGCGGTCATCGGAGTCTTTTGAGCGTCCCTCGCGTTGCGCAATCCACAAATTCTCATTCTTTTCGTTGATGGCGTAGTGCATATAGCGCGACAGCTTGATGCTTGATTCTAATCGCTCGCGCGCCATCAGACCTCGTTTCACGATGAAACTTTTGTTCACCCGGACAATGTCGAGCACCCACGGCAGCGACAGGAGGTTGTCGCCGATGGCAATCTCGCATGTAGTCAGGAACTCCTTATCGATGAGGAGCATATCGAGGAATGCCGAGTCGAGCACGATGTCGCGGTGATTGCTCATGAATGTGTAGCAATTCGTGTTGTCGATTTCCGAGGTGTCCATGTCGCATCCCTTGCTGGCCCTTCTGATAAGATTTTTCAGGAACGGATATCCGAATGCCAGTTGAAATTCCATGTTTGTCTTGCAGCGTCGCATTCTTCGTGCGACCACCTCCATTGGTATCTTCGGATAGAGGAAGTGAACCACAGCTTGGAATTGTGGGTTGACAAGTAGTCGTTCGTAGACTGCTGGCAGTTCGTCCGGCTCAAAAGGACGAATGTCATCAAATTCAGATGGTGTATGCATACTATATTTTTTTATGGATTTCTTTCCATATTTGTTTATTACTGTCTAATATAATTTAGGTTAAGCTTGGCAATACTACCATTACTCAAGTAAGTTCAGTGTCTTTCTTTTTGGCGATGATCAGTTTGATGCCCAGTTCTTCTATCAAGGCGGCTTCAGTAGGCTTAATCCGTTCGTCGGTAATGATTACGTCGACATCTTCGAGATTACTTATTTTTGCGAATCCCTTCTTTCCGAATTTAGTGGCGTCTGCAAGCACAATAGTCTTCTGCGCCGTTTTCATCATCCGCTGATTAAGGTAGGCTTCGCGCATGTCGGTGGTGGTGATTCCGAAATCGAAATCAATGCCATCGACACCTAAAAAAAGTTTGCTGGCATAACATGAATCGAGGAATTGCTCGCTGTAGAATCCAACGACCGATTTGCTGCTGTGGCGCAATGCGCCGCCTAACTGTATGATTTCGATATTCTCGTTGTTACTTAATCCCAACGAAACCTGTAGCGAGGCGGAGACTACCGTAAGATGATGTATAGGTTGGATGAAACGTGCGAAGTACTGAATTGTGGTGCCTGAAGCTAAGATGATAGAGTCGTTTTCTTCAATGAGTTTGGCGGCTTCCAGTCCGATAAGACTTTTTTCCTCAGGCGATAATTTTTCTTTCTCGTTCACGGAGCGGTTACTCGTAAAGGGATTGATGGCTATCGCCTTGCCGTGACTGCGATATAGTTTGCCATCCGACTCGAGTTCGGTAAGGTCTTTGCGGATGGTAACAGAAGATACATCAAGCAGATCTGCCAGATCGGATACCAATATGGATTCTCTTGTCATGAGTTCTTCTAATATTGCATTCTGCCTATCTTCCTTTGTCATGTCGTCTGTTTTAAAGCCTCATGGTCTGAAAATGGAGTGATGAAGATTTCATTTAAACCAGGCTATTATATATTTACAAAGATAGTTCTTTTTTTTAAACAGATGCCTAAACAAGCAACCTTTAACAGAAGATTAACAAATTATCAGCCTATGCTAAGTCTTTTAAGAAATTGGAAACTATGTTTTGAATGTCTGGGACAAAGTGAGTGTCAGGTCGGTTCATGAATCATTCATGATGTATGTAGATAAAACAGGTTGATTGTCCTGGATGTGAACTAAATTATTCGAAATAAAACTAAAACGTAACATAAAAGTGTCGAAGCGTAATTTTATAGTTAATTAGAGTTAATAAAAGAACCAATCAATTTCATTATTTACTATATTTGTTTCGAAAAGAAATTTATTGCTTTTGAAGCAAAATCTTTGTGTGACTAAAAACCTGGTGAATTTTGATAAAAACTGCTAACTATGGATAAAGTGACAAATAAATATTTCGACGTTGTGGTAATCGGTGGCGGAATCACCGGTGCAGGAACTGCCCGCGACTGTGCCATGCGCGGTTTGAA
>JALFRV010000060.1 GCA_022778905.1 Prevotella sp. | reverse complement strand
ACAGAAAATTTCTGTAACTTTGTCCTTGGTAATCATCACTCAATAGTTTTGTAACTTGTTGATTTTCACCTATAAAGGTACAAAATATTAGTGAGATTACCAACTTTTACAAGGATTTTCTTATCCCGAACTCACGTATATGATAACGGGGGGCTGCGCAGAGCTATCCTTTCGGCCGCCGAGAGGATAGCTTTGGACGGCCCAAACGATAGCTTTCGGCGGCCGAAAGGATAGCTCTGTGCCGACTGTTTGCATCGTCCCGATTTCGGGGACGGTTATTCTGGATTAAAAAGATTGTAATTCGTTGATACACAGCTTGTTTTCTGCATCATTCCTAAAGCCGGGTTCGTCTGATGCGTCTTGCATGTCTATGGCAGGAAGGAAAAGGGTGGGGGAAGAGCGTATGAGGGATACTGCGATTGCTTATTGACTTTTCCGAGTGGGATCAACTTTTTAAAAATGCATGTAAAACAATCTAAGCCGATTTCAGTAACAATAATCCCAAAATGCAAACGGAACTTTGGGCTTGGTCCGGTTCGCTGCACAGCCTTTGTCAAATCATTGCACAGCCTTTGTCAAATTGCTGCACAGCCTTTTCAAACTCTTTTTCATAGGATTGTCAAAGCATACTTTTGCGCCCTGAATATTCCCACGGTTTTCCTGCGGCGCCTTCATCTTTGCAGTGCTTTGCAACGAAATAACCGGAATGAAGCGTTGCGCTTTCATTCCGGTTACTGGTATGAGGGAGGCCGTCAGCTTATCTGCGACCGCAGTGTCAGATCAGGCTTCGTCTCATTCGCTGACCTCAAAGTAGTCCTCCAACTCCTTTTCAGCTGTTCCTCCGGCATTTGACAGATCCTTGATGATCTGCCCATGCTCCAAGAGGGCAATGCGTTGGGAGATGTCAACCGTGTGTTGCAGGTTGTGGCTACTGATGATGATGGTCGCCTGATGCGTGCGGTTGTATTCGACGAGCGTCCGCTTCAGAATGATCTGACTGGACGGATCCAGAAAGTTGAAAGGCTCGTCGAGGATGACGAGTTGCGGATGATTGAGCAGGGCAGAGATGATTCCGATCTTCTGCTTGTTGCCTGCCGAAAAGTCACGGATCAGTTTTTTCTGTCCGAGAATCTCACCGGCCATCAACCGTTCAAATGCGCCCATCCGCTGGTCGAGGTCTTCCTTGGCAATGTTGTTTACCTTGCCCAAGAAATCGAAGTATTCTTCCGGCGTCAGGAAGTCGATGAGAAAGCCTTCGTCAATATAGGCTCCTGTTATCAATTTCCAGTCTTCACTCTGTGTGGGATCGATCTCTCCGATCATGACGTTTCCGGAATCGGCTTTCAGCAGATCAAGGATGAGCCTGAAGAGGGTTGTCTTGCCTGCTCCGTTGTTGCCCACCAAACCGAGGATCTCACCCGAGTGGATGGTCAATTCGGGGATGTCGACCGCGGTCTTTTCCCCGAATTTCTTTGTCAGATCATGAATACTTACCTGCATGCGATTGGTTTTAGATGCTTGATTATCTGATGTTACGTCCGTGGCAGTTCTTGAATTTCTTGCCCGACCCACATGGGCATGGATCGTTCGGACGCGGCATCTTCTCTGCGATGTATGGTGTATGGTTCACCTCTGGAGCCGTCTCGCGGGTGTCCTGATGGGCTGCCCTTTCCTGAGCTGAATCAGACAAGTCAGCTTTCTGCTCGTTATAGCGCTGGCTCCGCTGCTCGGGAGCGGCTTCGCGCACCTCTTGTTGCTGTATCTCCGGGATTTGTCCGCGCGTCAGAACACTCGCGATGCGGTTGTTCATGTCGTCTATCATCGTGTCCCAGACCTTCACACTCTCCAACTTGAATATCAGCAGCGGATCCTTCTGTTCGTAGGAGGCGTTCTGCACACTGTGTCTCAGCTCGTCGAGCTGACGCAGGTTTTCCTTCCAGTTGTCATCAATGATGTGAAGCATGATCACTTTTTCGAATTGCTTCACTACGCTTTTGGCTTCAGTCTGGTAAGCTTCTTTCAAGTCGCAGGGGATGTAGTAGACGTTCTTCCCGTCTGTTATAGGCACCTTGATGCGTTCATACATGCTTCCCTGACTCTCTTCCACCTGCTTGATCACGGGCCAGGCGACACTCTGGATACGGTCTGTCTTACGCTTGAAGCTTTCTACGGCCTTCTGGAAAGAACGCTCCTCAAGCTCCTGTTTCTCCTCTGTCTCAAATTCTTCTTTGGTGAACGGACATTCCATGGCGAGCGTCTTGAGAAAATCCTCCTTAGCTCCCTCGTAGTCGTCCTTCTCGATAATGTTCACGACACGGTCCCAGATGATATTTGTGATGTCCATGCCGATGCGTTCACCCATCAAGGCATGACGGCGTTTCTCATAGATCACCGTGCGCTGCTTGTTCATGACGTCGTCGTATTCGAGCAGGTGCTTGCGGATGCCGAAGTTGTTTTCCTCGACCTTCTTCTGTGCACGCTCGATGCTTTTTGAGATCATCGGACTTTCGATACGCTCGCCGTCCTGGAAGCCCAAGCGGTCCATGACTTTGGCAATGCGCTCGGATGCGAACAGGCGCATCAACTTATCCTCCAGTGATACGTAGAACACAGAAGATCCGGGGTCTCCCTGACGACCGGCCCGACCACGCAGCTGGCGGTCCACCCGGCGGCTTTCGTGACGTTCCGTTCCGATGATGGCAAGTCCTCCGGCTGCTTTTACTTCGGGCGTAAGCTTGATGTCCGTTCCGCGGCCGGCCATGTTGGTGGCGATGGTGACGGCACCTAACCCATTGGTAGAGCGTCCGGCCTCGGCCACGATCTGTGCTTCACGCTGGTGAAGCTTGGCATTCAGGACATTGTGAGGTATCTTGCGCATGTCGAGCATCTTGCTCAAGAGTTCAGAAATCTCCACGGACGTCGTACCGACAAGGCACGGGCGTCCCTGGTTGCGCATATTCTCAATCTCCTCGATGACCGCTGCATACTTCTCGCGAGCCGTCTTATAGACACGGTCATCCATGTCGTTGCGGACAACAGGTTTATTGGTCGGGATCTCGACAACATCCAATTTGTAGATGTCCCAGAATTCTCCGGCTTCGGTGGAGGCCGTACCGGTCATCCCCGCCAGCTTGTGATACATGCGGAAATAGTTCTGCAAGGTGATCGTGGCGAATGTCTGTGTGGCTGCTTCCACCTTCACATGTTCCTTGGCCTCGATAGCCTGATGGAGCCCGTCGCTCCATCTGCGGCCTTCCATGATACGTCCCGTCTGTTCGTCAACGATCTTCACCTCGTCATTGATGACCACATACTCATCGTCTTTGTTGAACATCGTGTAGGCCTTCAGCAACTGCTGGAGCGTATGGACGCGCTCGCTCTGAACGCCATAGTGCGCCATCAGCTGATCCTTACGGTCAATCCGCTCCTGATCGGAGATGCCTTGCTCGCTCTCTAATGCCGACAGTTCGCTTGTGATGTCAGGCAGCACGAAGAGGTCCTGCTGGTTTGTCTGGCGCGAAAGCCATTCTGTTCCCTTGTCCGTAAGATCCGCCGAGTTGAGCTTCTCGTCCACTACGAAGTACAGGGGTTCCACTGCTTTTGGCATTTCACGGTTGTTGTTCTGCATGTAATACTCTTCGGTCTTGAGCATTCCGGCCTTTATGCCTTCTTCGGAGAGATACTTGATGAGCGGCTTATTCTTGGGGAGTGCCTTGAAGGAGCGGTATAAAGCCAGGAAACCTTCATCCGAAAGCTGCTGTGCTTTCTTCTGATCGGATTCCTTCTGCGATTGTGAGATCTTCAATTTTGCCTCTGCCAGCAACTCCGTCGCTTGCTTGCGCTGCACCTCATAGAGTCTTTCGACCAAGGGTTGGAATGTCTCAAACATCTGGTCATCACCCTTGGGGACCGGTCCGGAGATGATCAACGGCGTACGTGCATCGTCAATCAAGACCGAGTCGACCTCATCGACGATGGCGAAATTGTGTTGTCTTTGCACCAGATCAGCAGGCGAAATGGCCATATTGTCACGCAGATAGTCGAAACCGAATTCATTGTTCGTGCCGAACGTAATATCAGCCTGATAGGCCTTACGACGCTCCGGAGAGTTCGGTTGATGCCTGTCAATGCAGTCGACAGACAATCCGTTGAACTCGTAAAGCGGCCCCATCCACTCTGAGTCACGCTTGGCCAAGTAGTCGTTGACGGTCACCATGTGGACGCCGTTTCCGGTCAGTGCATTCAGGAAAACAGGCAAGGTGGCAACGAGCGTCTTACCTTCACCGGTTGCCATTTCGGCAATCTTACCCTGGTGAAGTGCGATACCGCCGAAGAGCTGCACGTCATAGTGGACCATATCCCATTTGGTCTTGTTGCCGCCGGCAGTCCACTCGTTGTGATAGATCGCCTTGTCGCCGTCAATAGTGACGAAGTCCTTGTGCGGATCTGCAGCCAGTTCGCGGTCGAAGTCGGTCGCCGTGACGACCACTTCCTCGTTCTCCGCAAAGCGGCGGGCTGTGTCCTTGACGATGCTGAAAGCAACCGGCATCACCTCATTGAGGGCAACTTCATATTTGTCAAGCGCCTCCTTGTCGAGCTTGTCGATCTCTGTGAAGATCGCTTCACGCTCATCAATCGGCGTGTCTTCTATCTTTGCCTTCAGCTCTTCTATCTTTTCCTTTTCCTCGCGGGCGGCATTCTGGACATACTGTTGGATCTCCTTGGTCTTGGCGCGCAGCTCATCGTTGCTTAGAGCCTTGATGGCCGGATACGCCTTTTTAACCTCTTCCACGAGCGGTTGGATCAGTCTCATGTCACGGGCACTCTTGTCTCCGAACAGTGACTTTAAAATCTTGTTGAAATTCATTATATATTTTTGTTTTTATTAATCTATTGATAAAACCGATGCAAATTTACAAAGAATATTCTGTAAATCAGCAGAAAAACGTTTCTAATTTGTATCTGTGCAGCGGATAATTCCCTTGGGCAGAGGGGATGGATTCCGAGTCGTTCCGGCAGATCTGTTGGCTGCCCGGCGCAAAGGTATCATTCGGGCGCTCCAAGGCATACATATGGGCAGCCTGAAGGATAGCTCTCGGCAGCCCGGACGATAGCTCTTGCCGGGGCGCCTGTGCAGGCCCTTTCATGGGGTCTTCACATGCGGATTCGGAAGATGGCCGGAACGTCAGAACAAGGGTGCTGCATCGCAGGCGTTGGGTGCGCGGATATGGATGGTCTTGGCTATGGTAGGCGCAATGCGGTCTACCGATACGGACTCCGTGATGCGCTGGGGCTTGACGCCGGCGCCATAGAATATGATAGGGAAGGGGATATAGCTGGACCGCGAAATGAAAGTCTCCTGCGTTTCCTCATTCAGCAGCTGCCATCCGCGGGCGATCTCTATGACGATGTCGCCGCTGACGGTCGGGTTATATCCATTGCGTATTTTCCGGATGCTTCCGTCTCCTCCTAAGATGCGGGTGCTTGTCAGTACGTCTTTCACTCCGGCATTCTGGATCAGAAACTCCTGGCTTCTGCTCAGTATGTCACTGAAACTGATGCGTTTCTGCTCGATCAGTTTGTGGTTGAAGTAGATCTCGTTGCGGAAACAACTCTCGATGTACCGGCCTTGACCATATATGGCGCCGAGATAGATATTGAGCAGGTTGGCTGTCCGATTGATATAGAAAGTGCCTGTCGGAATCTTGTATTTGGAGTCGTCTGTCTGCGGTTCGTCAGCGTATCCTGTGCTCGTTATGACAAAGAGGACGCGCCCTTTGCCGATGGCAGATTCCACATGCGTGATGAATTCGCCGAGCATGTTGTCTATCTGCATGTAGAGACTCTCCATCTGGGTCCGGCTTCCTGCGGGATCCTGGTTTCTCGCCGAGAGCGTCATAAAGAGCAGGTCGGGAATGTCGTCGCGTCCCATCGCGTTGGCCGTAATGCACTCCTTGCAGAGATTGATGATCGAAGCGTTGGTAAGACTCTCTTTATTAGTCGATTGCGTAACTGCTCTCTTGTAATTGCTTATCCATGTTCTGGCTTTCTCAGGATAGTAGGAGGAGGTCAGGAAATCACCTTTCCGTTCATCCATCCAGAAAGCTCCGTCGGCAGCATGTCCTGCTCCCAAGACGGCTGCCTCGCGTGTGGCGGCAATGGAATAGACAATGCCGGCTCCGTTGGTGGCAATCTTCAGCTCGTCGCCGATGGTCGAGACGGACATCCGGGAAGGTGCTGTCACGTATCGGACGTCATCTACCGAGGACGCGGTCCGCAAAGTCTTGCGGTCCAGCCACTTTGTCCCGGTGATGTTATTGTAATAAGGTGAGGTTCCCGTTGCAATGGCGGCAATGGCCGATGCCTGGTCAATGGGCGAAAAGGCATAGTTGGCCGCATCATAGACACAGCCTTGCTGATAGACCTTCCGCAGCCCGTTCGGCGTGTAAAGCGAGGCATAAGTGTCTATGTAGTCTGTCCGGAGCTGGTCGATGACGATGTTGACGACCAACTTTGGTGCCGGATGTGCGAGTTGTGCCTGGGCCGTTGCGGACAGCGCAACAAGTATTGCGGTGAGATATCTATTCATGTCTTGAGCTGCTTTTGGAGCATGATATGCGAAGCGAACTGATTCTGATCAGCAAAATCAATGCCAATATTCCTACTGTGGCTTCATAATGCTGAAGCGGATAGAGCAGCAGAAAGAGTGCGGTCAGTGCCGCCCACAGTTTCAGATAGGGATGAAAACGGTGACGCCGCAGACTCCTGACAACCGGGAAAAGGAATATGAGCGAGAGCGGACAGAACACCAACAGCTGTGTGTTAAGGCTCACGGTGGGATGCTGGGAGAAGAGCATGGCGGTCAGAATAAGTCCTGCTGCCCCGTCAAGGAGGAGCAGCAGCAGGTCAAATCCCCAAAGGATGCGCTTGCTGTACCATTCTGAGCCGATCACTAAGAGCGTCAGGATCAGCAGTAAGAGGGCGCATTGCATCGGCGAGAGGATAAATTCCTTTGCTTCTGGTTGTTTCGATGGCTTGAGCAGCCATGACGTCTCTGTGACAAGTTGGCGGCGGGAGCCATCCTTATTGATGATCAGTGCATGGTCGAAATCCTTTCTCAGGCTGTCCGGAAGGAACTGTTGTGCCTTGTTGTCTGTCTTCTTGTCAGCCTTCAGGCCTAACAGGAGGTCATTGCCAAAGCGTGCCCACGGACGGTCTTCATTCCATTGGTGGATCATCTCGCGGTAGGACGTCGTGATTGTGCGGTTCTCCTCATAGAGCACTGCCCCGTCGATATGGTCGGTGAGCATGTCCCTTGCCCGCGTCGTGCAGTTGTCATAGAAATAGTTGTATCTGTAGATGCGGTTTTCCGGTCTGTAGTTTTCATCGATGGCTTGGGTGATGGCCAGCTTCTCCTCACGTGACAGATTGACCGTCTGCTGCATCACCCATCTGCCCTGAGCGGCGTATTCGGCGATGAAATCCGTATAGGGGACAATCCCCATTTCATAGTCGGTCAAGCCGAAGACGAATCGAATGATGAAGTATTTTTGGCGGAATGAGAACATCCCATAGTTGATGACCAAGTCCTGGTTGCGTCCTAAGTCCTGGAATCTGATGGCTGTATGTCCGTAGAGTGAATAGATCTGTTGCCCCGGTCCGCATGTCAACAGACTGATCCTGACAGCATCCATGCTTTTCAAAATGGTACTGTCGGACTGCGCATAAGCGGGTCTGCATGTTAAAGAGATAAAAATAACCAGCAGCGAAACTCTAAAAATGGACTTTAATCGTTTCATGATGCAAAATTAGCTTATATTTTGCAGTTAACGTGCTTTTATTTGGATTTTTTTCGATAATTTTGCAGCCAAAACCGAAATGTAACGAAGAATGAAAACAATAGTATGTGCCGCCTTGCTGGCAACATCATCACTCGCTGGCTTTGCTCAAAGCGGAACAAACTCGCCCTATAGTCAATATGGTTTAGGCTTGTTGTCTGATCAATCGAGTGGATTCAGCCGCGGCATGAACGGATTGGGGCTCGCTTTTCGCGAACACAATCAGGTCAACCCTCTGAATCCTGCATCCTATTCTTCGATAGACTCGTTGTCATTCATCTTTGATGCCGGTCTGTCCGGTCAGATCACCAACTTTGAGGAAGGCGGAAAGAAACTGAACGCGAACAATGCCGATTTTGAGTACGTCGTGGCAGGGTTCCGCGCCTTCAAGCATTTTGGTGTCAGCTTTGGTCTCCTGCCGTTTACAAATGTCGGATATACCTACTCCAATACCCAGTATGTGAATCCTCTCAATACCACGACCTATACCAATACCTATGCCGGGAGTGGAGGTTTGCATCAGGTATATTTAGGCTTTGGATGGGAAATGTTCAAGGGATTCTCCATCGGCGTCAATGGTTCCTACCTTTGGGGTGAGCTAAACAGGTCCATCGTCAATAGCTACAGCGATGGCAATATCAATACGCTTTCAAAGTATTATTCTGCCACCGTGAAGAACTATAAGGTAGATTTCGGTGCGCAATATACGGCTCGTCTGTCCAAGAAAAACTGGCTCACCATAGCCGGAACCTATAGTTTGGGTCATAAACTCAATGCGGATCCGCAGTGCCAGGTTATTTCGACCAACTCCCAGACGAGTGTTTCGGACACGGCAGTCTACTCGATCAAGAATGGCTTGGAACTGCCGGCGATCATCGGTGCGGGTCTCATGTTCAACCATAACGGGCAGTTGAAGATTGGCGCAGACTATCAGTTGCAGAAGTGGTCGGGCATCGCGATGCCTGAATACAGCGTGGTCAACGGCCAGCCCCGATACGCCTTGACCGAAGGTCTCTGTAAGGATCGTCACAAAGTCACCGTCGGCGGGGAATACGTTCCATTGGAGAATGCCCGCAATTTCTTCAAAAGACTCCATTATCGTGTAGGCGCTTCATACGCGACATCCTATTTTAAGGTGAACGGAGTGGACGGTCCGAAGGAGCTGAGTGTCAGCATGGGCTTCGGCATTCCCATCATGAATACCTACAACAGCCGCTCGCTGCTCAATCTGAGTGCCCAATGGGTGAGAATGGACAGCAACACCCTGATCAAGGAGAACACATTCCGGATCAATATAGGACTGACATTCAACGAACGCTGGTTCGCGAAGTGGAAGGTTCAATAGTCATCGGAGCGAAGTCAACTGATTGTTTGCGCATCATCAAGAAGATAAACGGCGATTTGAAATCCTATTTCCTTTCATTGGTCGTATGTATGCTTTTCCTTGTTGCCTGTGACGAACAGAAGGAGCATATAGCGCCGGCAATAAATCCGAGAGATTCTGTTGCCACAATGATCAGTTATGGTGTCAATACGCTGATATCCGATTCCGGCGTGATCAAATACCGCATAGTCACAGAGCGTTGGGAAGTTAACCAAAACCGGAATCCATCCCGTTGGATCTTCGACAAGGGGCTTTTCCTTGAGCAGTTTGATGAAAAGTTCCACATTGAGTCATACATCCAGTGTGATACAGCTTACTATTATGACAAGAACAAGCTCTGGGAGCTTCGCGGTCGGGTGCGCATTCTGACGAAGGATGGGTTGCGCTTCTCGAGCGAGGAGTTGTTTTGGGATGAGCTGAAGCATGAACTTTATTCGTACAAATACTCCCACCTGATCACCCCGGATCGTCAGCTTCAAGGGACCTATTTCAGAAGTGACGAGCGGATGACGCAGTATTATGTCTCCAATTCGAAAGGTTCGTTCGAAAAGAGTGATATTGACGGCAGCAGCAATATGACCGACTCGGCACGCGTCTCGCAGGATTCGGTGATGAAGATGCAGCGGCCTCAGACAGCCCCCCAACCTAAGAATACTTCCATTCCCATCCTGCACTGACGCCGGAAACACGAATGAAAACATCAAAAACACTATGGATATTCCTCTTATAACCGGTATATTGATCACCATGCTGCTCTCTGCCTTCTTCTCAGGCATGGAGATTGCATTCGTCTCAAGCAACCGGATGCTGGCCGAAATGGATAGGGATAAGAACGGATTTGCCCAACGTATCTTGTCCATTTTCTACGGCCACCCTAACGGTTTCGTCAGTACGATGCTCGTGGGGAATAACATTGTGCTGGTTGTATACGGTATCCTTATAGCCCGTTTTTTCGATCAGACGATCTTTGCCGGGCAAGCTCCGGCTTTCACCGTGCCTGCCGATACCATCCTCTCCACGCTGATCGTTCTTTTTACCGGTGAGTTTTTTCCCAAGGCATTATTCAAGCGCAATCCGAATAGACTGCTGACGATTTTCGCACTACCGGCCTATCTCTTCTACATCTTGCTGTGGCCGATCAGCAGGTTCTCCACTGCGGCCTCGAGACTGTTGCTCCGGCTGGTTCGCATCAGGATCGACTCGCAGAATGACGAGGAAGGTTTCTCCAAGGTGGATCTGGACTATTTGGTCCAGTCGAGCATCGACAATGCGGCCAATGATGAGGAAATCAAGGATGAAGTCAAGATCTTTCAGAATGCGTTGGATTTCACCGATACGAAGGTGAGAGACTGTATGATTCCCCGGACCGAGATCAATGCGGTCGACATGGACGACTGCACGCTGGACGAACTCAAGCAGCTCTTCATCGAGAGCGGCAATTCAAAGATTGTCGTTTACCGTGGGGACATAGACCATATCATCGGTTATATCCATTCGTCCGAAATGTTCCGCGATCCCGAAAACTGGATTCACAACATCCGCTCGATGCCTTTCGTGCCAGAGACAATGGCGGCACAGAAACTCATGCGGATCTTCATGCAGCAGAAGAAGAGCCTTGGCGTGGTCGTGGACGAATTCGGAGGCACGAGTGGCATCGTCTCTTTGGAGGACATTGTGGAGGAGATTTTCGGTGACATACAGGACGAACACGACAATGCCAAGTATATTGCCAAGCAATTGGAGAATGGAGAATATCTGCTTTCTGCACGGTTGGAGGTCGACCATGTGAATGAAATGTTCGACTTGGATCTGCCTGAAAGTGACGACTATATGACCATCGGCGGATTGATCCTGCATTATTTCCAAAGCTTCCCCAAACTGAATGAGATTGTCGAAATCGGCAAGTTTGAGTTCAAGATTATCAAGAGCACAATGACGAAAATAGAGCTTGTAAGGCTAAAAGTAGCCGGTAAATAGCAATTTTTTAGTCGAATGTTCCGCTATTTGATATCTTTTTAGTATTTTTGTACGCATTTATAAAAAATGAAAAATCATAATAATTAAATAATAAATAATAATGGCAGTATTAGGAAAAATTAGGAGCAAAGGCATCTTTCTGATAGCTATCATCGGATTCGGTCTATTTGCTTTCATTGCCGAGGAACTTTTCCGTTCCTGCGAGTCTACCCGCAACGATCAGCGTCAGCAGATCGGCGAAGTGTTAGGTGAGAAAATCAGTGTCGAGCAATTCCAGAAGTTGGTGGACGAATACACTGAAGTGATTAAGATGCAGCAAAGGACCGAGAGCCTTAATGACGAGCAGCTCAATCAGGTGAAGGACATGGTGTGGAACACATACGTCCAGTCTAAGCTCATTGAGAAGGAGGCTGAAGATCTTGGTCTGCGTGTGACCGACACAGAGATGCAGAACATCCTGAAGTTGGGAACAAATCCTATGCTCCAGCAAACGCCATTTGTCAACCAGCAGACTGGCCGCTTCGACGCGAACGCCTTGCAGCAGTTCCTGGCTGAATACAAGAAGAATGCCAACAACCCGCAGGTGACACAGCAGTATGAAAGAATCTACAAGTATTGGACGTTCGTAGAGAAAACGCTCCGCTTGCAGATCCTTGCGCAGAAGTATCAGAACCTGTTGGCCAGCTGTCTGCTTTCCAATCCGGTTGAGGCCAAGATGGCTTTCGAAGAGGAGAATCAGGAAAGCCAGATTCAGTTGGCAGCTTTCCCGTATTCTGCCATTGACGATTCCAAGGTCACAATCTCCGATGCGGACCTGAAAGCGAAATACAATGAGATGAAGCCACGCTTCCAGCAGTATGTCGAGAGCCGTGACATCAAGTATGTGGATATACAGGTAACGCCTTCTGCTGCAGACCGCATGGCCATCCAAAAGGAGTTTCAGGGTTATTTCAAGACCATCTCCGAGAGCGCCGATCCATCAGAGGCTGTCCGCAAGAGCACATCTGCCATTCCTTATTTAGGCATCCCCGCACCGAAGGATTTCTATCCGATGGACATCGCCCAGCGCTTGGATTCAATGGCCGTAGGCCAGACCTACGGTCCGGTGGAAAACAAGCAGGACAACACGATGAACCTCATCAAGCTCGTCGCAAAGGTATCCTTGCCTGACTCCATACAGATTCGCCAGATTCAGGTCGGTGCAGCTACACCCGATGCAGCTCATCGCACGGCCGACTCCATTTACACAGCCCTTAAGGGTGGCGCTGACTTCGAAGCCTTGGCAAAGAAGTACGGACAAGTCGGGGAGAAAACCTGGCTGACCGCTCAGCAGCTCATTTCCTCTGTCTATCAGACCAACACGGAGGACAACCGCAAAGTTGTCAATGCGTTCATGAATACTTCCGTGAACGAGATCAGCAATCTCTCGCTGGAGCAGGGCAACATTATCTTCCAGGTACTCGACCGCAAAGCTTTCAAGGAACATTACACGGCAGCCGTGGTCAAGAAGACCATCGAATTCTCGAAAGATACATATAGTGCAGCTTACAATAAGTTCAGCTCTTTCGTCAGCGCCAACCAGAACAGTGCTGATATCGTCAAGAATGCTGCCAAGAGCGGATTCAAGCTGCAGGAGGCAAAGGATGTGACTACCGCTCAGCACTATCTGGCCGGTATCCACAGCACCCGCGAGGCGATGAAGTGGCTGTTTGCAGCCGAGGAAGGTGACGTTTCTCCGATGTATGAGTGTGGTGACAACGACCACTTGTTGGTTGTTGTTCTCGATAAGATCCATGCCAAAGGCTATCGTCAGTTGACTGATTCGGATGTGAAGGAGGCAGTCAAGGCTGAGGTCATGAAGGACATGAAGGCTGACATGATCATGGCCAAGCTGAACGGTGTGAACTCCTTGGCAGCTGCCAAGAGCAAGGGCGGTCAGGTAAGCCCGGTCAATCAGGTGACCTTTGCAGCCCCTGTTTTCATCATCTCTACAGGTGCGAGCGAGCCCGCCTTGAGCGGAGCCGTAGCTGCGACTGGCGCGGGCAAGTTCAGCGCAAAGCCCGTCAAGGGCAATGCTGGTGTCTATCTCTTCCAGGTTGTGAAGAAGTCCAACCGCCCTGTGAAGTTCGACCAGGCAACGGAAGAGCGTAAGCTGAAACAGAAAGCCATGCAGAATGCCGGCAACTTCATGAACGAACTGTTCATCAAGGCAAATGTTGTAGACAACAGATACTTATTCTTCTAAACATCCACAGCGGAACAGTCAGCTGTTCCCATGGCAGATATGGAGTTCCCGAAAGGCCGGTCGGCTTTTCGGGAATTTTTTGGTGTGTCGGGCATGACACTAACCTGACTGGTTCAACTCCAGTCGCGGGTATTTACCGCCAAGCGAAGCGAAAGACAAGTCGTAGTCAGTAATGGCAGGGATGAAGGAAGTCACGTAGCGAGACTGCCGAGCCTACGGACAGAAACTTGGTACAAGGCTAAATCGGAATGGGTGAGACTGCCGGACAAGTCGAATCCCGAATGGTAAACGTACTCCCCAAAGCAGTAAACCAAGAGGTTGTGGCTTCATCAGGTCAGTGCCTTACCCCGAGAGACCCACCCGGCGTGGCGACACGTGCGATAAAAAGCCCATGGGCGGGAGTCTGCTGAGCCCATG
>JALFRV010000046.1 GCA_022778905.1 Prevotella sp. | reverse complement strand
GCAGTTTGGCGTGGCCTATGATGCTGTAATGAATCTCGCGGTCAATATCTCTGTCGATGCCGAAGGCGTGAGATGGATGGATACAGACCTGCAGTCCATGGATCGCAGATGGAGCAAGGTGGACAAGGACACGCTGCTCATGCGCCTCAATGACTTCTGCCGCGACACGCGCTTTCATGCGTTTTATACGGCCCACCATCCATTCTACGACCGTGCGGTCGAAGCCTATAAGACCAACGTGATGGGCCTTTTGCGGCAGGAGTGGTATCCTGCGTTCTACGGAACAGCACCTGAAGAGACCTTCCGAGTGATCATCGGCTGCACCAACGGCGGTGGTAACTACGGGGCAAACCGTGCCTGCCGGGGACGCGCAAAGGAGTTGTTCGCCATCGTGGGATATGTGGAGGATCCTGCTGCTCCCACACCTTATGCCGACGGAGCAGCCTATGCAGCCACGCTGATCCATGAGTTCAACCATTCATTTGTCAATCCGCTGCTGGCGAAGGGGGATCATTGGGATCAGCTGAAGGAGTCGGCCGACTATCTCTATCGCTGTTCCTCCCTGGCGATGCAGCGTCAGGCCTACGGCAATGAGCAGACTGTGATCAACGAATCCGTGGTCCGCGCGGCCGTCATCTGCTATATGATGGATAATGGCTGCAAACGGGAAGACGTGCAGCATGAACTCTACAATCAGGTTGCACGCGACTTCAAGTGGATGCCGGAGCTTGTGACGGCCCTTCGACGATATGCCCGCGAGCGCCGGAAATACCCCACGCTCGAAAGCTACTATCCTGAAATAGCGAAGGTGCTCGCCAAATATGCCGACCGTGAACGCAAGCGCATCGAGGGCTGTTTGTAAGTTATATAATCTGCGAATAACCTGTTTGCCGGCTTCTAAATAACCTTTTCGCGCCTGTATATTCGTCATCTTGTCTTTCTGTCCATCTGCTATGGCAGTTGTGTGCCGGTCGTTTGAAAAAGCCATCTCATTCCTTCATTTTTTCCACTTTTTGCCTGTTGGAAAAGCATCCCTATGCCACACCCGGCACGGAGCTGTCCCCCGGACGGCCGAAAACTATCATCCGGACGGCCGAAAACTATCATATGGATGGCCCGGAGCATAGCTCTTGACGGCCCGGAGCTATCCTCTGCGGAAGCCATATGAAAAGTGCCTGTTTTCGGGAGTTTTCAGCTGCTTCTCGGAGAAGGCTGTGATGGTTAGGGAGGAGGGATCAAATGGGATGCCTTGATGAGATTTCCAATGAATGGAAAGGGTGATTGTCGAATGCCGAGTGACGGTTTGAGGGAATGAGGAAAGATGGTTTTGGAGGAATGGAACCGGCCGTCAGGAAACAGCCTGCTGCAGGGACGGGCATCCGATGTGTGTCGATATTTAGGTGGATTGCGGGAGGATGAACGTTTGCCAATTATCGTTCCGAAGGTAGATTGATGGCGGACGGGCACCAGGCCCGCCCCTGCAGGGGCAATGGGATTTGTTGTATGTAGCCGTGATTGACTCGTGCAGTGGGTCTCATTGCATCCAATCAGGGGCAGGGGATGGTGGCTGTTCAGCGCTCGACGGGCATGAGTCGGAACTTAGGCAGATAGTCGGCGTTGCCGTACATCGTGTGTGTGCGGGAGAGATTCCAGAATCCATTCTTGCTCGTAGGGTTGCTGTCCCAGTCGATCACGGCCCAGCAGAGCCCCACGTCGTTGCCCTCCCGGAGCGCCGTAGGCACCGAATTCGCCGGGCTGTCGGCCAAAGCGCGGTCGTAAGGTGTGATGTAAAACTCGAGCACCAGCTTGCCTCGCTCGCCCTCCTTGAATGCGTAGCGACAGGCATGATCGGCATACGGCTTCTGTTTCAGCCAGATCTGCGGGCCCCAGTACATGCACCAGTCGTCGCCATGTGGCGGTGTAAAGATGTGGTAATTCTGTGCCTGCACGCCCTGGAAGTTGAACCAGGCGGTCTGAACGTCATTCGCAGCTGTCGGGTGAAAGCGCTGGATGAACGGCCCCCCGGAGCAATCGCCGTCGACTACCACCTCAAGTATGTCTGTCGAAAGCGTGTTCTCGCTGAACCGCCAGTAGTCATCTTCCGCCTCATAGAGGAAGTAGAGCCGTTGCGTAGCGGCGCTCCAGCCCACGCGCATGGTGAATCTGAGCGTCGCGGTGTCCGGTTTGGCGTGCTTCTTCTCGTCTTCCTTCATGAACTGTTCGGTCACCTCGTAGGCCTGTCCCACGCATTTCCAGTCGGCCGTGTTGCCGTCTATCTTCGGTTCCTGGCCTTTGGGGAACTGATAGATCATGTATCGGTGATTGCTGACCACGGCATTCGTGTCCTGCGCCGATGCCCCGGCGGCTGTCGAGAGCATCAGGACGGCGGCTGCGTAAAGTCTCTTCAGCTGTCTCATCGTGCTCATAGGAGTGACTGGATCATGCTGTCCACCTCTTCCATCTTTGCCGTCGGCTCGAAGCGCTTGACCACTTTGCCATTCCTGTCTATGAGGAATTTGGTGAAGTTCCACTTGATATCGCTCTTCCGGGCGTAGTCTTTGTCCTTGCGTTTCAGCATCATCTTCATCATCTTCGCGCGCACTCCCTTGCCGAAACCTGTGAATCCTTGCTGGCTCTTCAGATAGGTGTAGAGGGGCGACTCGTCCGGTCCGTTCACCTCGATCTTGTCAAACAGCGGGAACTGCGTGTCGTATTTGGCCGTGCAGAACTGGCGTATCTCCTCCACGGAGCCTGGTGCCTGCTCGCCGAACTGGTTGCAGGGGAAGTCTAGGATGACGAATCCGCGGTCACGGTATTTCTCATACAGCGCTTCCAATTCCTTGTACTGCGGGGTGAATCCGCACTTGGTGGCGGTGTTGACGATGAGCATCACCTGCCCCTTGTAGGCCTTCAGGCTGACCTGCTTGCCGTCTGCGTCGCGTACGGTCTGCTGGTAGAGTGCCTGTGCATGTATGCTGACGAATCCCAACAGGGCCATGAGCATGATTAAAAGTCGTTTCATAAGGCGTAAGAAAAATATGTTTAAGACGGTGACAAAGATACGAAAAAAATGGATTGGACGCATCGTCCGGGTCAAAAAAAAGGATCCTTCGCCTCGTCGGGAAGGATCTTTTGGTCTGTTCGGAAGGCTTCTTCGGCGAAGCCGTTCTGCTGTTTCTTACAGGTCAGCGAGCGCCACCACCTTGTCGACAGCTGCCGAGAGCCCGTCAGGGTTTTTGCCTCCGGCCTGGGCATAGTGCGGTTGTCCGCCTCCGCCACCTTGTATGAGCTTGGCCGCTTCGCGTATGATCGTGCCGGCATTCAGTCCGTGATCGTTGACCATATCTTCGCTGAGCATGACCGAGAGCATCGGTTTGCCGTCGGCAACAGAGCCCAGTACGCACACGAGATGATCCGTGATCTGCCGGCGGACCTTAAATACGATATCCTTGGCAGATGCCGGATCGACCGGCAATACGGCCTTGACGACCCTTACGCCGTTGATCTCCACGGCCTTTGCAACGAGCTGGCCGACGGTCCGTTCCACTGCCTGGGCGCGGAAGCTCTCGATGTCTTTCTTCATCGCGTCGTGCTCCTCGATATACTTCCCGATGACTGCCTTCAGGTCTTTTGCATTGTTGAAGAGCGTCCGGATATCCTTCAGCATGTCCTCCAGGTGGTACATGGCTTCCTCGCAGGTCTTTCCCGTCATCGCCTCAATGCGTCTGATGCCGGCGGCCACGGAGCTTTCGCTGACGATCTTGAACATCCCTATGCGGCCCGTAGATGCCACATGGATGCCGCCGCAGAATTCACAGGAAGGGCCGAAGCGCACCACCCGGACCTTGTCGCCATACTTCTCGCCGAACAAGGCGATCGCCCCGAGCTTCCGGGCCTCGTCTATCGGCGTGTCGCGATGCTCATCCAAGGGCAGGTCTTCGCGTATCATGCTGTTCACCAAGCGCTCTACCTCGCGCAGTTGTTCATCACTTACCTTCTGGAAGTGGGCAAAGTCGAACCGCAAGGTGTCCGCACTGACGTATGAACCTTTCTGCTCCACGTGCTCTCCAAGCACTTTCTTGAGGGCGTAGTCGAGCAAATGGGTCGCCGTATGGTTGGCTGCACTGGCTGCCCGCTTGTCCGTATCGACGCAGGCCATGAAGTCTGCGCGCGGGTTTTGGGGCAGTTTCCTGACGATGTGGATGCTCTGGTTGTTTTCCCGTTTGGTGTCTATGATCTCCACGGTCTCATCCTCACTGACGAGCACACCCGTGTCGCCGACCTGACCGCCCATCTCTCCGTAGAACGGTGTGTGGTCGAGTATCAGTTCGTAGAACGTGTTCTTCTTCTGTGTCACCTGCCGGTAGCGGAGGATATGGCATTCATATTCCGAGTAGTCATAGCCCACGAACTCCTGCTCCCCGTCGCTGATGACGGTCCAATCGCCGTTCTCCACGACGGCTGCATTGCGTGCCCGCTCCTTCTGCTTCTGCATTTCGGCGTCGAAGCCTTTCTCGTCTACGGTGAATCCGTGTTCACGGCAGATAAGCTGCGTGAGGTCGACGGGGAATCCGTAAGTATCAAACAGTCGGAACGCACTCTGTCCGTCAAGCTCCGTCAGGCCGTGTGCCTTCAGTTCGTCCATGCTCCCATTGAGCAGGTTAATGCCCTTGTCGAGCGTGCGGAGGAATGAGTCTTCCTCCTCTTTCATCACTCTTCCGATCAGTTCATGCTGTGCGGGGAGCTCGGGGAAGGCCTTGCCCATCTCCCGGATGAGCACTGGCAGGAGCTTGAACATGAAGGCTTCTTTCTGGTCGAGGAAGGTGTAGGCATAGCGGACGGCGCGGCGGAGGATGCGGCGGATGACATATCCGGCCTTCGCATTTGACGGCAGCTGGCCGTCGGCGATCGAGAAGGCGACGGCGCGCAGATGGTCTGCCACGACGCGCATGGCGATGTCGACCTTCTCCTGATCCGATGCGGCTTCTCCGTTGGTGCCCGACGGCGTGGTGAAACCATATTTCTTGCCTGACAAAAGTTCTATTTCGCGGATGACGGGCTGGAATATGTCGGTGTCATAGTTGCTGTGTTTGTCCTGCAGCATGCGCACGAGGCGCTCGAATCCCATACCGGTGTCGATGACGTGCATGGGCAGTGGCTCGAGCGAACCGTCGGCCTTGCGGTTGAACTGCATGAATACGATGTTCCAGATCTCTATGACTTGCGGGTCGTCCTGATTGACTAAGAGGCGGCCCGGCGTCTTTTCCTTCTGCTCGGGGGTGCGGGAGTCGACGTGAATCTCCGAACACGGGCCGCACGGACCTGTGTCGCCCATCTCCCAGAAGTTGTCATGCTTGTTGCCATTGATGATATGGTCGGCCGGCAGATGCTTGGCCCAGTAGCCCGCGGCCTCGTCGTCACGGGGTATATTCTCTTCGGGTGAGCCTTCGAAGACTGTCACATAGAGATCCTTGGGATCCAGATGCAGCACGTCGACGAGATACTCCCAGGCGTAGTCAATGGCCCCTTCCTTGAAGTAGTCGCCGAAACTCCAGTTGCCGAGCATCTCAAACATGGTGTGATGATACGTGTCATGGCCGACCTCCTCCAAGTCATTGTGCTTGCCGCTGACGCGAAGACACTTCTGCGTGTCAGCCCTGCGGCGCGGATCGGGCTGCTTGGTGCCGAGGATAATATCCTTCCATTGGTTCATTCCGGCATTGGTAAACATCAGCGTAGGGTCGTCTTTGATCACCATAGGTGCCGACGGTACAATGACGTGACCTTTCGACTCGAAAAAGTTCTTGAATGAGTCGCGGATTTCATTTGCTGTCATCATTGCTATAGAATGTTATGTTTGAATTTCTCTCAAAATTGATGCAAAGATACGAAAAAGTTGAGACAAGGCGGAGGCAAGATACGAGATTTTTAGTATCTTTGCATATAAATCAACCAAAATGATAGAAAATATGGCGTTGAATACGAACAAGAACGTGAAGCTCTACTTTTCGATCAAGGAAGTGGCTGATATCATCGGCGTACAGGAGAGCACGCTACGCTATTGGGAAAAGGAGATTCCGCAGCTTCGTCCGAAGACGCAAGAGATGACCAAAGTGAGGCAGTACAGCCAGAAGGACATCGATCTCTGCAAGACGATCTACAATCTTGTCAAGGTGAGAGGATTCAAGCTGGCCTCGGCCCGCAAGATGATCCACGAGAATCGTGATGGTGCCGACAAGAGCGCCGACGTGCTCCAGACCCTGACCTCGGTGCGCGACCAGCTGACGGAACTCAAGCACGTCATCGACGGACTCGTCTGACCGGCCCGGCGCATGAGCCGTCCGGCGGGCGGTCAGACCGCGCGCGCAGCTCCTTGTCCGCCCCCTCGCGGCCGACGGATCCCATGTCCGGAATCCGGATTTGTAACCTTCTGATTTTCAGGAGGTTTTATTTTGCCCGCACAGAGCTATGCTTTCGGCCGTCCAAAGCATAGCTCTCGGCCGCCCATATGATAGCTCTTGGCGGCCGAAAGCATAGCTCCGCGGAAGCCATATCATTCGTCCGCAAAAGCCACCTGTTTTTTCCGCTTTCCCAACCTGCAAAAAGAAGCCCGCAGACGGGGCAGCTTCGGCAGTTGCGGACCGTTTTCGGCCGGCTGCTTCCGCTGCGCTGTCTGCGGGGCGTCAGTCGGCTCCGTGCTGTCAGGGCCCCCGTTCTTCCCCGTGCTGGCCAGGCCTGCACGCTGTCCGGCAGCCTGCTTCAGGCCGGCAAGGCCTTGATGCGGAGCATGAGATAAGGTTTCAGTGGCAGCCACACCTTGCGCAGCTGCCGGTCGTAGTGCCGGTAGTCGTTCTTCTCGCCGACCTCAAACACGCCGTCGACGGGCGTCACCGTCATGTCCCAGGTGTCGATGATCTCCATGCGGAAGCGGGTGCCCGGTTCGAGCGGCGGATAGCCGGCGTTGCGCGCGGGCAGGTTGAAGAGCCATGCGTCTTGGATCTCCTTGCCGAAGTAGATCATGTAGTAGCCCTCGCCCGCGGTGCTGGTCAGGTCGTCCCGGCTCACGTCTGCCATCTCGAGCGGGTGGGGGAGGTCTGCGAGGATCTGCCGCATGAAGGGCACGCGTTTCCATGATTCGCCCCGCCAGGGACCGCCCTTGGCCCAGAAGATGGTGTCATAGTCGCCCTCGTGGCGCTGATAGCACTCGCCATGTGTGACATATGTGCCGCACATCAGTCCGTTCCACATCCTGTAGAGCATCTCCTGTCCGCTCAATCGGCCCCATCTGCTGGTCAGATTGCCTTCATACGCCACCTCGTCAAAGATGACGGGCTTCGGGTAGATGTTGCGCACGATGGCTGCGCGGGCACCGGCCAGCACCGGCCCTTCGTCCTGTATGCTCGTGTGAGTGATGCCCTCCGTGAGGTAGTCAAAATAGGTGGCGGTGCTGCCGTGGATGGAGAGCAGATGCCCGTAGGGATCGTTGGCGCGGACTTCGCGGATCAGCTCGTGCCAGTCGGCGATCGTCTTGGCCTTCACATAGTCGTACTCATTGGCCATCGACCACCACACGTTGGCAAACGAGGCGAGGCGTGCCTGGAGATAGGAAAGATAGAACCGGTTCTGCTCCATGGTCATCTCGTCGAAGCCCCAGTAGCCTTTGTCGTAAGGATGGAAGAGGATCAGGTCGGCCTCACAGCCGATCCGGGCCAGCTGGTCGATGCGTGTCTCGAGGTTGCGGAAGAACTCCGGATCGGGCTGCGAGAAGTCGAACGTGAGCTTCCCGTCCTTTTTGCCGGTCACCTTGAAAGGATATCGCTCCGGCAGATCCCGGCAGAGCTGATAGTGCTTGGGAAACACGCACATGCGTACCTTATTGAATTGCGCCTCGGCCAATGAGCGGAGCGTCATCTCCTGCACGTCGGCCTTCATGTGGACCCATGCATACGCCGTCGTCCCGACAGGATAATAGGGCTTGCTGTCGGTGTAGGCGAAGTCGTGGAGGCCGCGTGTGGTGACGGGACCGTGATGGTCTCCCGCAGCCGCCACGCATTCCACGTCGCCCGTCCGTGCGTTCAGCTCCGGCCGGTTGCTGCTTGTGGCAAAATGCCAGATGCCTTTCTGCATGGGCATAAACCTGATGACATACTCGCCCCGGCCGTCATAGAAGCCCCGGATCGTGACCGTATCGCCGCCCTGACGCCAGAAGCGCGCCGTCAGGGTGACGTCCGTGAAAGGATTTCCGCCGTCAGGTCCGGCGTATCTTTGTTCAAAGCGCTGCCACTGCCCGATGCGTGCCGTCTTTGCAATGGACGCGGAGGCCATCGACAGAAGCACTCCCGTCAGGATCAATCGTCTTGTTTTCATCTTTCTGCTGTTGATCAGTCTTTCGTTCAGAGCTGCCGGATGCGCAGCATCATGTATGGTTTTCCGGGGAGCTTGACGTGCTTGCCGTTCTTCTCGGTCATGCGCTTGGCCGCGGCGGGCTTCACCTCAAAGACCTCCTTGAGCGGTGTGACTGTCATGTTCCAGGTGTCGATGACCTCGACGCTGAACCGCTCTCCGCCAGCCAGTCGGCCCCATCGGCTGTTCTTGGCGGGCAGGGTGAAGGCCCAGCTCTTCGGCTTTTGGTCTCCGAAGTAGATCAGATAGGTGCCCGGCCCGCCCGATGCGGTGACGGGATCCCAGCTTTGGTCGGCCAAAGAGAGTGGCTTCGGCAGCGCCTCAAGGATGTTGCGCATGAACCGGATGCGTGCAGGGCTGGTCCCGCGGAATGGTCCGCCGGTGGCAAGGAAGGCATATCCGGTGTAGAAATCATTGCCCGTGCAGAAGCATTCGCCGTGCGTGACATAGGTTCCGCCGATGAGTCCGGTCCACATACGCTGCAGCATCTCCTGCCCCGAGAGCTGAGCCCAGCGCGCTTCGTGGTCGCCTTCGTAGCACACTTCATCGAAGATGACGGGCTTGTGGATGATGTTGCGCACGGTGGCAGCGCCTTCAAAGTTGTAGAGAGGGCCCTGGTCCTGGATGCTCGCGTGCGTGAAGCAGGGCCTGTTGTAGTCGATATAGACCGCCGTACCGCCGTGTATGGAGAGCAAATGATGATAGGGGTCGAGCCGGTGCACGTATTCGGACATCTCGATCCATTGGTCATGTGTCTTCGCACGGCACAGATCCCACTCGTTGGCCATTGACCACCACACGTTGCTGAAGGCGGACAGGCGCGCCACGACATAGCGCAGGTAGCGCAGGTTGTTCTCCATCGTCATCCGGTCAAATCCCCACAGGCCTTCGTCATAGGGTGTGAAGAGGATCACGTCGGCCTCAATGCCGAGCGCTTTGAGACGGTCAATGCACTGCTCGAGATGCTGGAAGAAGTCCGTGTCGAACCGGCTGAAGTCCCAGTTGTAGACCGTCCGCTGTCCGTCGGCTGCCTTCTGTGTGGACCGCAGGATGAAGGGGTAGCGCTCGGGCAGCTCCCGCACGCTGTTGTTGGGGAAGATGCAGAAGCGCAGTTTGTTGAATCCGCTCTTCTCCAAGGCCTCGTAGGTCTGCTCCTGGCGGGCCTTGTCGGCATGGATCCAGGCGTAGGAAGTGGTTCCGACGGGATAGTATGCCGTGCCGTCGGCATAGACGAAGTCCTGCTCCCGGCCCGTTTTCATCATGCCTCGGCAGCCGTTCAGCGGCTGCGTACAGACCAGCGCACCCTCCCGGGCGTTCATCTCCGGCTCCGAGGAGACCGTCCGGTAGGTCCAGCGGCCGGTCTTTGTGGGCATGAAACGGATCTTGAAGCTGTCGTTGCCGTCGTAGAAGCCTTCCACGCGGATCGTGTCCGGTGTCCCCTCATGGATGAAGACGGCGCGCAGGTCGACGTCCGTGAACGGGTTTTTATCGGTGTGCAGGTTGAACGTCTGCTCAAAGCGCTCCCACTGGGGCACTTGTTGCTGTGCGCCGGCAGTGGCCGCAG
The DNA here is from genome assembly GCA_022778905.1 of Prevotella sp. GTDB lineage: Bacteria > Bacteroidota > Bacteroidia > Bacteroidales > Bacteroidaceae > Prevotella. Next base: position 38,312 of record JALFRV010000046.1, on the reverse strand, counting down.
CTATCAACAGCATGCCTGTCAGGCAGGATCGGAAGATATTTTCAGGTTTGATATTCATTTTTTTTGGTTGATTTGCAGGATCGGAACGGGGCGCAGGAAACGGTCTTCCGGATCGTCCGTCCGATCGGTTTAAACGGAAGTGAGGCCACAGGAGCTGTCTCCTGCGGTCTCACTTGAAACACTTATAGAGAGAGAATGTGGTTACTTGTCACGGAATCCGTAGCCGTTGTGGAAGGCCCCATTGGCGTTCTTGATGACCACGTCGCCCATCATCAGCATGTAGACAGGAGGCTGGCCTTCCTCATATCCGTTGTAGACATAATAGTCATACTGCTTCTCGTTGTTGACAATGTTGATGCCCCAAGGCTGCTTCTTGTAGCCCTGAGCTTCCAAGGCCTTGGCCTGGGCACCGTTCGGGTCGATGTAACTGAACAGGCCTTGAATGGCCAGATTGGTGGCGTCGCCGGCCGTGAGGGCAGCCATGTCGGTGCCGTTGGCCGTGGCCACAGCGGCCCAGTCGTCATTCTGGCCGCGCCATCCGGGATAAAGCACAGGGTCATTCTTCTTGTCCGCCGGGCACTGAGCAGTCAGGCGGTAGCCGTTCAAGGCCTTGCCGTCGACCGTCTTGGTCCATACGTAGTTCGAAATCGTATTCCCATTGCCGAACGTATAATATCCGTTGGCCTTCAATCCGGCAATCATGGCGCCCGCATTCTCATGGAACCGCTTCACGGCCCATGACAGACGGTTGGTGCGGATGAGGTCCCAGCGGCGCATTCCTTCGCCTCCGAACTCGAACTTACGTTCCTCGATGATCGCATTGAGCAATGATCCGCATTCGCTGATGAAAGCGTCCGTCTTGGCCAGAACCGGCGAACCGAACGCGCGGTTGCGTATCTGGTCGAGCAGTTGGCGTGCTTCCGCGTCTTCGCCAAGCGCGGCCTTCACCTCGGCCTGCATGAGAATGATCTCCGAGAAGCGCATGTAGGGATTGTTCGTTCCGCTCTGGCGTTGCTTGCTTGTCCATGGTTTGGTCATGCGGTTTTCATCCCATTTGTTGAGCGCAATGCCGCCGTTGAGGCGCGATCCCTTGTTGAAGTTGAGCAGTGCTTCGGCCCCATGGCCGTCCGAACCTGTCACGGTGCAGGTCACGTCACGTCTCATGTCGTTCGGATCAAAGTCACCATAGTAGTACGTAGGACTGAAACGCGACTGCCCGTAGGACTTGCAGGGATAGTAACTCGTGCTTCCTCCGTTGGACGGACGCCCGAAGGCGTAGGGCCGTTCGCTGTCTCCGTTGGCGTGAGTGGACGGGATTTCATAGACGCTTTCATCCGCATAGGTCAGCTTCTCGGTGTTTACGCCTTCCATGGTCTGCTGGAATGCATACTGGTAAGGATTGGGGGCGCTGACATAGCGTGTGTCTGCGCGGGGGTCAGTCGTCTGCAAATGGCAGTCGCCCGGATTGCTGATGGCCTGGGCTAAGTATTTCTCTGCTTTCTGGTAAAGCGTCTTCCAGTCGGTCCGGCGGCCGTAGAAGCATTTGCGGGAGCTGCTTTCCGAGACTTTCTCAAAGCTCAGGGCCTTGCCGTTGATGTCCGTATAGTAGGCGTCGCCACCCATGTCCGTGCGGCGTGTCTGATAGCCGCCCTCCCACAGACAGATGCGTCCGACAAGTCCTTCGGCGAAAATTCGGTTGAGGTAAGCTTTCGAGATGGAGGAGTTCTCGCCCGGTCTGTACATCAGCGGGATCACCTGTTCCAAGTCGCGAAGCATGCATTCGTTGATCGAGTCGCGGTTAGTCAGGTGGGTAGCCACGGCACCCGGGACGGTCTGATAGGCCACGTCGCCGTAATAGCGGGTCAGTTCGTAATAGGCGATGGCACGCAGTGTGACGGCCTCACCATAGATCTGGCTCAGATCCGTGGGCTTTGCGGCTGCGACCATTGCATCAAATCCGGCCGACTCCTGATAGTTGGTGATGATCGAATTGGTCAATCCGATGATGTTATAGAGATTCTTCCACGTGTTGTTGAAGCCACCGTTGCCACCCGGATCGAGGCTCTCCGTGCCTCGCGCAGTCTCGTTGGCGTTCCACCCCCAGAAGTATGACATCAGCCAGCGGTTGCTCTGTGCGCTGTACGCTTCAGGCTGGATCTCACAGTCGGAGGCTGATACGGTCATGTCATAGAATACCCCATTGCCGTGCACAGAGCCGTTCGCGAGCCACTGCGTATAGGCGTTCTGCAACGCGGCACGTGCTGTGGTCGGGTCGGAGAATACAAATTGCTTGTCCACTTCTGATGGAGAGGTCTGCTCGAGGAAGTCGGAGCAGGAAACGGAGCCCGTCAACAGGGCGGCGCCCATCATGCTATATAGTATCTTTTTCATAAATGTTCGGAGTTGTTAAGGATTTAGAATTTGATGTTAAGACCTACAGTGAAGGTCCGGGCACGCTGGTATGCGCCGTAGTCCATGCCCAAAGTGGGGTAGTTGGTGTTGCGTGTGATGTCGGTATTGACCTCCGGATCAAGTCCTGAATAGCCGGTCAGGCAGAACAGGTTGCCGCCTGTGACATAGACGCGGGCACTCTGAATGGAGAGCTTCTGGGTCCAGACTCTCGGCAGGGTGTATCCTACGGTGATGTTGCTGAGGCGCAGGAACGAGGCGTCTTCAACAAACTCGGAGAGCACGATGCTTGATTCGTAGAACGGAAGCGGGCAGGTTGCATTGGCGTTGAGGGCATCGAGGGCGGCCGGGTCGGACAGGGCGACAAGCTCTCCGTTCTGAATATCATAGAGCTTATAATAGTTGCTGACGAAGTCGCGGCGGTTTTTGCCGATGCCGGGTTCCTTTCCTCCGGTATACTGAGTCATGGCGGCGGCGTTGTAGACCTTGCCTCCGATCTGGTAAGTGAAGTTGGCTGTGAAGTCCAGACTCTTCCAGTTGCCCGAGAAGCCGAATCCTCCGGTGTGATGGGGCTGTATCTCTCCTATGACCGAAACATCCTCGGAGTCGACCGTCCCGTCCTGTGTGAGGTCCTTTAACTTCAGCGCTCCGGGGAACGCATTCTGTCCGCTGGCCGTCTTGATGGTGCTTGGCTTCGGGTAAGCAGTGAAGACACTGGCCGAGATGTCAGGCACGCCTTCCTTCAGGGTGTAGACTCCGTCCGCGTAATTGAAGTCGGCCGTGGTATAGAAACCGTCGCTGGTGTAGCCGCGGACGAGTCCTACGGGGCGTCCTTCAGTCAGCATATAGTCGAGCGCGGGCATCAAGGCGCTTGATCCCCAGCCTGATCCGTAGAGGATGTCGCGATGGTCTGCGAGCTCGTCGACATTGTTGAAGTTGAGGTTGTAGGTAGCGTTCAGGTTGAGGTTGAAGTTCTTCGAACGGACGAGTGCAGCGTTGATCGCGAGCTCGACGCCCTTGTTGGAGGTCTGACCGATATTGGCATACTGGTTCGTATAGCCTGTGGAGGAGTCGATCTCCTGATTCATGAGCAGGTCTTTCGTGGTGTTCCAGTAGAAGTCCAGCGTACCGTTGATGCGGTTGAAGAATCCGAAGTCGATTCCGATGTTGCGGGATATGGTGGTCTCCCATTTCAAATCGGGGTTTTCCTTCAGTCCTGAAGGTGCGAATGTCTGTACGTTTTTCTCGTCCCAGACACCGGTTCCGGCTGCCCATGTCTCGTGCCAGAGGCTCGAGGAGATATTGTCATTGCCGGCCTCACCATAAGAAAGGCGCAGCTTCAGGTTGTCGAGCCAGTGGGAAGTGGACTTCATGAAGGGCTCGTCAGATACACGCCAGGCCAGCGCAGCGGCAGGGAAGTAACCCCATCTGTGGTTGGGGCCGAACTTGGAACTGCCATCAGCGCGGAATGTAGCGGTGAGCAGGTAGCGGCCGAGATATGAATAGTTGACGCGACCGAACCAGGATTGCGTGGTCGTAGGCACGTCAATGTCGTTCTTGTAATAGTTTTCGGCAGGATAAGCTGCGGCATCTCCCATGTGCATCAGACCGAAGACGCGCTCCATGGTCCATTCTTCGCCCATCGGATATCCGCCACCATAGACGCTCAAAGTTTCGGAACTGCGCTTGATCTCTTCATTTCCGACGAGGAAACTGAGCTGATGTTTGTCGCCTAAACCTTGCACCTCGTAGTTGATCGTACCGAGGAAGCGCCAGTTCTTTCCATTGTCTTTGCTCAGCGTGGCATATTTGTGTCCGCGGGTGAATGCGCTGTTGATCGAGCCGTCATCATAGTATTTGCTCTGTCCCCAGCTGCGCCCCATGCCGTATTCGGCACGTCCGGTGAGTCCTTTGACAGGTTCCCAGGAGAGTGCAAAGTTTCCACGGAGGCGGTTGCGCTGTGTCAGGTTGTACAGAGTCTCTGTGATCGCGTATGGGTTCTGCGACGGATCGATGTTGCCGGCACCCATGCCGAAGAGTGTGAAGTCGTCTTCGCCGAGCGGCTTGTCGATGGGACGATACTCGAAAGCGGAACTGAGCACGGAGCCCTTGGATGATGTCGTCGCTTCACGGCCGCGTGTATTCATGTCCGAATAGCGCAGGTCCATGTCCAGAAAGAGCCTTTTGGCTATCTGCTGGCGCAGCTTCAGATCCATCGCGAAGCGTTCGAAGTTGGAGTTGACCTTGATTCCTTCGTCGTTATTGTAGTTGGTCGAGAAGGTGAACTGTGTCTTCTCCGATCCGCCGGAGACAGAAACGTTGTGGTTCCAAGCCGAAGCCGTGCGGAGCAGATCATCGGTATAGTCATGGGAAGCCATGTTGGCGTAGTCGGCATAGTGGTTGCCATACTTGGCGCCAAGCCCGAAGTAGCGTGCCATGTCGTCAGCCGAGCCGCCCGAACCCGGTGATGCTGCGTAGGCCCAAGTCATGGCCACGTAGTCCTGGGCGTTCATGACGCCGAGTGTCTTTGCAGCCCATTGGGTCTGATAATAGCCGTTGTAGGACACGGAGATCTTTCCTTCCTGTGCGGATTTTGTGGTGACAAGGATAACGCCGTTACCGCCTCGGGCACCGTAGATGGCTGTCGATGAAGCGTCTTTCAGCACGTCAATGCTGACGATCTGATCGGCAGGGACGTCGTTGATGTCTGTAACGGGGAATCCATCGACGATATACAGCGGGTCGTTGCTCTGCGAGATGGAGCCTCCGCCGCGTACGCGGATGTTGACCGAAGCACCGGGACGGCCGTCCTGCGAGACCACATGCACACCGGCGAGCTTGCCCTGCAGTGCTTCCGCAACGTTCGATACGGGATTGGTCGTCAGCTGATCGTGGTTGACGCTGGCCACTGATCCGGTCAGGTCGCGCTTCTTCACGGTGCCGTATCCGATGACGATGACTTCGTCAAGATTGGCATTGTCTTCCTGCATCGTGATGTTGAAGGTCGTCTGGTTGCCCACCTTGACGGTCTGGGACTTGTAGCCTACGTACGAGATTTTCAATGTCGACGCCGCCGAGGCATTAGGAATGGTGAAGTTGCCATCGATGTCCGTGACGGCCCCGACGCCCTCACCGATCTGGATGCTCACACCGATCAAAGGCTCGCCGTGGGCATCTTTCACACTTCCTTTGATTGTTTTCTGCGCGAAGGCAACACAACAAACAAGGCTAAGCAATAGGGCCAATGAGGCTTTTTTGATTTGTAGATTCATAAATGTTTGTTTTAATAGTACAATATTAGATAGTTGTGATATTTGCGTATGGTAGATATTGAAATCAGACCATCATCAGGCCGGTATCAGGCATTGTCATTCAGCATGTCGTGTTCATGGTGTAAACCGGTTGCTAAGATACAACTTATTTTTATTGTTCAATTCATTTTCTTATCTTTTTTTTCAAAAATTAATAAAACGGACGTATACGGAAAGTGTTCGGAAGGTATTTTGTAGATAATCTGGAGATCGTCAGCAAAGGAAATGAAGTGAAAGCATCCGACGTGATGACCAAAACTCCGTGGCGGCATCAGCTGCCTTCTTTGGCCTGCGCCGTGCCCGATCTATGGGTGGATATAGAAGGCATCGGACGGGTGGAGCAGACCGATGGAGAATCGGGTGCAAAGGTGTCTTCCGGGCGCCTTTGTCATATGCCCGGCGCAGAGCTATGCTTTGGGCCGTCCAAAGCATAGCTCTTGGCGGCCGATATGATAGCTTTTGGCGGCCGAGAGGATAGCTCTGCGGAAGCCAAAGAATATTCCTGCTGAAACGGCCTGTGACCTGCTGTCCGGACACAGCAAATCCTCCCCCGCTGCACATGTTTCCGATGGCTGCGGGGGAGGATTGGTCAAGTGGCTGCGGACCGGTGGTTCCGGCCTTTATTCCTGGGCGAATCCGTAGCCGTTATTGAATCCGCCTGTGGTCATGATGTTCGGCGTGAAGGGCCAGAGATAGATCGGAGCCTTCGTGTAGTCATAGTCGTAGAAGAGATACTTGTAGTACTCGTCATCGTTTTTCACGATGTCCGCACCCCAGTTTGCCTTCTTGTAGCCGTCGGCTTCGAGTGCTTTTGCCTCTGCCCCGTTGGGATCTATGTAGTTGAAGAGGCCCTTGATGGCCAAGTTGGTGTTTGTCTTTCCCTTGTAATCGCATCCGTATGCCTCCCACTCGTCATTCTGTCCGCGCCATCCGGGATAGAGTACGGGATCGTTTTCCTTGCCCTTCGGCGTCTGCGTAGTCAGTCTGTAGCCATAGAGGGCCTTGCCGTCAACGGCCTTGGTCCATACGTAATTGGAGATCACATTGCCGTTGGGGAACTGGTAATAGCCGTTTGATTTGAGCCCGTCGATCATCGCGCGGGTCATGTCTTTCACTGCTTTGACCTTCTTGCTGAGCAGACCTGTGCGGATCAGCGTCCATCTGCGGTCGCCCTCGGCGGCAAATTCGAAGCCGCGTTCGTCGATGACTGCCTCGAGCAGCGAGCCTTCCTTCTGGATGAATTCGTCCGTCTTGGCCAGTGCGGCTCCGCCGAATGCCCGGTTGCGAATCTTCGTCAGGTAAGCCTTGGCGTTTGCATCGTCACCGGTGGCTGCACAGGCTTCGGCATAGCCGAGATAGATTTCCGACAGGCGCATGTAGGGTCCGTTGATGCCTGCCCGGCGCTGCGCCATGTAGACAGTCTTCTGCCGGTTTTCGTCCCACTTGTTGCAGCTCAGTCCTCCGCCATTGGATTTGGAGTTGGGAACGAACGGGATCAGCATCTCGTTGCCTTTTCCGTCGCTTCCTGTGCAGGTGACAGCCACGTCTCGACGCATGTCGTTCGGGTCAAACATGCCGTAATAATAAGCCGGATTCACACGTCCCTGGCCGTAGTCCTTACAGGGATAGGCATTGCTGCTGCCGCCGTTGGAGGGGCGTCCCAATGCGTAGGTACGCGTGTCGCTGTCCACTCCCTGCTGCTGAGGATACTCATAGATCGACTCATCGGCGTATGCGAGGTCGTCATCCATCATCTGCTGGAAGAAATACTGATAGGGATTGTTGAAGTATTGTCCCTGTTTGCCGGTCGAACGGGGATCGGTTTCATGGAACGTAGCGCTGCCCGGCTCGTCGATGACCTTCTTGAAGTAGGTCTTGGCCAGTTCATAATACTTCTTCCAATCGCTTCTCCGGCCGTAGTTGGCACCATTGTTCTCGGTGCTTCCCGGATAGGCTTCGATGGTCACTGCACTGCCGTCGCCTGCCTTGGGCCTGACATCGCCGCGTCGGGTCTGGTAGCCTCCGGCCTCCAAAGCGATGCGCCCGATGAGTCCGGCCACGTAAGTCTGTGAGAAATAGTTCTTTGCAGTGGAGGCAAAACCTGGCGCGGAGCCGATCGGATACATCAACGGCTCGACGGTCTGGAGGTCCTTCAGGATCACGTCATAGATCGAGTCGCGCGAGGCGAGACCGCCTGCGGGCATGCCGAACTTGCTCTGAAACGGTACGTCACCAAAGTACTTGATCAGCTCCCGGTATGCTGTGGCGCGCATGGCAACAGCTTCTCCGTAGAGCTGACTGAGCGATGTGGGCTGCGTCTGCTTCATCATCTCCGCGTAGGTGGGCATTTCCTCGATGGCCGAGATGACGGCATTGGCCTTTCCAATGCAGCTGTAGAGGTAGGCATAGTCGCCAGCGTCACCTTCCTTCATGTAAGACAGCAGTCCGTAACTGCCCGCATAGGTGCCGTTCTGATAGAAGGTCTCGGGGTAATGGCGGCCTGGTTGGTTGGAGAAATTCTCCGGATGGCGCATGATGTCTGATCCTGCGATGTCGGCAGCGTAATAAAGTCCGTCGCCGAAAACATGTGAGCCGGCTGTCTGGCGCCATTGTTCGTAGACGCCGTCCATTGCTGCGCGGGCCGTAACCATGTTGGAAAAGACGAAGTCACCATCGACAACGGACTTCGAACTGGTGTTCAAGAAGTCGCTGCATGATGTCATTGCCATCAGGCCTGCAGTGCAGAGTGTCAAATATATAATCTTTTTCATGATGCTACATTTATTTTAGAAAGTTACGTTGAGACCGAAAGTGAATGAGTGGGAACGTGGATAGGAGCGGTAATCATAGTTCGGAGTCGGGAATCCATTGGATCCGTCGGGGGCCGTGTTGATCGATGGGTCAAGTCCGCTGTAGCCAGTCAGGGTGAACAGATTGGATCCCGTGGCGTAGATGCGCAGGTTGGAGATGCCCACTTTCCTGGTCCATGTGCGTGGCAGGGTATAGCCGATGGTCAGCGTCTGCAGGCGCAAGTAGGAGGCATCCTCGATGAATTCAGAGTTCATCAGGCCGTACTCGCAGTAGGGGAGGGCATATTTGGCATTGGCATTGAGTGCTGCCAGGGCCGTCGGATCTGTCACTGCGAACAGGTCTCCCTTGGCATCCACATCGTAGATACGGAATGCTTCGGCCACCTCGGCGAGCCGGTTGGAGCCGAGCATGTTGTCCTTGTCGCCCATCATGTCGTGCATGACGTTGGCGTTGTAGATGTTTCCGCCGATCTGATAGACGAATCCTGCCATGAAGTCAATGCTCTTCCAGTTGCCGGAGATGTTGAATCCGCCGGTGTGCTTGGCCTGTGTTTCGGCAAGGATGGTAACGTCGTCGTTGTCGATGACGCCGTCTTTGCTGACGTCTTCAAACTTCACCATGCCCGGGAAAGCGGTCTGCCCGTCAGCCAACTTGAAGTTGCTGCCGCCGGCGTAGTTGACGATTTCCTTCGTGTCTGGCACGCCTTGCTTGAGCGTGTAGACGCCGTTGCTGTAGTTGAAGTCGTCCAGCGTGTACCATCCGGCGGACTTGAAGCCCTGGATGAGGCCTACGGGACGGCCCTCACGGATGACATAGTCGTAATACGGTTTGCGCAAGGTCGATCCCCATCCGGTGGCTGTGTCGGTGTTGACACCGTCATACAGCTCGTCCACATTATTCTTGTTGTAGTTGTGGGTGACCGTCAGGCGCAGGTTGAAGTCTTTTGTCTGGAAGATGTCGTAGGCCAGTGAGAGTTCGAAACCTTTGTTGGAGGTCTTGCCGACGTTCTGGAACTGATAGCTGTAGCCGGTGGATGAGTCGACGGGAACCTTCATGAGGATGTTGTTGGTGGAGTTCCAGTAGAAGTCCAAGCTACCACGCAGGCGTCCGTTCCAGAAGCCGTAGTCGAGTCCGATGTTGCGTGAGGTGGTCGATTCCCATTTCAGATCCGGGTTCGGCTTCATGCTTCCCGGCACGTAGATGGTCTTTACGACGCCGTCAACGGTCTTCGAACTGGTTGTCCAAGTTGCCTTCCAGAGCGATGCGTCGATATTGTCGGCGCCCGAAGTTCCATATGACAGGCGCAGCTTGAGGTTGCTCAGCCAGTCTTGTGTGCCAGCCATGAAGGGCTCATCGGATATACGCCAGCCTGCGGCGAAAGCGGGGAAGTAGCCCCAGTGATGGTTGGGGGCGAACTTGGAGGATCCGTCGGCGCGCAGCGTAGCGGTGAGCAGGTAGCGGCCGAGGTAGGAATAGTTGGCGCGTCCGAACCATGACAGCGTGTGTGTAGGTGTGTCGATGGAGTTGTTGAACTCGTCTTCGCCCAATGCGGGGTTTGTGTTTCGCATGTTGGCGAACGCATATTCCATGTCCCACTCGTCAGGATAGCCTGATCCGTAGATGGTACTTGTGCTCGATTTGGATGCCAAGACCTCGTTGCCGGCCATGATATCGGCCTTGTGATCCTTGCCCAATCCGGGGATCACATAGTTGACGGTCGATGTCCAGCGCACGTTGTAGCCGTCTTCCTTCGTCAGTTTTGCGGTCGGCTTGGTATCCTCGAGTCCGCCGTCCCAGTTCTGTTGCTCGCGCCAGTTGCGTCCCAATGTGAGTTCTGTGCGTGCGGTGAGTCCCTTGATCACTTTCCATGTGAGGGCGCCGTTGGCCCGGATGCGGTGGCGCAGGTTGATGTTGTCATAGTTGTTGATCAATGCGACGGGGTTCAGATAGTCTTCCACCGCGGCGCTGCCTTGTCCGAAGTCAGACGGGTCGGGGTTTTCTCCGAGCGGTTTGTCGACAGGCTTGTAGGCGTAGACGGATGTGGCATACTCCCAGCGTGTACCGCGGAAGCGCATTTCTGAGTAGCGCAGATCGAGGTCGAGCTTCAGGTTCTTGGTGATGTCCTGTGCAAACTTGAAGTTGCCGTTCCAGCGTCGGAAGCCTGTGTTGAGGCGTGTTCCGTCACCGTTCGTATAGTCGATGGTGGCATAATACTGGTTGTGTTCGGTGCCGCCGGAGAGCGAGAGGTCGTGGTTCCAGGTGTGGGAGTCCTGCATGATGTCATCCATATAGTTGTGCGAAGTGACATTCTTGTACTCGCTGAGGTGGTTTCCATACTTGCTGCCGAGTCCGAAGTACTTCGCGACATGGTCTCCATAGCTGGCCCCATAGGCCGTGGCGTAGCTCCATGTCCACAGCACGTAGTCGTAAGCATCCATGACATCGAGCTTTTCCGGGGCTTTCTGGAGCTGGTAGTAGACGTTGTACTTCACCGTGGGCTTGCCTTTCTGGCCTGTCTTGGTGGTGATGAGGATGACGCCGTTGGCGCCCCGGGCACCGTAGATGGCCGTGGATGCGGCGTCCTTCAGCACGTCGATGCTCTCGATGTTGTCTGCCGGGATGTCGTCGATGCCGGACACTTGGATGCCGTCGACCACGTAGAGTGGCTCGTTGCTCTGGGTGATCGACCCGCCTCCGCGCACGCGGATGGACACCGTTGCGCCCGGACGGCCGTCCTGCGAGATGACGTTGACGCCGGGAAGCTGTCCCTGCAGGGCTTCGGCCACGTTGCTCACCGGATTCTTGGCGAGCTCTTCGCCGGTCACGGAAGCCACGGCTCCGGTCAGGTCACGACGCTTCATCGTGCCGTAGCCGATGACGACGACTTCGTCAAGACTCTTGTCATTCGACTGCATGACGACGCTGAAGGAGGTCTGGTTGCCCACGGTGATGACCTGGGTCTTGCATCCTACATACGAGACCGTCAGCTTGTCGCTGCTCTTCACGTTTGTCAACCGGAAGTTGCCATCGATGTCCGTAACGGCTCCCTGCCCGTTGGGCAGCTGCACGGTTACACCAATCAAAGGCTCGCCCTGCGCGTCTTTCACTGTTCCTGTAACTGTCTTCTGGGCAAAGGCCACAAAACAGAAAAGGCTTAAAAGCAATGCCATAGAGGCTCTTTTGATTTGTAGATACATAAACATGATTGATTTTGATATTAGATAAATGATAATTCAATCTTGGGGATCAACGGTTGTTTTGTCTTAAGTAGATTATTTGGTTCCAATGGTTATATCATGTCCGTATGCAATAAGTTCAGGCTTATCAGTGCGAAGATATAAAATATTTTTAATAGTCGGTCTTAAAATTATCTCTTTTTTACATATTTTAACCGCATTGTCGTCTTCTGTCATCTTCGGAGCATAAACGCATGGCGCTGCGCCCCGCCGTATCCGCTCTCGCCGGACCGTCCGCGACGATAGGCTAAACAGGCTCACGGGCAGGGCGATCCGAGGCCTCCGCCCGCGTCTGTTGAACGGGGCCGGAAAGGCATCTGTTGCGGGTGGAAAAAGCATATGATAGCGGAGGGCTGCGCAGAGCTATCCTTTCGGCGGCCGAGAGCTATGCTCTGGGCGCTCCATATGATAGCTTTCGAGGCTCCATATGATAGCTTTGCGCAGGGCGTTGTAACTGTCTGTTTTACAAAGAGTTGCAAGATGGGTAAAACGGAGGCGCCGGACTGGCGCTGCTGCGGTCAGTCCGATGCCTTGCGGATATGATGTCCGGCGGTCGCGGACAGATTCTTTGTCGGATGGGGATGGGGGTCGCGGCCCCGGCGGCCGGATGCTGCCCCGATGGCGGGCGGACCTTGCGGCGGGTCGGCGGGCGCCCTACGGTTGGGGAATCCAGCCGTTGTCCTCCCTGAAGACGGTGGCGGGAGTGATCCGTGCAGCCTCCTTGCGGGTGAGCTGACGGCTCCAGCCGACGCGTTGCGTGGCAGCCGCGCCGGCGCCGCGGTTGTTGTATTCGGCGTAGCGGGCCGTCTTCTCGCGGGTCGGGTCACCCCAGTTGTGCCATCCTTCGGGGCGTATCTGCGGTCCCATCTCGCAGTTCATGAACAGCGTGCAGGCATGTTCGCGCCACGGACGGCCGAGGTAAACCTTGTCCACCCCGTCCTCGGCGATCAGCCTGCAGCGGTTGAAGACGTAGCCGAAGGGGACATCGGCGGGTGTCGAAGCGGCGGTGATGTAGGAGTTGGTCTTGCTTGCGATCGTGCAACCCTCAAACCATGCCGTCGACGGACCGAAGATGAAGTCGGTCGTGCCGGTGATGAAGCAGTCTTTGAAGTAGAGACGCGTGTGGGGCGCCCCGGTGTAGATCGTGTCCTGATTGCCGAGTATGCGGCAGTTGATGAACAGCAGCCGGTCTCCCTCGGTGTGCAGCGCGACGGCCTGTCCGAGCCTTGCGGCGTTGTTTTCGATGGTGATGTTCTTCAGCGTAATGCCGTTGCCCTCCACCTTGAGCGTGAAGGTGCGGAAGGTGCCCATCGCCTTTCCCGTCTCGGGGCGTCTGATGTTGGCATGGTCGTCGTATGTGATGATGGTCTGGTCACGGTCTTCGCCGCATATCTCGATGTTGGTCAGCCATGACGGGATGATCAGCTTCTCCTTGTAAACGCCTCGTCTGACGAAGATGACCTTGTGGTATTCCATGAAGGCACGGCAGACTTCGATGGCGTCGTCGATGTTTCGGAACTCGGCAGAGCCGTCGCGCGCCACGAAGAGCGTGTCGGGATTGTCGTACTTGTTGGCTGCTCCGCCCGTCAGACAGGCCAGCAGCGTGAGCATCAGCAGTGTTAGTTTTTTCATCGTAGCTGCAGTTGTCGGTTTATGTGACATAAGGAATCTAAATATATAATACAACGTATCTGTATATATAATATAAGGTATACCTTTATATAATATAAGGCATCGGTGCTCCAGCCCCGTCCGGCCGGGCCGGCACTCCGTGTGTGCGGCGTGGCGTGCAGCCGTCTCCGTCAGAGGATCTGGCGCACTTCCTTCAGATCTTCGATCTGCTTCAGGTTTTCCATGATGACGCGGACCTCGTCGCGGTCGTGCACCTTGATCTCGATGTTTCCCTGGAATATGCCGTCGTCGGCAGAGAAATTCACGCGGTGGATATTGACATTCATCTTGTCGGAGATGACTTCCGACACATCGTGGAAGATGCCCTTGCGGTCGATGCCCTGCACTTCGATCACCGCATCAAAGAATATCAGCCGGTGCATATCCCATTTCGCGTCGAGGATACGGTTGCCGAAGCTCGACTTGATGCGGCTTGCGACGGGGCAGGCACGCTTGTGTATCTCGACATGATCACGATTGTCGATGTAGCCGAGGATATCATCGCCGGGGATGGGATGGCAGCATGTGGGGAAGAGAAACGTGCCGATGTTGTCCTCGTTGATGATGATCGGCTTCTTCTTGTTAAGGTCTTTGGGCACCGTGAACAGCGGCTGGTTGGCAGGGATGGCATGTTGGCCGGCCTCGTTGAACGCCTTCACCGAGTCCATCGGCGTCTTGTTCTTGTTCGCATCCTTGCTCTTGTCGTGCATGAAAGGCACATAGCGTCGCCATCCCGATACGTTCGTCATCTTCTTATGACGTCCCTGAAGCTCGTCAAGGTCCTTTTCGCCGAGAATGATGGTCTTCTCTCCCAATGCCTGGAGGAAGTTCTCGTGCTTCTGCACCTCATGATAGTCGCACAGACGGTCCATCACCGAGGTCGTCAGCTCCATCTCGTTCTTCTCCAACCAGTCCTTCAGGATCTTCTCGCCGGCCTTCTGCGTCTCCCGGTTGTCACGCCGGAGGATGGCCTGGATCTTTCCTTTGGCTTTCGCGGTCGATACGAAATTGATCCAGTTGGGCTGCACGTGCTGCGACTTGCTGGTGAGAATCTCGACCTGATCTCCGCTCTGCAGCTTGTGGCTGAGCGGCACGAGCTTGTGGTTGACCTTCGCTCCGATGCAGTGACTGCCTAAGAAAGTATGGATCTGAAACGCGAAATCGAGCGCCGTGCAACCTGCCGGCATGGTCTTGATCTCGCCCTTCGGGGTGAAAACAAATATCTCGGAAGCGAAGAGGTTGAGCTTGATGGCGTCGAGAAAGTCCATCGCGTCGGGCTGCGGATCATCCAATATCTCCTTGATCGTGCGCAACCACTCGTTCAGTTCGCCCTCATCTTCGATGATCTCGGCGCCCTCCTTGTACTTCCAGTGGGCTGCGAAGCCCTGTTCGGCGACTTCATTCATGCGGTCGCTACGGATCTGTACCTCTATCCAACGGCCCTGCTTCGACATCAAGGTGACATGTAAGGCCTGGTAACCGTTGCCCTTCGGATGGTTCAGCCAGTCGCGGAGGCGGTCCGGATGGCTCTTGTAGATCTTGCTGATGGCCACATATATCTGGAAGCATTCATTGATCTCCTCCTGTCTGACCTTTGGTGTGAAGATGATGCGGACGGCCAGCAGGTCATAGATCTCATCGAAGGTGACGTGCTTGTTCTGCATCTTGTTCCAGATGGAGTAGGGACTTTTCACCCGCGCCTTGATCTCATAGTTCAGCCCCATCTGGTCCAATGCCTGCCGGATGGGCTTCGTAAAGTCGTCGAAAAGCTTGTCGCGCTGCTCCTTGGTGAATGAAAGCTTGTTCTGAATGTCGGCATATTCCTCGGGGTGTTCAAACCTGAAGCTCAGGTTCTCCAGCTCAGTCTTGATCTTGTTCAGCCCCAATCGGTTGGCTAAAGGCGCGTAGATGTAGAGCGTCTCGCCTGCTATCTTATACTGTTTGTTGGCAGGTTGACTGTCCAACGTGCGCATGTTGTGGAGCCGGTCGCATATTTTGATCAGTATGACACGTATGTCATCGCTCATCGTAAGCAGCAGCTTCTTGAAGTTTTCGGCCTGCGCGGAGGCCTTGTCGCCGAATATTCCGCCGCTGATCTTGGTCAGTCCGTCCACGATCTGTGCGATCTTGCTGCCGAAGATGTTTTCTATGTCCTCGATGGTATAGTCGGTATCCTCGACCACATCGTGGATCAGTGCCGAGCAGATGCTCGTAGAGCCGAGCCCCATTTCCTCACATGCGATCTGCGCAACGGCGATCGGGTGCATGATGTAGGGCTCTCCCGAAAGGCGTCGGACACCCTTATGGGCCTGCTTGGCAAAGTTGAAGGCCTTGGTGATGATGTCCACCTTCTTCCGATGGCGCGAGGCCAAGTAAGTCTCCAGCAAGTGCTGGAAAGCCTTGTTGATGACTTCCTCTTCAGCAGCTTCTCTTTCTTTCTCTTTCAGACTCTGATCTTCTACCATGCTTTGCTATAATTGAAAACTTCGCTTTTCGGTATATGGACGTTCCGCAACGATTATTTCACCTTGATTTTCTTGCCGGCTCTGATCGTGTTGCCGCTGATCTTGTTCAGCTTCCTGAGCTTCTTGACCGTCGTGTGGTTGCGCTCTGCAATCTCTGAAAGCGTATCGCCCGACCTGACCGTCACGCTCCTGCCGCGTCGGCTTCTGCGGTCCCGTGAGCGTCTGCTCCTGCTCTTCTTGACCGAGCTCTTGCTTTTGCGCGGGCTGCTGACTTCAGCTGCGTCCTCGTTCACTTCCACTTCGACCCGCTTGCTGAGCATCACGGGCGACGTATAGGCAAAGATCGAGTCTTCGTGATCGATGAACTTCGTGATCAAGGAAGCCGGAAGCCGGAGCGTGGAAGGCTTCGTGGTGCCGTTGACAACATTGTGGCGGTATTGCGGATTCAATTCTTTCAACTGGTCGATGGAGATCCCCAACACGTGCGAAATCTGTTCGAACTGGAAGTCCCGGTCCACAACGACCGTGTCACTCTTGGCAGGAAGGTCGGTCATCATGGGACAGATGTTGTGCTCGCAGTAGTATGTCATGATGTAATTTGCCGCAATAAAGGCCGGTACATATCCCCTCGTCTCCCTCGGGAGATAAGGATAGATCTGCCAATAGTCGGCCTGTCCCTTTGCCCGATGAATGGCCTTGGTGATCTTTTCGGGCCCTGCATTATAGGCGGCGATGACCAAATTCCAGTCGCCGAATATCTTATAGAGGTCGCTCAGATAGCGTGCGGCGGCGTAGGATGATTTGACCGGATCCCGCCTTTCATCCACCAGGGAGTTCACCTCGAGCCCATAGCGCTTGCCGGTGTTGAGCATAAACTGCCACAGGCCGGTGGCGCCGACCCGCGAGACGGCTGAAGGGTTCAGCGCGGATTCTATCACCGGCAGGTACTTCAGCTCCAGGGGGAGGCCGTAGACCTCAAGAGCCTGTTCGAAAATGGTCATGTAAAAGTTGGAGGCACCTAACATATAGCTCACCGACCGGCGCAGTTCGTTGCTGTAACGGTCGATGAATTTCTGCACCACATCATTGTAGGGCATCTCGATGATGGTCGGTATGCGGCGCAGGCGGTCCTTGTATACCTCCTTCTCATATATCGGATTGACGTCCGGGAGGTTGCATGAGGTGTCCGGTTTTAAGTAGGTTTTCGTATGGTAAAGATGCAGCAGACTGTCGATTTCGGACGTCATGCCCTCCGGTAAGTCTATTACTTCTTCTACTCCTTGTGCGTTCGTCACCTTGATCTCATTCTTCTCGTTCTGGCTCTGCGCCTGCACGGCGCCGGAAAGGCCAAATATCAGGGTGGCGGCCAATAGATAAATTCGCTTCATTCTATATTTCTGTGTTATTGATTCTAAAAGTTCAGGCTGCACTGCAGTCCCAGTCCGGTCTGCCGGAGGCCGCGTCCGTTGGATGCGGAGGGCAGGATCGCCGGACCCACACGCATGCTGAGGTCGTCGGAGATGTCAAATTCGGACAGCGAAGCGTCTACATACGCGTCGATCACAGACAGCGCATAGACGCCGATCATGCAGAAAAAGCTCAGGTCTCTCCATCTCCGATAGCGGTCCTTGCGCTGCTTGAAGATGTTCGTCCACTGCTGTTTGTTGGAGTCATCGATGGTCTTTCCGAGGTGCAGAAACTGATTATAGCTCTGCGTGTTGGGGTCGTCGTCCATGATATCCATATAGGCTTGGGAGTAGTCTTTATACATCATGTTGTTCCATCGCATGGCATATGCGCATCCGACAAAGCCCCCATAGACGATCGGGAGTTTCCAGTACTTACGGTTGTAGACCTGTCCTGCGCCCGGCAGGACGAGTGCGAGCCATAGCGCGCGCTTCGCCTCGGGGCGCCAGGTTGCCCAGTCCCGTCCTTTTTTCTTGAGGGTCAGGGTGTCAGGCAGCATAGGGCTGATGCTGTCGGGGGCGGCCACCATCGGTTTGAGAAGGATGGAGTCGGCGTGCTGGGCATGGGTTTTCGGGGATGAAAACAGCAGGAATGCCACCAGCAGACCTATGCGGAATATGATGGGAAAGGGTCTGTTCACGATGCTATTGCTGTGCTTTCAGTTGATCCAGGATGCCCATCAGCCGCTCGAGATCGGCCGTGTCGCTGAACGGAATGCTGATTTTCCCTTTTCCTTTTGCCGTACAATTCAGCTGCACTTTGGTGCCGAAGTAGGTCGATAGGCGCTTTTTCAGTTCGCCAAACTCTGTGGGAACCTTGGCCTTGGCCAGTATTTTCCGCTTCCCGCTGTCTATGTCTTCGCCGTTCTTAAGTTGCTGTGCCATCTCCTCCACCTTGCGTACGGACCAGCCGTTCTTCTGTATTTCCTTGAAGAGTTTTATCTGCAGGGACGGGCTTTCGACGGCGAGCAAGGCCCGGGCGTGCCCCATGTCTATCTCTTTCTTCTGCAATGCCATCTGGACTTGTGCGGGGAGCTTGAGCAGGCGGAGGTAGTTGGTGATGGCGGTGCGGCTTTTTCCGACACGCTCGGATACTTTTTCCTGCGTCATGCCTTCGCCTTCGAGCAGATGTTCGTAGGCCAATGCGATCTCGATGGCATTGAGATCCTCGCGCTGGATGTTTTCTACGAGCGCCATTTCCATGACGTTCTCGTCGCTGATCGTGCGTATATAGGCGGGGATGGCTTGCAGTCCGGCGATCTGGGAAGCCCTCCATCGGCGTTCCCCTGCTATGATCTGGAACTTGTTTGCGGCCACCTGGCGCAGGGTGATGGGCTGTATGATGCCTATTTCCCTGATGCTATGGGCGAGCTCCTGCAGTGCCTCCTCGTCGAATTCACGGCGTGGCTGGTCCGGGTTTGCCTCAATCTGCTCGATCGGAATCTCGCTGATGGTGGAGCTCCCTTGTGTATGGACGTTCTCGGTTGATATGAGTGCGTCGAGCCCACGTCCTAAGGCGTTGCTCTTCGTGGTTGCATTGAATTTCTTGCGTACGGCCATTCTTGACTCTGAAAAGTAGGTTTGTGAATGCTATGGAAGTCTACTTCCACTCTAAGTTCTTGCTGATGATTTCCTTGGCGAGTGCGAGATGGTTCTTCGAGCCGGTCGAGTCGGCATCGTAGAGGATGACCGGCAGTCCGTGACTGGGGCTCTCGCTGAGTTTCACATTGCGCTGGATGACGGTCTTGAAGACCAGTTCCTGGAAGTGGCGTTTCACCTCATCATAGATCTGATTGGCCAGACGGAGGCGGCTGTCATACATGGTGAGCAGGAAACCTTCAATCTCCAATTTCGGATTGAGCTTGCTCTTGATGATCTTGATGGTGTTGAGGAGCTTGCTGATGCCCTCGAGTGCGAAGTACTCACACTGCACGGGGATGATGACCGAGTCTGCTGCGGTGAGCGAATTGACGGTGATCAGTCCTAACGAAGGGGAACAGTCGATCAGGATGAAGTCGTATTCGTTGCGGATAGGATCAAGCACTTTCTTGATGAGTTTCTCCCTGTTGTCAAGGTTGAGCATCTCTATTTCGGCGCCTACCAAGTCAATGTGGCTGGGGATGATGTCGAGTCCGTCGATGTCAGTGGTGTAGATCGCCTCCCGCACATCGGCGTGGTCGATGATGCACTCGTAGAGTGAGCAGTCCACTTCCTTGATGTCTACGCCCAGTCCACTTGATGCATTGGCCTGCGGGTCGGCATCGACGACGAGCACGGTCTTCTCCAGCGTGGCGAGCGAAGCTGCCAGATTGATGGTCGTCGTGGTCTTTCCCACGCCGCCTTTCTGGTTGGCTATAGCAATTATTTTTCCCATTCTGTCGGTCTTTTCTTACGATTATTTAGATTGCAAAGTTACATATTTTATGCGAGAAAGACGTAAATATAAACCTTTTTTCGTACTTTTGCCATGATTTTAAACGATTAATGATGAATATTAAAAGACCTTTCGTCCTCATTTCCAATGACGACGGCTATCACGCCAACGGCATTCGGACGCTTGTGAGAATGGTCAGCGAAATCGCTGATGTGCTTGTCTGTGCGCCCGAGTCGGCAAGATCGGGATTTTCGTGTGCTTTCTCCGCGGCTACTCCTTTGCGTCTCAAGCGGCGCCATAACATGGGAGAGGTTGAGGTCTGGTCGTGCAACGGGACGCCTGTAGACTGTGTCAAGCTCGCGCTCGACCAGCTCTGCCCTGACCGGAAGCCTGATCTGGTGCTCGGGGGGATCAATCATGGGGACAACTCAACGATCAATACGCACTACTCCGGCACGATGGGCGTGGCGATGGAAGGCTGTATGAAATACATTCCATCGGTGGCTTTCTCCTCCTGTGACTATCGGGAGGATGCCGACTTGGAGCCGCTGCGGCCCTATGTGCATAGGATCGTGGACCGCGTATTGCGTGAAGGGCTGCCCAAGGGCATCTGTCTGAACGTGAATTTCCCCGTCGGAAGTGACTTCAAGGGTGTGCGGGCGTGCCGCATGACCTATGGCCGATGGGTCAATGAGGTGGTCAAAGCGCATCACCCGCGTGGCTACGACTACTTCTGGATGATCGGCCACTACCAGAATGACGAGCCGGACGCCGAAGACTCGGACCAGTGGGCGCTCAACCACGGCTATGTGGCGGTGACGCCGACGCTGATGGACGTGACGGCCTTCGACTTTATCCGCGAGGTCGACTCGTGGAATCTCTGACATGCTGACGACAACCATCATGCACAGGAACGGATGAAATACTATCTGATCGTTGGCGAAGCGAGCGGCGACCTGCATGCCTCACGGCTGATGAGAGCGCTCAAGACGGAAGACCCGAAGGCTGAGTTCCGGTTCTTCGGAGGCGACTTGATGGCTGCCGAAGGAGGCGTCCGGGTCAAGCACTTCAAGGAGCTGGCCTACATGGGGTTCGTCCCTGTGCTGCTCCATCTGCGCACGATCTTCCGCAACATGAAGCGCTGCAAGCGCGACATTGTCAGCTGGGCGCCCGATGCAGTGATCCTTGTCGACTATCCCGGCTTCAATCTGAACATCGCGAAGTTTGTCCGTGCCCGCACCGAGATCCCCGTCTTCTATTACATCTCGCCCAAGATCTGGGCCTGGAAGGAATGGCGCATCCGGGCGATAAGGCGTGACGTGACGGCGCTCTTCTCCATTCTGCCCTTCGAAGTGCCGTTCTTCGAGCAGAAGCATCATTATAAGATCCACTACGTGGGCAATCCTACGGCTGAAGAAGTGATGCTGTTTCGGAAAAATTATGATGAAACATTCGGACAGTTTGTGATGCGTCAGAATGCCCTGAACCCTTCGTCCCGACCGCTCGAAACGGACCGGCCGGTCATCGCCTTGCTTGCCGGGAGCCGTCAGCAGGAGATCCGCGACAATCTGCCGGCCATGCTCGAGGCGGCCCGCAGCTTTCCTGACTGTCAGCCGGTGCTGGCCGGCGCGCCCTCGATCGATGACGGCTTTTATGCGCAGATGATGGAGGGGCAGGCGGTGGCGATGGTCCGCAACGAGACCTACGCGCTGCTCTCCCATGCCCGTGTGGCCCTCGTGACGAGCGGAACGGCCACGCTCGAGACGGCCTTGTTTGACGTCCCGCAGGTGGTCTGCTACGAGACGCCCGTGCCGCATCTGATCCGTTTCGCCTTCAACCACATCCTGCAGGTCGACTATATCTCCCTTGTCAACCTCATTGCAGGCCGTGAGATCGTTCCGGAGCTGCTTGCCGACCGCTTCTCCGTGCACAACATGCAGGAGCGGCTCGCCTTGCTGCTCCCCGAAGGAGAGTCTCGCAGGCGCATGCTTGACGGCTACGGGGAGGTCCGGAAGCTGCTCGGCGACACGTCTGCTCCGCAGAATGCGGCCCGGATCATGTACAGATTATTGGAGGACGGCAGGCATGTTTAAACTCAAATGGATTGCCCTGGTCTCCGTGGTGATCGCCGCCGGCATCTTCATCTTCTACCGCAACGACGAGCCCCGCGACGAGTTTGTCCTCAAGAACGGCAAGCGACTGGTCATCAGACCGGTCAGGCACGCGAGCATCCAGATACAGTATGACGGCATGGAGATCGAGGTCGACCCTGTGAGCAGCGCCGTCCGTCCCATCGTTGATTATACCGACAAGCCCAAAGCCGACTACATTCTCGTCACCAACGACCATCAGGACCACTTCGATCCCTATGCGGTCGGGCTCTTGGTCAAGCCCTCCACCAACATCCTCCTGCCCTCGCGCTGCTTCCGCAGACTGAGCCGGACGGCGCTGCGCAACAACTGTGTCATCATGCGCAACAACTTCAAGGCCGACCTCGGCAAAGGAGTGACCGTCTATGCGCTGCCTGCCTACATCCTCACACCGGGCAAGCGCAGCCACGCCCCGAAGTCTTGGGCCAACGGATACCTGCTCGATTTCGACGGCTTCCGCGTCTATATTGCCGGCGACACCGAACTCATTCCGGAGATGCGGCAGCTGAAGGACATCGACATAGCCTTCCTGCCCTGCGACCATTTGGAAGCCATGAGCGCGGCGCAGTTTGCACGCGCCGTCCGCATCATCCGCCCCCGGACGCTCTATCCCTGCCATTTCGGCGTCACGGGCATTGATTCAATCCGGCAGGCAACGGAAGGTCTCGACGTCGATCTGCGCATCCGTGATCTTCGATGAAATGTTTTGACGATCCGGCCTCGTCGGCCTGTCCCTTTCATCCTTTGTTTTTCCACTTTCCGTCCCGCGTTTCCGGGCGGTTTGCCACGTCGCCTTCCGATGCGCGTCCGGTACCTTTGTCTTGTTTACTCCCATTGTTTGCTAACTTCTTGGTTTACAAGTGCTTATCTCTGTGGAAAGATATGCCCCGCGCAGAGCTATGCTTTGGGCCGTCCATATGATAGCTTTGGGCGCCCCATATGATAGCTCTTGGCCGCCCAAAGCATAGCTCTGCGCGAGCCGTATGACAGCAGTGCTTTTTGAGGGTGTCTGAAGTGGTCGGAACAGAGGTGAAAGGGGGAGGACGGAGACACAAAAAAAGAGGATCGGGGGATCCTCTTTTCGTCGGTGCCGTTCGCTGGAACCGACCTTAGAATAATGTAATCGTGTAGAGATAGATCACGGCTGCGGGTATCGCCATCAGCGAGGAGTCGAAGCGGTCGAGCATTCCGCCGTGTCCGGGCAGGATGTTTCCGCTGTCCTTGATGCCCAAGGTGCGCTTGAAGAGGCTTTCCACCAGGTCGCCCCAGGTGCCGACTACGGCTACGACCAGTCCTAAACCGAGCCACTGCCAGAGGTTCAGGATGTGGGCATCTGCACCGCGTCCGGCGATCGTACCGATGATGGCGGCCACGATGAGCACGAGCACGCCGCCGCCGATGCTGCCTTCCCAGGTCTTGCCCGGGCTGATGCGCGGGAAGAGCTTGTGGCGTCCGAAGAGCGAACCGCTGCAGTAAGCCCCCGTGTCGTTGGTCCAGAGGAAGATGAAAATGCTCATCGGGAGCAGCGTGTCAAATTGGACGCCCTGCCCGTCGGGATGAGACTGGAAAGCCAGCATGTTGATCATCGAGAGGGGAAGGGCGATATACATCTGCCCGAGCATGGTGTAGGCCCAGCTCTGGATGGCGTCTTTGTTCTTCGCGTAAAGCTCGCTGATGAAGAGATAGACGATGGTCAGCAGGTAGGGGATGAAGATGGCGAAGCCCTCGGTGATGCCGATCTGTAGGCCCGCAACCGCAAGGAAGAAGTAGACCCCGGCCACGGTGGAGAGAAAACGGTTGACCTGTACGTCTTCCCGTTCGTTCACCAATCCGGTGAACTCCCACATTGTCAGCCCCGTGATGAGGGCAAAGATGGAGATCATTCCCATGACTTCGAAGAAGCAGACCACCATGATGGCAACAAATAAGATGCCCGTGATCGCGCGCACGATCAGATTCTTCATTTTCTCGCTCATGACTTATGCGTTTTGATTGGATTCGTCTGCAGGAGCTGCGTTGTCACCGTCGCCCGTCGAAGGCGTGCCGGTCTGCCCGCCTGCCTGCTGCCGGCGTGCCACCTCAGCTTCGTGCTCGGCCTGCGCCCGCTTCACTTCCTCGGGCATGTCTTCTAATTTCGGCGCATCCTTCTCGTTCTCCTTGATGAGCGCCTGCGCCCTGCTGACCCACGGGCGTTTGCCGAATATCTGCTCCACATCTTCCGCGAAGATGACCTCATTCTTATACAACAGCTCGGCCAATTGCCTGTGCCCGTCCTTGTGTTCGGTCAGAATCTGCTTGGCGCGGGCATATTCCCCGTTGATCATCTTCAGCACCTCATCGTCGATCACCTTTGCAGTCGTCTCCGAATAAGGGCGTTGGAACTGGTATTCCTGGTTGTTATAATAGCAGATGTTGGGCAGTTCGTCGCTCATTCCCGCATAGGCCACCATGCCGTAGGCACTCTTCGTGGCGCGCTCCAAGTCGTTCATGGCGCCCGTGGAGATATGCCCTGTGAAAAGGTCTTCGGCTGCCCGGCCGCCCAAGAGGGCGCACATCTCGTCAAGCATCTGATCCTTTGTGGTGATCACACGCTCCTCGGGCAGGTACCAGGCTGCGCCCAAGGCCTGTCCGCGCGGTACGATCGTCACCTTCACCAACGGATTGGCGTGCTCGCAGAACCATGATATCGTGGCGTGTCCGGCTTCATGGATGGCGATGGACTTCTTCTCTTCGGCCGTCATCACTTTGGTCTTCTTCTCCAATCCGCCGATGATGCGGTCCACGGCATCTAAGAAATCCTGCTTCCCGACATGCATGCTGTCGTGACGGGCGGCGATCAGGGCCGCCTCGTTGCATACGTTCGCGATGTCCGCACCCGAGAACCCGGGCGTCTGGCGGGCTAAGAAGTCGACGTCGACACTGTCGTCCAGCTTGATCGGACGCAGATGG
Organism: Prevotella sp.; assembly: GCA_022778905.1. Lineage (GTDB taxonomy): Bacteria > Bacteroidota > Bacteroidia > Bacteroidales > Bacteroidaceae > Prevotella. The sequence goes on along the minus strand of JALFRV010000046.1, from coordinate 13,470 downwards.
ACGAGGAAGATCGCCTTGCGTTCGGTCAGGTCAGGGAGGTCGACATTGATCTGCCGGTCAAATCTTCCGGCGCGCAGGAGGGCCTTGTCGAGCATGTCGGCACGGTTGGTTGCGGCCAGCACAATGACACCGCTGTTGGTGCCGAAGCCGTCCATCTCGGTGAGCAATGCGTTCAGCGTGTTCTCCCGTTCATCGTTGCCGCCCATTGCCGGGTTCTTGCTGCGGGCGCGTCCGACGGCGTCGATCTCGTCGATGAAGATGATGCAGGGCGCCTTCTCCTTTGCCTGACGGAACACGTCGCGCACACGACTGGCGCCCACACCGACGAACATCTCCACAAAGTCGGATCCGCTCATCGAGAAGAACGGCACGCCGGCCTCCCCCGCCACAGCCTTCGCGAGCAGCGTCTTACCTGTTCCCGGAGGTCCGACAAGCAGTGCTCCCTTGGGAATCTTGCCGCCCAAGTCGGTGTATTTCTTTGGGTTTTTGAGGAATTCCACGATCTCCTGGACTTCCTGTTTGGCACCTTCCTGTCCGGCAACATCCTTGAATGTGATGCCTAAATCATTGGCCTTCTCATAGAGTTTGGCCTTGCTCTTGCCGACATTGAAGACACCACCGCCTCCGCCGGCACTGTTGCCCCAGCGGCGCATGATCAATATCCAGAGCACGACAAGCAGCACTAACGGAGCCAGTTGAAAGAAAATGTTGAGCATATTGCTGCCCTTATCGTTCTCGTAACCGAAGTCGCGGAGCTTCCTTCCGTGTTGGGCGGCGGTCAGATATTTTTCCAATTCGTCGACCGAACCGAACTGCACGTTCACGTAAGGATCCGGTCCGACCTGCTTGGCACTCATGTTGAAGACGTCACGAATGTTCTTCGGGTTGATGTAAAGGCGCATGGTGCCCGCATCCTTGTTGATGACCACATGGCTGACATAGCCCTTCTCGACGTATTCCTTGAACTTTGTGTAGGTCGCTTCCTGCTTCGGAGAACTTCCGCCGAGGGCCTCCCCGCCCCCGGCGATGAACAGGAAGATCAGTCCGGCCAATACCATCAGATAGATCCAACTGGTGTTGAACTTCGGCATCTTCGGCTGTTTATTGTCGTTGTTGGGGTTGTTTGAATCGTTTTGGTTCATCTTGCTGTTGCTTGATAGTTATGTAATAAGAGGTGTACATCAAACATTGTGCCAAAACTCAGTCGATGTTCGGAACCTTCGTAAGTATCGCGTCTTCCCACAGGTTCTCTATATCGTAGAACGTGCGGACATCAGGCAGAAAGACATGAACCATCACGTCCGTATAATCCATGGCCACCCACTGGTCGTTACCGAGGCCGATCACATTGGCCGGCTTTTCCCCTGACTCTGTCCGGACCGCGTCTCCGATTGATTCGGTGATGGCTTCCACCTGCGAGGGAGAGTTTCCCTGACAGATGATGAAATAATTGGCGATCGCTCCGTCAATGCCTCCCAAATCCACAATGATGATATCCTGTCCTTTCTTTTCCTGTATTCCTTTGATGATTGTTGTTACCAATTGGCTTGTTGCATTCATTCAGTGTAAACTTGTTAAGTAATATTCCACAAAGTTACATTTTAATCCCGTAATATTCATGTTTTTCAAATGAAAATTGGAAAAAATTAAGGTTTTCATTAAAAAAGTTCCCTATTTTGTTTGGAGGTTCATCAAAAAGCAGTATCTTTGCATCGCAATTCCCAAAAGGGAGGATGAATGGGATATGGTGTAATGGTAACACTACAGATTCTGGTCCTGTCATTCCAGGTTCGAATCCTGGTATCCCAACCAATACGAAAATAGCTTGCCGATCATCGGCAAGCTGTTTTTTTGGGCTCTGGAGTTGTCCTCTGGCCGTTCCGTTTATCTATTCTTTTCACTCCATTGTCTGTCTCGTCGGCATTCATAAGCATGCTGTGCCAAGTCCGGATCTTTCTTCGGCTCGGCAGACGTAAGTTCTCCCCGTGCGGCTCAAACTATTTTCGAGCGACGGAGACTATTTTTTTGTTTCCGCCTCACACTTGATCCAGATCCGGCGGACCTGCTCTCCGGGCGAGCGGTCGGCCTCTCGGGGCAGATAGACGGGGGCATTCTCCTGCAGGGGGAGGATGCGAAGCTCCAATCGGGAGACGCCGGACGGCAGGCGCCAGAGCCCATAGAGGAAGGGGCGCCCGTAGTAGAAGTTGTCCGCAATCAGCTTCCCATCAGCGTAGAGACGGGCACAGTCGCCGTGATAGTCGATCTCCATGAGTCCCTTGGCATCGGCCGGCAGGTCGACCGTATAGATGGCCGCGCGGTCGAAGTCGGCATCAGCCGGCTCCTCGGCTACGCGGTTGACCCCGATCGGAATGGTGCGCAGCGGGCCTGCTTCCTGCACTTTCCGGTAGCTGACAGCGATGTCCGTCGTCGGCTTTTCGGGTTCGAGAAACAGCCGCCCGGCCTCTTCTTCGGTCAGCAGATAGATGTTCGGCCAGACGGTCTTCCGCGTTCCGGGCGCCTTGGCGGGGCGGATGGTCTTGCCGTTCTGCAATGCGATCTCCACCGGCACGCCCTTGAGTTGCATGAGATAGATCCTGCCGTCGCGTCGGGCCACGAGCTGTGCCGTGGCATAACGGATGCCGGCCATGTTGACGGGGAATATTCCGACACTTCCGGCCGGTATCTCCATCGGCTTCCGGGGGAAGGTGACGGAGCCTAAGCCGAACCGTATGCCGCGCTTGGCGGACAGCTTTTGCAGGCGCTCATAATTGCTGAAGAAGACAAATCCGCTGTCTCCCGCCGCCCGGCAGCTCCATCGCAGGTAGCTGTCATCGCCCTTCCGGACCGGCTTCCCCGCATTCGGGAAGGTCGCATCCATCGCGGCCAGCGACTCCTGGAAGTCGTTGATGAACAGGTGGAGGGGCCGCAGGCGGTAGAAAGAAGCATTGCGCTGCCCGAACTCACCTAACGGGGCCTGGAAGTCGTAGGTCTTTACGGGCATGTCGTTGTAGTTGGTGGCGGGCGTCTGCTGTTTCTCGTTCAGGTCGGTCAGCTTGCCGTCGGGATTGGTGCCGCCGTGATACATGTAGTAGCCAAGCAGATTGCTGCCGCTTCCGAGCTTGACAACGGCCATCGCCAGCGCATCGTCCGCGTAGAGATAGGGCCGGCGGTGGTAGGCCGTAGCCATGCCTCCCCCGAGTTCACAGGTGAAGTAGGGATAGTCCTCGTCACCCTTGCTGATCCACTCCTGCTGGTCTTTGAGCTGCTCGGAAGCGATGGCCGTCGAGCTCCGGAACGGCTTGAAGAAGAAGGCTTTCCAATAGTCTCCGGCCGTCTCCGCGATGCTCCGCTCCCAGAATCCGTCCGCATAGTCGCCGTAGAGGGGCAGCATCTCGCCGAACGGAACGGGCGTCGTCAGTTCCGGCCAGCCTGTTCGTGTATAGAAAGGCAGGTCGAATCCGACCTCACGGGCTATCTTCTTCAGTGCCATGAGATAGTCTCCGCTGCCGCGGTACTCATTGTCAAACTGGCACGCGATGACCGGACCGCCGTCCTTCCACTGCAGTCCCTGCCCCTGGGTGAAGATCTGCCGATAGAGCGCAGCCACCATCCGGAGAAACCGCGGGTCGGCGGATCTCACCTTCAGCGGCTTGCCCTCCGGGTCGCTGCCCGATGCCTTGGCCTGCAGATACACCCAGTCGGGAATGCCGCCATTGCGCACCTCGCCGTGGCAGAACGGCCCCAACCGCAGGATGACCGGCACCTCCGCCGTCCGGCAGATCTCCAAGAAGCGGCGCAGGTTGCGCTGTCCGCTCCAGTCGAACTGCCCTTCCACCTCCTCGATATGGTTCCAGAAGACGTAGGTGGCGATCATCGTCACGCCGCCCGCCTTCATCTGCTCCACGGCCTTCGCCCATTCTGTCTCGGGCAGACGGCTGAAATGCACCTCGCCCATGACGGGCAGCACGCGCCTGCCATTGACGCTCAGGCTTCGCGCGTCCCATGTCACTTCCTTCACCTGCGCCCCCATTCCGAGCGCCCATATCAGGCATACTGCCGTCAGCAGTGTCCTTGCGGTCTGTTTCATCCTTGTCGTTTTTTGTTCCGGTTCATGATCCTTCAGGCTGCCGCCGTCGGCTTCACCTCCTGTCCGAATGTGCCTGCGGGCAGACGGTCTGTCATGAACCATTCGCAAAAATAAGCATTATTTCGAGGGCACGCAATAGATATTGTTCCTAAAATAATGGATTTTTCAACGGCCCCGGCCACTCTTTGCCCGCCCTGTGGCGTCTCTCCCTGCTCCCCGGAGTCTCCGAAGGCCATCGGCCGACACCGTTTCCCGGATTTGTGCCGCGGGCTTTTCGCCGCAGGGAAGCGTGTTTCCGCCCTCACGGCCCTCACGGTCTCCGATCTCCACAGACTGTCAACGGCAGATGTGCAGGGGAGTTGCACACGGCGTGCAGGATAGCTGCACGTGATGTGCAAGATAGCTGCACGCGGCGTTCACCACGTCTGCACATCCGGCAGCGCTTCCCTTCCGAACGTGCAAAAGCCGTCGCCGGAAGGTCCCGGTGACGGCTCCGAAGCCGCGGGCTGACGGCAGTGATCTGCCCGACGGCATGGTCTGCGGCACATGGAAACGGCCGGTGCATGGCTCTGCTGCCGTTTCCGTCGCCGCTACCTTGGCTGTTTCTTTTCTTTCAAGTATTGCTCATAGACCCGCACAAGCGTCGACTCGTCGTCCGAGATTTGTTTTTTCGATATCTTGGAGTCGGCGTGATACCACTCGTAGAGGTATTCCCCGAGTGCCGGGTCATAGTCTGCGAATTGCTTTCTGATATATTTCTCAGGCTCCGACTTGCTGACGCCATGGTTGTAGATCAGAAACGCGTGCGGGGCACCGGGGATGTAGAGCACCGAATGAGCGACCCAGACGCCGGCCGCGTGGGCCTGTGGAACGGGAGGAGACCAGAACCGGATGGTATAGGCCGAAGCCTTGTCGCCTCTGTACTCCAATGGTAAAAGCGATTCGAACGTCTTGAACGAGCGGGTGTAAATGTTCAGATACCAGTAGACCGTGACGTTTTCCCATAGCCAGCCTTTGGGATGTTCGGTCGTCTGTCGGGGAAAGAGCAGGCTCTTCACCTGTTCTGCCTTGTACTCGGTGCCTTTCTTTGTGTCGGGCGCATTGCACAACTTGAACGACCACTGGCAGTTGAAGACGTCGGTTTTTTTCGGCAGCCAGCCTTCTACAGTCTTGCCGTCCTTCAGCGTCACCTTGACGAAGCGGGCGTCGGGGTCATCATCTTTGGCTGCCAGATGGGTTACGGCTGCTGTCAGGAGCAGCAGCATGATCAGCGTTTTTCTCATAAGCGATATCTTTAAAGTGGTTGCTAATGGAGGCTAAAGGGGTTGATAGTCGGCGAGTTCCATGAGAAAATGGCTGCGGTTACGGCCGATGAGCGTGCGCAACCGGGCCACGGTGACAGGGTCGTCCTTCACATAATCGCATACGGAATCGACAAACTGCCGGTCGGCTTTCTTATAGGCGTTGCCGAGATTCCGCAGCGGTTTGCCCGGCGCTTCTAAGTAGAAGTCGCACTTCGAATGCACTAACCGGCCGAACATGGATCCGTACAGATCGACCTGAGTGGCCGAGATGCCGCCCATCCCGGTCAGTGCGTAGCCTTTGGAGGCATAGACCAGCACATGGATGAAGGGTGTCCCGATGTAGAGCCAGCACCATCCGACGGTCTGTACCATGCAGAGGCGGAAGCGCGCTTGCTTTGAGGCGGGATGCCAGCAGACGACGGAGTCGATGCCGGTGGGCTCGTAGCGCTGTTCCTCTCGCTTCCGCGAGTAGTAAGACTTGAAGACTTTGACGTCGTCATCTTTCATCGGCAGTTCGAGCCGGTCATCACCGCCGACCTCCAACTGATGGCCGTCCTTGAAGTAGATGACGCCTTCTGCCACTTCGGCGCGGACGGTCAGGGCGAGCAGGAGACAGATGAGGAGACTCAGATTTCGTTTCTTTTCCATGCGGGTTATCGTGGTTTTCATGTCGCGTGTGAATGGTCAGGCGTTGGGGCAGATCGTTTCCTCCGGCCATGTCCGCTGACAGTCGCCGATCCGATCCGCAGACTTTGCGCGAGATCTTTGCAGCGCTTCTGTTGGCAAATGTAGTATTTTTCTCGAAAACAGACAAGCATCGGGCGAAAAAAATAATCGGTCAGCCGGAGTCGGATTAGGGCTCCGGCTTCGCCGAACGGATCGGCCGCTTGAGACTGACGGCTGTTCCTTATCGCGCAAACGGGAACGGGGCCTGCACCTTATGATATATATAAGATGCAAGCCCCGTGAGTGTGCCGGTTCCGGAAACCTGGTACGCCGATGTCGGAGATAGGCTGTTTGCTGTCCGGATCAATCTTCCGGCGAGCCGAACAACGAGCGCTGCAGCTGCCGGGCACCGTCATGGTTGATGTCGAGCGACAGCACTTCCTGCAGATAACGGCGTGCGTGCCGTCGGTCGCCCATGCCTGCGTAGCCCAAGGCGAGCATGTATCGGCAGTGGATCTCATGCTTCCGCTGCAGCGAGTCGTCCCAGATGAGCAGGTCGGGGAGGCTTACGGCGAAGTAATCCATCACCACTTGGTCGAAGAGATGGTTCTTCCCGTAGTTGATCAGCTTGTAGAAGCGGCTGCGGGCTTCCTCCTCCCGGCCGAGCTGAAGCAGCGCGAGCCCTTGGTAGAAGATCTTGTCGGGCTTCGCGTCGTTGTAGTAGATGGCAGCCGCAGGCTCCTGCGGACCTTCCACTGCATGTTCCCAGCAGGCGCGGGCCTGCGCTTCGTCGCCTTTGGCGGCATAGGCCACGCCGAGGAAATAGAAGAAGTCGTTTTCCTGGGCACCGTATAGCTTGCCCTCACCGAGGTGAGGCGGATAGACCAGACACTGTCTGAGCAGCCCGATGGCATGGTCATAGTCGTGGCCGGCAATGGCCTTTTGCGCCAGCGAGAGCCTGCTCAGCTGGTACTGGAAGCTCACTTTGCCTTCGCCTCCTTCCCATGGATGGAAGCGATGGGCATCAAGCAGGCGCATCGCATGGTCAAAGTCGCCGGTCTGGTTGAGCAGTGTGATCTCCTCAAGGAGCAGGTCATCGCGTTGCGCAATGAGCTCGGGATGCTGCCGGAGCAATGCCAACCGCTCTGCGTGCGGCCTTTGGAGACGTTTGTAAAGCTGGTCCAGCTCCATCAGGATCCTGCTGTCGGCGGGATGGAGGGCAAAAGCCTTCTCCATGTATCGCCGTGCCGTGTCCCAGTCATCGCGCTTGTTGGCATAGGCCAAGGCCAGATTGCGCCAGACGGTGGGGAACTCCGGGTTGCGCTCGAGCGACAGTTCCCAGTTGCTGATGGCTACATCATACTGCCGTTTGTCATAATCGAGGCAACCGAGATAATAGGGTGCCTTGCTGCACTGCGCGTCTTTGCGCTTGACGCATTCCAAGGCAAGGATCGCCTCAAGCCTGTTGGGGAAGCAGTAGCTGCTGTCTGCGCGCTCGCCGTTCCGGAATGCCTGCAGGGCCTCGTCATGCTTCTGGCTCTGCTCCAAGGCCCATCCTATATAATAATAGGTCATGGGCGAGGAGGCCTGCGCATGGATCGCCGCCTTCAGGATGTCGACGGTCTCCTGCCAGCAACCGGCCTGCGCATAGTCCAGAGCAAGTTCCTCGTAGTTGTTGATGTCGCCCCGCAGGAGGGTGGCGAGATGCTCCCGCTGCGTTTGGTCACCGGTCAGCAGCCAACGCTCGTAGTGTACGCCGTAGTTGAAGGGATCGATCTGCAGCGATGCTTCCATGAAATCGGCCGTCACGGATGCCGGTCCGGCTGGTCCGGAGATGCCCTTCCCTCCGGCCGGCGCATGCTGCCCGTCTTCGTCAGGGGCAAATCCGGGCCGGCATTCGGCCATCTTCCGGAGCACGACACACCGCAAGGCGCGCGCCTTGTGATGGTGGCTGTTGTGGATCAAGGCACGGTCCACCTCCTCCAAAGCGTCTTCCCAGCGCCCCTGAAGGGCAGACAGCTGTGCGGCGGCGAAATACCCCGCGTCTGCCCAGCCTTTGTTCCAGGTCGACTTCCAGAACCATTCGTAGGCTTCATCCGTCTTCCCTTGATACTTCAGACACAGTCCGAGGTTGTAGAGGGGCTCCCCGTCGTAGGGGTTGGGATTGCGCTTCATGATCACCTTTTGGGCCGTGCGGAGATACGGTTCGGCCTTTGCGAAGCGTCCTTTCCGGACATACCACAGGCCCAAGGCGTTGTTGCAGCGATAGTCGAGCGGGTCTCTGCGCAACGCTTCCTCATAGTATTCGACCGGGTTATAGGTTGCGTGGCGGTACTGTTCCAAGTGCAGGCCGGTCAGATAGAGCTGTTCCGTGGTCTTGATCTCCTGCGGGAGCAGCGCCGGTTCGGCCGATTCGGGGATCGGACGGATCTCGTCCGGCTCGGGCGCCCACGTCAGATGGGGCCTGCCCAAGGCTTTCTGCTCGGTCTGCCCGTACACTTTCCAGGCGGCAAACCTGAGCCCTTGCCGGTCCGCACCATTGATCCGGATGTCGCGAATGAAGATCTCGTCGGGACTCAAGACGGCTGTCTCGTCCCAATAGACATGCTTTTGCTGATCCGTAAGCATCATCCGCCACCGCTGTTTGCTTGTTGCCTGCAACATTAACCTTACTTCTTCGCCCTCCGCACGGTCTTCCGGGTCGGCGATATTCATGATCAGGTCCTTGCAGGCCTGCTTGACGATGCCCAGATCCCGATAGGGCATGAAGTACTGCGTGAACTGCTTCTCCTCGTAGGGCATCAGCCAGGAGAAGTCGGGCTGATTCTCCGTATAGACCCCGGCCATCAACTCGATGTACGGTCCGTCATCATCGGTGAGGTTATGGTCCCATGCCCGGCCGAAGTCACCATTGCCCCAGGTCCACTGTTTCTTGCCTGGGCTGACGTGATGAGATGCCACATGGAGCATCCCGCCATGCGTATCGTTCTCGTATCCGCCTTCAAAGTCGTACTTGGAGTTGACGGCCATGTAGCTCGTAGGCACCTTGATGTTCCTGTAATTGGATATGTCCACGCCTGCGCTGTAGTCCATCTTGTAGTAGATGCCGGTAGCTATGGGGAAGCTGCTCACGGCCCGTTTGCCATGGTCGAACACCGCATGGATGTCAGGGGGGAACACGCTCTGATAGTCATCATTCACGGCCACGGCCGGGTTGGCCCACCAGAGGAAGGTCTGGGGCATGTCCGTGCGGTTGTAGAGCCGACCTTTTATCTCCAAGTAAGCGCATCCGGGGCGCAGCGTGAAGCCTGCCATGCCCTTCTGATGGAACATCCGTTCCTGCTCGTTAATCCACACGGTGACGCTCCCGTCGGCATGTTCTTCGATCGTGGAGTCGGTCGGCAGGAAGGTCGAAGGGCGATGGTGCTGGGGCCAGTTGAACTCGATGCCCCCGCTGATCCATGGTCCGGCCAGTCCGACAAGGGCCGGCTTGATGACATGGTTGTAGTAGACGAAGTGGCGTTGCTTGATCTTGTCATAGGCCATTTGCACTCTTCCGCCGAGCTCCGGCAGCAGCATGACCTTGATATATTCATTCTCCATATAGACCGCATGATACGCCACGTCCTCCTTCTCATCGGTTATAGACTCGATGACAGGATAGGGATAGACCACGCCGGAGGATCCTTGGTAGACGCGTTTCTCTAAGAATATGGGATTCTTTTCAGCCTTCCCGACCCGGTAGGTCGGGATGATGACTGTTTCTCTCCATGCTTTTACCATGATTGTAATGATTGTTTGTGATGTACGAATGATTGAAATGACTGTTTCGGCAGCCTCTTTCGGCCGGCCCGGAGGCCGCCTATGCCTTACCGAGATCCTGTCCCTTCGTTTCCCGCAGACCGTATTTGAAGAAGACAAAGCCTACGGCACAGACGGCCGAATAGATCCAGAACGTGCCGTAACTGCCTAATGCCCGGTTGAGGAAAGGAAAGGTATAGGTTAGCGTGGAGCTGCCTACCCAGAGGGCGAACGTGCAGGTCGCGACGGCCACGCCGCGGATCCGGTCGGGGAAGATCTCCGAGATGAGCACCCAAGTGACGGGTCCTAACGTCATCGCATAGCACGCGATGGCGGCCACGACGAGCAGGATCATGCCCACGCCGGTGACGTGCAGGAAGTAGCAACAGCCCAAGACGGCATAGATCAGACTGAGTCCGCCGGCGCCGATGAGCATCAGCGGCTTTCGCCCGAGCCTGTCGACGGTGTAGATGGCGATCACTGTGAAGACCACGTTGGCAATGCCCGTGACGACGATATTGAACAGCACGTCGCCGATCTCATATCCTGCGCTGTGGAAAACTTCCTGTGCATAGTTGAAGATCACATTGGTCCCGCACCACTGCTGGAACACGGCGATGAAGAGACCGAGGCCAAGCAGACGCGCGTATTGGCGGGAGAAGAGCTGGCGCAGGCCCGGTCCGCTGCTTGGGCCGGCCTGTTTCGTGCCTGCTGCACGCATGGCTATCCAGCGCGGCGACTCTGGAATGAAGAACGCGAGAATCAGGAATGCGGCGGCCGGAAAGACCGGCATCCAGAACATCCAGCGCCATCCCGACTGCCCGTTCCACGACTGCGCGATCGCCTCCGTGGTGATCCCGGCGGGCATCGGATCGGCAATGAGCCAGTTGATGACCTGTGCGGCGAGGATCCCGAGCACGATCATCATCTGGTTGAGACTGACCATCCGGCCGCGGATGTCAGCCGGTGCGACCTCGGCAATGTACATCGGCGACAGTCCCGACGCGAGTCCGATGCCCACACCGCCGAAGAGTCGGGCAACGAGAAAGGCCCCGAAGCCGTCGGCCGCACCTGTTGCGTAGGCCGAAAGGATGAACACTATGGCCGCCACCATCAGCAGTTTGCGCCGTCCCATGCGGTCTGCGAGGCTGCCGCATACCATCGCTCCCAACATGCAACCTATCAAGGCGGTGGTCATGGCCAGTCCCTGGTCGCCGGCGGAATCGGCAATTCCGAAGTAGGCTTCATAGAAAGGCTTTGCTCCGCCGATCACTACCCAGTCGTAACCGAACAGCAGTCCGCCCAATGCGGCTACCATACAGATAAAATAAACGAATGTTCGCTTCATGTCTGATCAATTTTTATGATGGCAAAGATAAATGCTTTTTTCTGGAAATGAAATAGAAAAAGAGTTGGAAAAGATGGATTATTTTCTTACTTTTGCAGCGGAATAATCCTTAAGAAAGATAAGATGCTGAAGCTGAAAGACGGATTCACCGGCGAGCGATCCATTGTCCTGCCGCCGATGGTGACTGACATTGAGCGCAACGACCCGCTGACCTCGAGTCTCTACATCACTGACATAGGCTACTATCCGCATGCCGATCACCACTTCAGAGAGCGGCTGCACCCCATCAGCCAGCATGTGCTGATCTACTGTGTCGAGGGATCCGGATGGTTCAGAGTGGACGGGCCGGACGGACACGCCGATGGTCAGACATGCCGACTGGCGGCCAATCAATACTGTATCCTGCCCGCAGGCTGCCCGCATGCCTACGGAGCCGACGAGGCAGATCCATGGACCATCTATTGGGTACACTTCTGCGGGCCCCACGCCGACGTCTATGCGCAAGGAGCGCAAGTGCCACAGAGCATCAGTCCGGCAGTCAACTCGCGCATCTTCGAGCGCAATGATCTCTTCGAAGACATCTTCCATACGCTTGAGAACGGATACAGCCTCGAGAACCTGCGCTATGCTTCGAGCCTGCTCCATTATTATCTCGCCTCGATGAGATATCTTACGCTCTACCGGCGGACAAACGCCGGGGAGACGGATGTGGTCGACTCTGCCATCCACTTCATGAAGGAACACATCGAGCGGAAGGTCACCCTGTCAGAGATAGCGGCCTACACCGGATATTCCATATCACATTTCGCGGCCCTCTTCAAGAAGCGCACGGGCATGTCACCGCTGAACTATTACAATCAGCTGAAGATCCAGTTGGCCTGCCAGCTGTTGGCTTCGACGGATATGAAGATCAATCAGGTCAGTCTGAAAGTGGGCATCGATGACTGCTACTACTTCTCCCGGCTCTTCTCGCAGGTAATGAAAATGTCGCCTATACGCTATCGGGAGTGCCAGCGTGAAGGCCTTCAGAATGCGTAAGAGCGGCACGGCAATCCAGCCGCGACCATGCGATGAAGCCCTGCAACCACATGGATGCAGGGCTTCTATATATATAATAAGGTGTAAACGCTTAGCTGATGAAGGCAAGGAATGCCTCCTGCTGCTGTGCCAATTCCTGTTTCTGCCCGTCGTCGAGGGTGACTATGTTGCTCTGCCATGCCTCGGCAGCTGCCTGCAGGCCGAGCGTCTGCTCCATCGGCGAAGCACCGATACAGTTCAAAAGTTCGCAGAGTTTCTCACGGCAACCTTGTGTCTTAGCCTTTCCGCCGATGCCTGTGATGGCCACTTTCTTGCCTGTAATGGCCGTCGGAGTGGTGTAGTCACCTGGGTTCACCGGGCGTGAGAGCCAGTCGAACAGGTTTTTCACGATGGCTGGATAGCTGTAGTTGTATTCTGGCGTGAACACCCAGAGCCCATCGGCAGCCATGACTGCCTCGCGCACTCTTGCCACCTCGGGCGGCGTGGGGAATTCTTCGTCCTGGTTGATGAACGTCAGTGACTTGTAGTCAAGCCATTCCACTTCCGCCCGTCCGTTGAGGCCGGCTGCCACATGTTCGGCCACCTGCCGGTTGAAAGATTGGGCGCGTTTGGAGCCCAGTATGAATAAGATCTTCTTCATTTGCTGTTTCTTGATGTTGATTTGTTGATTCCCGCCGCCTGCGGAGGCTGGTTTTTATTGTTCACTTCGCTTGATCACCGCCCGCGCGAACGAGCATACGGGGACGATGGTGAGCCCTTCGGTCTTGGCATATTGCATGCCTGCCTTGACGAGAGCCTTGCCGATCCCGCGTCCTTCAAATCCTTCGTAGGTCTCGGTGTGGTCAATCAGGATGGTGTGTGCGTCGGTTTGTTCGTAGGTCATGATACCTGCCTCTGTGTCGTCTTCATAGGCCGTGAAAGTCCCCCGGTTCCCTTTCACGTCGTGCTTGATCATAATCATAATCGCTCATTTTATTGGACTGCCGGCCATACCCTTCGTCCTGCCGGCGCATGGATCCGATTCCGATTTTCGGGAGCAGGTGCATGCTGTCTGCAAAGATACGAAAAATTTCAGAAGCCGCAAGTCTTCCGCACGACATTATTCATGTTACGTTGGGTGATGAGGGGTGAGATGATGATGGGGATGAGCGGATGAAGGGAGGATGAGGGGGTGAGATGATGATGGTGATGAGCGGATGAAGGGAGGATGAGGGGGTGAGATGATG